>JBARVN010000186.1:0-54266 GCA_049646285.1 Albidovulum sp. | reverse complement strand
CGCCAGGATGGGCAGCATGATAGGTACAGCCGCCAACGGCGCGGCCTGTCCAGCGGTCGTAAATATCGAAAACCAAGGGCGCATCAATCGGCAAAACCGGA
This sequence comes from Albidovulum sp., assembly GCA_049646285.1. Taxonomy (GTDB): domain Bacteria; phylum Pseudomonadota; class Alphaproteobacteria; order Rhodobacterales; family Rhodobacteraceae; genus Albidovulum. The sequence goes on along the minus strand of JBARVN010000186.1, from coordinate 54,165 downwards.
TGCAGCGCGCTGGCAGCCTTCCACGCTTTGAACCGCACACCTCCCACGCCGATCCCGCCCTGCGCCGTCTTTTGCAGCGGCACAGACCGGCCGTTGCACACCACATCATAGCGCGCATGATCGGATGTGGTCAGCTTGACCTGAAGGCGCTCGGTTGAGCTGTCGGTATAGCGCACCGTCCCGCCAATCGCGCCTGTTTCGCCCAGAACATGCCAAGGCTCCAGAGCCTGCCGGATTTCCAAATGCACGTCTTCATAAGATACTTCGCCGCAATAGGGGAACCTGAACTCGGCCTGAGCCTCGTACCATTCAGGGCGCAGGTTGAACCCGTGATCACTCAGGTCGCGCAGCACGTCGCTGAAATCTTCCCACACAAAATGCGGTAGCATATAGCGGTCATGCAAGGTGGTCCCCCATCGGGTCAGGTTGCCCTCCAAGGGAGCATCCCAAAGCCGGGCAATGATGGCGCGGATCAGCAATTGCTGGGCCAGGCTCATCCTCGGATTTGGCGGCATTTCAAAACCGCGAAATTCGACCAGTCCCAGCCGCCCGGTTGGGCCATCGGGCGAAAACATCTTGTCGATGCAGATCTCGGCACGGTGGGTATTGCCGGTGACATCGGTCAGCATGTTGCGAAGCAACCGGTCGGCCAGCCAGGGTTTCGACGGATCGGCCTGACCGGCCTTGGGGATTTGGCCAAAGGCGATTTCCATCTCGTAAAGGCTGTCGTGGCGGGCCTCGTCAATGCGGGGGGCCTGACTGGTAGGGCCAATGAAAAGCCCAGAAAACAGATAGGACAGGCTGGGGTGGCGTTGCCAGAACAGGATGATGCTTTTGAGCAGATCGGGTCGGCGGATAAACGGGCTGTCCAGTGGTGTCGCCCCCCCGACAACCACGTGATTGCCACCGCCAGTACCGGTGTGTTTGCCATCCACCATGAACTTGTCTGCACCAAGTCGGGTCTGGCGCGCCGCTTCGTACACCGTTTCGGTGATGTTCACACAGTCCGCCCAATTGGTCGCCGGGTGGATATTCACCTCGATCACACCGGGGTCAGGGGCCACACGGATCACATTCATCCGCGGATCATCAGGCGGGGTATAGCCTTCGATATGGATGGCAAGATTCAACGCCTTGGCGGCATTTTCAGCGGCGGCGACCAGATCAAGGTAGTATTCCAGCTCCTCCACTGGCGGCATAAAGATGCACAACCGCCCGTCGCGCAGTTCAACCGACAAAGCAGTACGCACAGCACCGTGCAGATCGCCCATTTCCTGTTCGATACGGTCCTGCACTGCCTCTGAAGCTGCAAATGAAGCGCGTTTTTGTTCGCGTTCTTCCTTTTGCGGATCGGGCAGCGGGCCACGCGGCACAGTGGGGTCCTGGGGGTTGATGTAAGGGTATTCGGATGGCGGCACATAAGGCAGCGTGCCGAGCGGCAGGCGGTATCCAACAGGGCTGTCACCGGGCACCAGATACAGGTTGCCTCGCCGGGTTTTCCATTTCTCTGACCGCCATTTTATGCCTTCCGCCTTAGACTGCCAGCCTTGAACCGGCAGCACAAAGCCTGACGGTTTGGTCAACCCACGGTCAAAGACCCGCGCAAGGCGATAGCGTTCTTCGGGATCATCCAGCTTGGAATTTGCAGGGGTCACATTCTCGGGCAGGTTCGCCTCTTTTGCCAGCCAAATGGCCGGGTCTTCATAGGCGGGCACTACATAGTCCGCCTCAACCCCCAGCTCCTGCGCGATGTGATGCAGCAACACTTCTGCCTGCTGGGATGTCGCGCCGCTGTCCACGCCTTCGCGGGCGATCAGCGTCTCATCCGCCCAGATCGGCACCTCATCGCGACGCCAATAAAGCGAAAACGTCCAGCGCGGGAGGGTTTCGCCGGGATACCATTTGCCCTGACCGAAATGCAAAAACCCGTTTGGTGCGAACTGGTCGCGCAAGCGGCGGATCAGACTGTCGGCCAGCGCCCGCTTGGTCGGCCCAACAGCCGACGTATTCCATTCGTCTTCTTCAAAATCATCAATCGACACAAAGGTCGGCTCCCCCCCCCATCGTCAGGCGCACATCACCCGCAATAAGGGCCGCATCTACCTTGTGGCCCAAGGCATCCAGTTCTGCCCATGACTCATCGGAGAAGGGTTTTGTGATACGCGGATGTTCGGCCACGCGGGTCACTGACATGTCAAAATCGAACGTCACATCCGCCGCGCTGGCAACACCGGAAATCGGCGCTGCATTGGAATAATGCGGGGTGGCCGACAGCGGAATATGGCTTTCTCCGGCCAGCAACCCGGACGTCGGATCAAGACCGATCCAGCCCGCACCGGGCAGATAGACCTCGCACCAGGCATGGAGATCGGTGAAATCTGTGTCGGTTCCAGCCGGCCCGTCAATCGCCACCAGATCGGGTTTCAGCTGGATCAGATAGCCGGACACAAAGCGCGTGGCAAACCCAAGATGGCGCAGCGCCTGCACCAGCAGCCAGCTTGAATCGCGGCACGATCCTTGCGCTACCTGCAAAGTCTGCTCGGGCGTTTGCACACCTGGTTCCATGCGGATCACATAGTTAAGCTTTTGTGCGATTTGCGCATTCAAGCCCACCACAAAATCCACCGTGCGCTGCGGCGTGCGATCAATGGTTTCCAGAAATGCACCCAGCAAAGGGCCTTTGTCTTCGGGCGTGCGGTAGATCACCAGATCGCCGGCGATGTCATCCGCGTATTCAAATGGCCAGACTTCCGCGGCTTCTTCGATAAAGAAGTCGAACGGATTATAGACCGTCATGTCGGCAGTCAGATCGACCTCGATCTTCAACTCGCGGACGGGGTTCGGAAACACAAACCGGGCCAGCCAGTTGCCATATGGATCCTGCTGATAGTTCACAAAGTGATCTGTCGGTGTGACCCGCAGACTGTGTGACAAGACCCGCGTCCGGCTGTGCGGTGCGGGCCGCAACCGGATCACCTGAGGGCCAAGCGTAACCGGGCGGTCATATTTATAGTGGGTCAGGTGATAGATCGCGGCTTTTATTGACAAATCGTCTTCCTAGCGCCTCAGAGATCAGCATCAGGGCTGTCGGATGTCGCGCAGCGGGCGGCCTACGCGCCGAAGACATTCCACCCAGTCTTGGCCACCAGTATCTCTAGCGCCATTTTCCCGAGTTTGGAATTGCCGTTACTATCTAGACCCGGCGACCATACTGCAATGGCCGCATTGCCCGGCACAATTGCCAGAATACCGCCACCAACTCCGCTTTTTCCGGGCAGACCCACACTATATGCAAATTCACCAGAACCATCGTAGTGGCCGCAAGTCATCATGATAGCATTGATCCGACGCACGCGACGACCGGTGACCACCCGCCCGCCTGTGATAGGGTTAACTCCGTTGTTCGCAAGAAACAGCCCCGATTGAGCCAGTTGAATACAGTTCATGGCAAGGGCACATTGATGAGAATAGACGCCCAGTGTTTCTTCTGCCGGATGATTCAGATTGCCAAAGGCCCGCATGTAGTTGGCGAGGGCGAGATTTCGAAATCCGGTGTCAATTTCAGAGCGGGCGACATGTTTGTCGATCCGGATCGTGTCATCATCCGCCAGTGATCTGACAAATCTAACGATTTCTCCAATGGATTCTTTGGGTTTGTACCCTCCCAGCAGAACATCGGTTACAACGATTGCGCCCGCGTTGATAAACGGGTTACGCGGCACGCCGTTTTCATGTTCGAGTTGCACGATTGAATTAAAGGCAGACCCCGACGGTTCGCGGCCAACTCGCCTCCACAAGCCATCGCCGACCTTACCCAACGCCATGGTTAACGTAAAAACCTTAGAAATACTCTGGATAGAAAAGGCATCGCTGGCTGCCCCTGTCGAAAAAACCTTCCCGTCGATTGTGGCGATGGCCATACCAAACTTTTGGTTATCCTGTTTTGCTAGTTCAGGGATGTAGTCTGCAACGGTTCCTCGCTCTTCTTCGGCAGAAAGGGCTTCGCCTATATCGTTCAGCAGCAATTGAAGATCGTGCATTAGATAGGCCTTTGATGTGCCGAAGACATGCGCGGCAGTTCGCGTCGCACATGCTTAGCACACCCGTGCACAGCAGATAATATGCAGTTGGGGCAAAGTGCCGAAATCACAGGTCAGGTAGTGTGAAGCCTCAAATCGGGTAGCGTGGCAAGTGCCTAAACGCATCCCGCAACGCTTCGCCCCATTTGACTGAGATACTTTGGAATACTTCGTCCATTGCCTCGATGCGTGTGCGTCGTTCAGAACTGAAGCTATCATTCTCGTAGACCTCAACATCGAATGGCAGGCCGACGCCGAGGTTGGCTTTGATGGTTGCATCAAAGGAAACCAGCAATAGTTTCACGGCTTCTGAAAAATCCATATCAGGATCATAGGCGCGCACCAAAATTGGCTTGCCGTATTTGGTCTCTCCAATCTGCATGAAGGGAGAATCGTCGGTAATCTCGATGAAATTCCCCTCCGGGTAGACCAGAAAGATCGTGGGATTGCCTTCGTTGATCTGCCCGCCAACGATCACCGAAGCACGAAACATATCCTGTGACATCTGGCCATTCGAAGTATTGCTTAGAATCGTTTCTTTGAGGGTTCTGCCAACCAATTGGGCGACCTGAAACATCGTGGGTTGGTGAAGGATGCTTGGGTCGCGATCTTCGGCGGATTTTGAACGTTCTTCCAGCAGGCTGATCATGGCCTGCGTTGTGGCCAGGTTGCCCGCCGTCAGGATGGTGATCTTGCGTTCGCCCGGCACGGTCCATGTGAACATCTTTCGGGTTGTTGAAAAATCATCAACCCCAGCGTTTGTGCGGGTATCAGAAACAAAAATCAGACCACGATTGATCCGCATACCAACGCAATACGTCATACCCTTAAACCTTCTGAGTCATGTTAAGAGTGTCTACTGTTCAACCTGCAAAGAAACAATCATTGACTCTGACGAGTTTCCTAGCCGCATTCCGGTTACTGGTGCAGCATCAAGGGCGTCGCGCCCGATTGCAATGCGCACGTATCGCTCATCGGGGGCAACACCGTTGGACACGTCAAATCCGACCCAACCCAGCGCTTCGACATGTGCTTCGGCCCAAGCATGGCTGGCGGCCTGGTCTACACGGTCATCCATCATCAAATAGCCGCTGACATAACGTGCCGGAATGCGCGCAAGGCGTGCAGCGGAGATGAAAATATGGGCGTGATCCTGACACACCGCATTTCCCAGTTCCAAGGCATGTTCAGCGTTGGTATGACTATCCGTTTTCCCGATCTCGTAGGGCGCGGCTTTCAGCAAGGCGTCGGACAGATCGTGCAGGCCTGCAAGCGTATTGTCCGCTGCATCAACAACTTTGGCCAGTTCCTTGATCTGTGGCCCCGGTTTGGTGAGCTTTGTATCCTGTGAGAAATGCCACAGGGGTGCGCGACCATAAACCATGCCAAACACACCCAATTGGTCACGGGTCACCACATTACCCGAAGCAATCAATTTTACAGCCCTTTCGCCCGGATTAATACTGATCAGATCGGTATGATTGCCATAGTGATCACAATAGCTGGCCTCGACCTTGCCGCCTTCGACGCGCAGCGCCCAGTCGGTGATATCTTGTGCAAGCGATTTGTTGGGGCGCATGCGTACCTTTTGCAGCGCGTAGTCAACGGGCTGATCGTAGGAATATTGCGTCGTATGATTGATATGCAGCTGCATCTATTGATTGAACCTGTAATCTTTCTCGATCTGACTGCCGAGGTGTGAAATGTCAGCAATGACCGAACCCAGAAATTCGTGTAGCCCTTCATCAAAGATCGTCGCGATGTCGCGGTTTTCCAAACGGGCGCTCAGGGCGTCAGCCAGACCGTGACAGGCTAACCTTTCGCCGTAGTTGTCGGCCAAAAAGCCAAGGTTGGCGACAATTTCAGCGACACAGAACGACAAAGACCTTGGCATCCGCCGGTCCAGTATCATGAAGTTTGCAATGGCGGTCGCGGTAAAATCTTCGTCGACGGCCCAGCGGAACGCTCGGTGGGCAGATACCGACCGCAACAACGTCTCCCATTGCACGTGATCGAGCTTGCCACCGACAAAGGACGACGCGGGCAAAAGCGCGTGATATTTAACGTCAAGGATACGGGCGGTACTGTCGGCGCGTTCCACATAGATGCCCGCCTGGCAGAAGTGATAGGTATCTTTGCGCAGCATCGTGCCTGTCATCGCCCCGCGTACCAGCGCCGATTTCTGGCGGATTGTGGCCAAGACATGGGGCAGTTCAATTTCATCAACCGGATCGCGCAGCATGTGGCGCAACAGCATCCAGGTGTCATTGATCGCCACCCAGACTTCGGTCGTCATGGCCGTGCGCACCAGACGCGCGTTGTCACGGGCGGTTCTGATCACCGAAAACACCGAACTGGGATTGTCCGCATCGCGCAGCAGATAGTCAATCACCCGCGCACTGTCATAGCCATCGTGTTTCGCCAGATAACCAGCCTGGGCGGCAGAGGTGACAATCACCGATTCCCATTCGGCCGGTGCATCCGTGGAACGGGTCAGGGCAATGCGAAAGCCTGCTTCGACCAGACGTGCCGTGTTTTCGGCACGTTCCAGAAAACGAAGCATCCAATATAAACCACCTGCGGTTTTTCCAAGCATATCAGCTTTCAAGTACCCAAGTGTCTTTGGTTCCGCCGCCCTGGCTTGAGTTCACCACGAGGCTACCTGCCTTGAGTGCAACACGCGTCAATCCACCGGGCACAATGTTGACGCCACCGGGCGACACCAATGCGAAGGGGCGCAGGTCAACATGACGCGGAGCGAGCCCCTTTTTCGTAAAGATCGGCACGGTAGACAGCGCCAAAGTGGGTTGGGCGATATAGTTGGACGGCCGTGCTTTAAGCTTTTCCGCGAAATCAGCCAGCTCGCGCTTGCTGGCAGCCGGGCCAACCAACATGCCATATCCGCCCGATCCGTGGACTTCTTTCACGACCAGATCAGCCAGATTTTCCAACACGTATTTCAATGTATCGGGCTCGCCGCACCGATGGGTCTCAACATTCTTCAGAATGGCGTGCTCTCCGGTGTAGAACTTAATGATGTCAGGCAGGTAGCTGTAGATCGCCTTGTCATCTGCTACCCCGGTACCCGGCGCGTTAGTGATGGTGATATTGCCCGCACGGTACACATCCATGATCCCTGGCACACCCAACATGGAGTCGGGGTTGAACGTCAGCGGATCAAGGAAATCATCGTCCACCCGGCGGTACAACACATCGATCTTTTTGTAACCGCGAGTGGTGCGCATGGCGATATGGCCATCCACCACTCGCAAATCATGCCCTTCAACGAGTTCGACGCCCATCTGGTCCGCCAGAAAGCTATGCTCGTAATATGCGGAATTGTGGATCCCCGGCGTCAAGATCGCGACACATGGTCGGCCAACGCAGGAAGCGGGCGCGCAGGCCTCAAGCGAACGGCGCAAGTTCTTCGGGTAATCGCTGACGGGACGCACCCGAATTTTGCTGAAAAGCTCAGGAAACATCTGCAGCATCGTCTCACGGTTTTCCAACATATAGCTGACACCAGATGGCGTGCGCGCGTTGTCTTCAAGCACAAAGAACTCATCCTCGCCGGTACGCACAATATCTGTGCCAACGATATGTGTGTACACATCCCCTGGCGGGCTAAAGTCTATCATTTGCGGCAGGAATGCATCGTTCTGGGCGATGAGGTCTATTGGCACAATGCCGGCACGTAGAATTTCCTGGCGGTTATAGATGTCGTGCAGAAAAGCGTTGATTGCGCGAACACGCTGCTCAATGCCGCTAGCGACAGTGTTCCATTCCCTGCTGGACCCGATCCGGGGCACCAGATCGAATGGGATCAACCGCTCCTCGGCATCATCCGCGCCGTAAACATTGAACGTGATGCCAGTGCTGCGAAACAATGCCTCAGCCTCATTCGCTTTTTTCGCCAGACGCTTTGTGTCTTGCTCGGAGAACCACCCCGCATATTGCTCGTAGGGCTGCCGTACACCATCAACCTGCTGAATTTGCTGCACCTCGGCACCGCCAAATTGAGATCGCGAGGACTGATTCATGCGCTACCATGGTGTTGCAGACGTCCTATTATTTGAGAGTTGCATGAGAGCGCAATTCGAGCACGAATTTTACACTTCCGGAGTGTGCTCTGGGACTAAGCCCAGTTTGAACTATGCTGGAGGGTGCACGAACGGCTACTTACCGACTGCACAGATGCTAAGCCACCTCGTTTGCTGCAACGCAATCTGCAAAAAATTGGATCTGATTGTTCTCATCCAATTCCTGAACAAGCCCATGAATATCCGTCTCGAACCCCGGACATTCACGCGCGAAGGTTCTGTTGAATTTCAGGTATTCGACGATCTTCTTGTTGAAGACCTCTCCCGGGATCAATAGCGGAATGCCCGGTGGGTAAGGTGTGACAAGGCTTGTTGTTATACGTCCCTCCAGGTCATCTATGGGAACGCGTTGGGTTGTCCGCGCGGCGATATGAGAAAACGCGTCAGTCGGCTTCATCGCTGGCACCAGATCGCTGAGGTACATCTCGGTCGACAGAACTGCGACATCAGATTTGGCATAAAGCGAGTGGACGTGCTGGCACATATCGCCCAGACCCATCTGTTCATAGCGCGGTTGTTTGGCGCAAAACTTTGGCATGCAGCGCCACATCGGCACGTTCTTGTCATAGTCGTCCTTGAACTGCTGCAATTCGGTCAAAAGCGAATTCCAGCGGCCTTTGGTGATCCCGATCGTGAACATGATGAAAAAGCTGTAGAGGCCGGTTTTTTCGACGACAACACCATGTTCAGCCAGATATTTAGTAACGATAGACGCAGGGATACCGGAATAGTCGAACTTCCCGTCTAAATTCAGACCCGGCGTGATGATGGTGGCTTTGATTGGGTCGAGCATGTTGAAGCCTGGGGCCATGTCGCCAAAGGCATGCCAAGTTTCTTCGCCATCTGACGGCTGCACGCCTTCGGCGTTCGTCTTTTGCAACACCCAGTTGTCCGAACTGTCGATGCCTTCTTCGGCCAACTCCTCTGGGCCCCAAACTTGGAACCACCAATCGTTGCCGTATTCTTCATCCACCTTTCGCATTGCGCGGCGGAAATCGAGTGATTCAAGCAGGCTTTCTTCGACAAGGGCGCGCCCCCCGGGAGGCTCCATCATCGCGGCGGCCACATCGCAACTGGCGATGATGCTATATTGGGGACTGGTCGAAGTGTGCATCAGATAGGCTTCGTTAAAGAGATGCCGGTCCAGTTTGGTGTGCTTGCTGTCTTGTACTAAGACATGGCTCGCCTGCGAAATACCCGCCAGCAGTTTGTGGATTGACTGGGTCGAATAGGTCACCGAGTGGCTCGGCCGGTCGCGCTTGCGTCCCATTGCGTGGAAGGTTCCGTAGAACGGGTGGAACGCTGCGTGCGGCAACCATGCCTCGTCGAAGTGCAGGTTCTCGACATAGCCGTCGAGCATGTCCTTGATTGTCTCGGTGTTGTACAAAACCCCGTCATAGGTCGATTGCGTCAGCGTGATGATACGCGGTTTGACCGTGTCCGCATCCACATGCGCCAACAGCGGGTTGGCGCGGATTTTTTCTTTTATCGCCTCGATCTCGAACGCGGCCTTCGGGATTGGCCCAATGATGCCATAATGGTTGCGGGTCGGCTTCATGAAGACTGGGATAGCACCGGTCATGATGATGCTGTGCAGAATGGACTTGTGACAATTACGGTCAACCACGACCACGTCGCCGGGGGCGACCGTGTGGTGCCAAACCATCTTGTTTGATGTGCTGGTGCCGTTGGTCACAAAGAAGCAGTGGTCGGCGTTAAATATCCGTGCTGCATTGCGTTCAGACGCGCCGATGGCCCCGTTGTGATCGAGCAATTGGCCAAGTTCCTCGACTGAGTTGCACACATCCGCCCGCAGCATGTTTTCGCCGTAGAACTGGTGATACATCTGTCCGATCGGGCTTTTCAAAAACGCGACACCGCCAGAATGCCCGGGACAGTGCCACGAGTAAGATCCATCCTCAGCATAATCGAGGAGCGCCTTGAAGAACGGCGGTTGGATGCCTTCAAGATAGGTCTTGGCGTCGTGGACAATATGGCGGGCGACGAATTCTGGGGTGTCTTCGAATGTGTGAATGAACCCATGAAGTTCGCGCAAGATATCGTTGGGCAGGTGGCGGCTCGTCTTGGTTTCGCCGTAGATATAGATCGGCACGTCGTTGTTCTTCCAGCGGACCTCTTCGATGAAGGACCGCAGGTTCAGGACGGCGGGGTCAAGATCAGGGCCGGGCGTGAATTCCTCGTCATCAATCGACAGCACAAAAGCACTTGCGCGAGACTGCTGTTGCGCAAATTTTGACAGATCTCCGTAGCTGGTTGTTCCCAGCACCTCAAAGCCTTCGTTCTCGATGGCTTCAGCGATGGCACGAATGCCCAAGCCGGACGAATTGTCTGACCGGAAGTCCTCGTCAATGATGACGATTGGAAAACGAAATTTCATGAAAAGCTCCAAAAGGGCAAAATTGGACTATGTTTTCTGCATGGCTCGGCGCGCCTTCTGGCGTCCGTCCCAGTCAAAAACCTTAAGACAATGTTCCCATTGAAATGACGGTCGTCAAGGCCAATGCACAGGTTGCTTTCGACGTCCCTACGGATGGGAGGCTGCTCGACAATCAGCATCACACCAACCACGGCATCATGAGGGTCGCAAGGCTGAGCACAAAGAAGAACCCTGCCATATCGGTAATCGTTGTCAGCAGTGGACCGCTCGCGACTGCGGGGTCTTGTCCGACACGTTTCAAGATAAGTGGGACCACACCGCCAATAGACACCGCAAGGATTGTATTGAGCGCGAGTGCAAGCCCAATGACCAATCCCAATGCGGGATTGCCCTTCCAGACCCAAGCGACAATGCCGATCAAGATGCCCAGTGCGATCCCGTTAATGACCCCGACGCCAATTTCCTTCAACCAAACGCGAAACGCATCTGACGGGCGGACAAGACCCAAGCTGAGTTCCCGCATTGTCACCCCGACGGCCTGATTGCCCGAACACCCGCTCATGTCAGAGACCATAGGCAAAAAGACCGCGATCGCGATGACTGCCACGAGCGTTTCTTCGTAGGCGGAAATCACACTTGCAGCGATGATGTTCAGGACAATGTTGGCAGACAGCCAAGCCAACCGACGACGTGATCGTAACCAAGTTGGCATCGATCGTAATTCATCGCCGACGACACCTTGGCGCTTCAGGCTTTCGCTCTCTGAGCGCTCAAGTGCAGCGGCACTGACAGCGGCTCGCGATACGACGCCAACTAGTGTGCCGTCTGTTTCGACAACAGGAATACCAAGGAATGCGTGTTCGTCGAATAGATCTTCAAGATTGAAGAGGGGCATTTCAACAGGAACCGTCAAGGGCGGTGTCATGATCGTCGTGAGCAAGTCACTGCGTTTTGACGTCAGAAGTCCGCGCAAAGAAACGACACCAACCGGTTTGCCGTCTTCATCAATGACATATGGGTGTTGACCACGATAGCGTTCGAAATCGTCGTCTGCACTTGCCAAGTCCCGCAACACTTTGCCAACGGTCTGGGTGTTGGAAAACGAAAATGCCTCAGCGACCATAAGGCCACCAGCAGTGTTGCTGTCGTACGTTGCAAGTCTGCGGACGTCGGCCGCATCATGCGAATCCATCTCTGCTAAGATCGCTTCGGCGTACTCGGTGTCCAGATCGCCAATCAGGTCAGCCTGAACATCGGAATCGAGTTCGTCCATAATTTCAGCGGCACGGATCGCAGTCAGACCTTCGACCAAATCCGTAGCCGCCTCAGTTGGTGCTTCTTCAATCAATGCCGCAGCTAACTCTGCAGGGACCAGCGACAGAACGAGAATGCGGTCACTAACAGACAGGTGCAAAAGTTCCCGCAACGCTTCGCTGAGCGGCAGGGGATCAAGCAGTTCAACGAGTGACGCGCGGTCATTCGCACTGGCCGCTGCTTTGATCTGTTCGAAGAGATCGATCTGGACGATATCTATGGGGTCGGACATGAGCATATCCTTTCGATTAAGCGCATAGAAGGGCAAATTTTATTTGTCGATAGGCAATACTTTATCGCGAAAAATTCGTTTGAAACTTGAACAGTGGACAAGATGCAGCTCAAAGGCTGGCGGGCATGTATGCTGCGGACTTTAGTGGGAAGCCCAAAGGCGGCTATCGGATTTCACGCAAGCTTATTTGTGAAATCGGCGGACAAAGTAGGTTGTACGGAGACGACCTCACATCGCTGACACGCGCCTTGCTTGAGCTTGGTATCGTCTTAGTCGATACGGAGAGTTTTTCTGTCGTTATGAGCGTCAATGCGTTCGTCAACTATCGACGCGCAGGAAAAGGTGCAAGCCGAGGCGAGTGACATGCAAGTTAACTAGGACTTCGGCGTTTCGCCGACAATGCAGCCAATCAAAAGCAACCATGGGTCGCGGCGATGCTCTGCACACCAGAAATGCGGACCGCAGCACAGCCATGGACATGATCGAACTGGCCGCACATCGTGGCTGGTCATCCATGAAAGTAAAAGGTCCGCAAGATTTCCGGCGGGAAATGTGGATCGAAGCCACCGCCCAGGGCATCAAGGTTCAGGGATATCGGCCCAATGACAAGGACCGGGCTGAGGCCGATCGCCGTGCTGACCTGATTGGGGAACGGGTAATCGAGCGCACCGACGCGGGCAGAAGTGCCGACGGCATCCGTTCAGAAAGCGGCGCACGACCGAGCAACTCAGCGAAAACCGCGTCGAATGTCGTGCCCATGATTGATTATCAGAAAGGCATCGAGGGCAAGATTACCGGCATCGGAACCGCGCCGTACCGGGATCGCGTGGGGGCTTCGTCTACTCCGTATGTCGCCTTGGAACTTGCAGATGGGCGATCACATAAACTCTGGGGCGTGGCATTGCCCGACATGATCGACAGGCACGAGCTCAAGGTTGGTGACAGAGCAGCGATTTTCGATGACGGCAGAAAGGCTGTCACGGTGAAAACCCGTGACCCCAAAACGGGTGAGGACAGGGATGTTGAGACGTTTCGACGGGAATGGGGCGCGCGTGATATCGAACGTGCGAGATCCGCGCATCCTTCAAGCCGCCTTCGACTGGGACAACGAGATATTTCAGGCCAGTGGAAATAACCTCTAGCGGAAGCTCGGATAACGCATCCAAATTGAAAGCCGCCGCGAACTCGGATTTTGCATCTACGACACCCAACATCTCAGGAGCACCTTGGTCCAGTATACCGAGGTAGCGTCCGTCGCGGTGCTCTGTTGTGACTTTAACGCTTCGCCCGCCTTGCAGTTCGAAAGCCCATTTGCGCATTCCCTGTGCGCCTGATTTCTTGTGCAAAGTACAGGCTGCGCCGATGATTGGGTGGCCTGCGAATGGCAATTCCTGGAATAGATCAAAGACACGCGCAGATATCTGACCATCCTTTTGGTTGAGAAAGATCGACTCAAAGTGGCGAAGCTCTTGGGTGATTGTCAGCATCTGTGCATCGGTCAGCCCTGCATTGTCCGGAAAAACTGCAAGGCTGTTGCCAGAGTACGGCTTGGCCGCGAAAACGTCGCAATGGATAAACTTGAAGGATCGGTTGGCCGGTGACATAAGAAGCCTACATAGTGGAGAGTCTATATTTATGGATGGCAATACAGATCGGGATTTCGAGTCAACAGCTCTGCGTCTCAGTGCCCTAGCGAACGGGAAGCGCCTGCGCATCCTGCACTGGCTGGCGGACCCGGAGCGTCATTTCCCGTCACAAGCGGATGGAGACTTGGTCGATGATGGCGTCTGCGTTGGCTTCATCACCGAAAAGGTCGGCCTAAAACAGCCGACCGTCACGAGCCACATGAAAATTTTGCAAAGCGCGGGTATCGTGGAAAGCAAAAAGATTAAGAATTGGGTGTTCTACAAACTGCGAAAAGATCAAGCCGACTTGGTGCTTGGAGCAGTCACTTCATCGATCCAGACCGGACATTCAACATGAGTGGCTAAACGTCCGTTCTGTCCGCGCTCTGATGGAGTTCGCCCGCAGATCCTCGCTGCGGTCTACAAAAATGACCGCTTTTCACGCTGCGTGGCGGCACCGGAATCTACGCTCATGCAGCATTTTCTGTGCTGCAAGCGCACGCAGCACGAAAAGTGAATTCACAGGTTGGGCTCAAAGCCGCCATCGGACCACCCCTCTCTCACATCTCCTTCGCCAGCGTCCTCAGCTCAAATTTCTGGATCTTGCCGGTGGAGGTTTTGGGCAACTCGCAAAAGACCACTTTCTTCGGCGTCTTGAACCCGGCAAGCCTTGTGCGGGCGAAGGCGATGAGTTCGGCCTCATCGGCTGCCATCCCCTCTTTCAACTCGACAAAGGCACACGGCACCTCGCCCCATTTGTCGTCTGGTTTGGCCACCACGGCGCAGAGCGATACGGCGGGGTGGTGCATCAGCGCGCCTTCTACCTCGACCGAAGACACGTTTTCGCCGCCTGAGATGATGATATCCTTCATCCGGTCGGTGATCTTGATATAGCCGTCGGGGTGTTGAAAGGCGATGTCGCCGGACCGGAAGAAGCCGCCTTTGAACGCCTCTGCGGTGGCCTCTGGGTTGCGGTAATAGCCCTTCATCACCGCGTTGCCACGAATGGCAATCTCGCCCACCGTGACACCGTCGCGGGGGACGGGGTGGCCGGTGTCATCATGGACGTTGATATCCTCCATCATCGGCATCGCGACGCCGGTGCGCGCCTTGATTGCGGCGCGCTCGGCCTCAGGCTCATGGTCCCAGCCCTCGCGCCAGAGGCATTCGGTGACGTGGCCGTAGGTTTCAGTCAGCCCGTAGACCTGCGTCACGCGAAAGCCCAAAGGCTCGATGGCGGCAAGGGTGGCGGCGGGCGGCGGGGCGCCTGCGGTAAAGGCCTCAACCACATGGGAAAACGCGCGCCGGTCGGCGGGTTTGGCGTTGATGATGGTGTTGAGGACAATGGGTGCGCCGCCAAAATGGGTGACACCTTCGTCGGCGATGGCGTCATAGATGGCTTTGGCCGACACATCGCGGCAGCAGACCAGCGTGCCGCCGAGCAGCGGCATCATCCATGTATGGCACCAGCCGTTGCAGTGAAACAGCGGCACGATTGTCAGATAGACCGGGTGCAACACCATGCGCCAGCTGACAACCGTGCCCATGGTCATGAGGTATGCGCCGCGGTGATGATAGACGACGCCTTTGGGCCGCCCGGTGGTGCCCGAGGTGTAGTTCAGCGCCAGGCTTTCCCATTCGTCCTGGGGCATGATCCACGCGGCCTTGGGGTTGCCCGCGGCCAGAAGATCTTCATATTCGCTGTAGCGACCGGTTGCGGCGAGGCCCGCAGCAGGATCGGCAACCTCGATGATCTGTGGCCCCGGCCCGTCCATCGTGGCAATCGCCGCTTCGGCCAAGGGCAGGAAGGCGGTATCAACCAGCGCCAGTTTTGCCCCGCCATGGCCAAAAATATAGGCGACCGTGTCTGCGTCGAGCCGCGTGTTGATGGTGTTGAGCACGGCGCCGGCGGCGGGAATACCAAAATGCGCCTCGGCCTGAGCGGGGACATTGGGCAGAAGCGTGGCAACCACGTCGCCGGGGGCCACGCCGCGCGCGGCCAGCGCCGAGGCTAGGCGGCTGACCCGGCCCTGATACTCGGTGTAGGTCCGACGGGTGTCGCCATAGATGATCGCTGTGTGATCGGCGAAAACATCTGCCGCGCGGGCAAGATGCGACAAGGGCGTCAGCGCCACAAAGTTCGCGGCATTGCGTTCCAGCCCGGTTTCATCTGCCATCCAGCCCATATAACCCTCCCCGACGCTATCTTGTCGCTATTGAGCGCGATTATTGCCATCAGCCGGGCTTGATGGAAACCGATAAACGACGCGCGGTGATCTGATGACGACCTTCCTTCCGACCAAGACTGTCAATAACACGTTGCTGGCGGCGGGTTTGATTTTTGGCTATGCGACTTTGATCGGGTTTACCGACAATTTCGTGCAGGTGATCGCGGCCGAGGCTGGGCTTTGGCAGTTTTTTGCGACCCGCACGGTGATGGGGCTGGCCTTGCTGGCGGCCGTGTCCGCGCTGTTTGGGTGGCGCTTGCGCCCAGTTAATCCTGGTGCCGTAATGGTGCGCAGCGCTTTGCACGGGGCGGCGATGATCCTTTATTTCGGCTGCCTTGCCTTCTTGCCTGTGGCCACGGTCGCGGCGGGTGTCTTTACCGCCCCGATCTTCACCTTGCTGATTTCGCGCTTTGTCTTTGGTGTGCCGTTCGGCCCATTTCGCGCCGTCGCGGTGGTGGTGGGCTTTGCGGGGGCGCTGATGGTGCTTGGCCCGGGGCAGGGGGCCGAGATCGGGCCGTTGACGGTGATACCGATTGCGGCCGGCGCCCTTTATGCCCTTGGAAATATTGCAACCCGGCAATGGTGCGCCGATGAAAGCGCCCAGACCTTGCTGATGGGTTTTTTTGGCATGTTGGGCGTGATGGGCGTTATCGGGATGGCGGTATTGGCGATCTGGCCGCAACAGGTCGCGCCGGGGGCTGATGGTTTCGTGATGCGCGGTTTTGTCTGGCCGTCGGTTACGTTCTTGTTGCTTACATTTTTGCAAGCGGCCGGATCGCTTTTGGGGGTTGGGATGATGATCAAAGCCTACCTTGTGGCCGAGGCAAGCCGGGTCGCGGTTTTTGAATATGTGATCTTGCCGTCTTCGGCGTTCTGGGCTTTTGTACTTTGGGGCGATCTTCTGGCGCCAAGTGCGGTCATCGGCATTCTCATGATCTTTGTGGCGGGGCTTATCATCGCGCTTCGCGGGCGTTAACTTAGCGGGCATGATCCTATCGCGCGGGCGTCGCTATATCTTTGTCCATATCCCAAAGACCGGTGGCACGGCGCTCGCCCTCGCGCTGGAGGCGCGGGCGATGCGCGACGACATTCTGATCGGGGATACGCCCAAGGCGCGTCGTCGCAAGAAACGGCTGGAAGGCATTGAGACCGCAGGGCGTTTGTGGAAACATTCCACACTGGCCGATATTGTCGGTCTGGCCCGTGAAGATGAGATTGCCGATTTCTTCACCGTCACATTGGTGCGCAACCCCTGGGACCGAATGGTCAGCTACTATCATTGGCTGCGAACGCAAAGCTTCGATCACCCAGCCGTGGCATTGGCCAAAAGCGTCGGGTTCAGTGCGTTTTTGAACAAGGCGGAAACCGGGCGCGCAATTCGGGCCCATCCCTATGGGCACTATGTGACCACGGCCAAAGGGCGGGAACGCTGCGATCTGTTCATTCGGCTGGAACATTTCGCCGACGATGCCCGCCCCTTTGAAGCCCATCTTGGCTTCGCGCTGTCGCCGCTGCCACGGGTCAACACGTCCGCACGCGACCGCGACTGGCGGGGCTACTATTCGGCGGCGGACCGGGCGCTGGTCGCCACACTCTGCGCGACCGACATAGACCGGTTCGGCTACGAATTTGAGCCGTAGGGGCGGGTGGAGGCACGGCGCCTCCGACCCCGTTCACATCAAGCGGCTTTGGCTGCGGCGGCGAACCGGCCGTAGAAGCTTTCGCCTTTTGCTGCCATGTCGCGCAAAAGCGCCGGGGCTGCGAAGCGGTCGCCTTGGGATTTGACCAGCCCGTCACACAGTTCCACCGCGCGCGCGGCGCCAAGGATGTCGAGCCAGCTGAACGGCCCGCCGGACCATGGAGCAAAGCCCCAGCCAAGGATCGCGCCGACATCACCTTCGCGGATGTCTTCAAGCACGCCCTCTTCCAAGGCGCGCACCGCTTCAAGCACCTGCGCGAATAAAAGCCGGTGCTGAACGTCGCTGAGTTCAGGCTGGTCTCCCGCCACCGGGTAGGCCGAGGCCAGCCCTTCCCACAATCCGCTGCGCTTTCCGGCCTCGTCATAGGCATAAAATCCGGAACCGGATTTGCGCCCCAGACGGCCCTGATCGGCCATCGCAAACAAAACCGTATCGACAGCGCCATCTGAGTAGGCATCGCCCATCGCGAGCTTGGTGGCCTTGGCGATCTTGACCCCAAGGTCGATCGAGGTTTCATCGACCAGTTGCAGCGGGCCAAGGGGCATGCCCACCAACTTGGCTGCATTCTCGATCAGCGCTGGTTCCACGCCTTCGGCGACCATGCGGATGCCTTCGTTGATGTAAGGAATGATACAGCGGTTGGCGTAGAAGAACCGCGCGTCATTCACAACTATCGGTGTCTTGCGGATCTGGCGGACGAAATCGAGCGATTTGGCCACGGCCACGTCGCCGGTCTCTTTGCCCTTGATGATTTCCACCAGCAGCATTTTGTCGACAGGGCTGAAGAAGTGGATGCCGATGAAGTTTGCCGGGCGCTTTGAGGCTTTGGCCAGATCGCTGATGGGCAGGGTCGAGGTGTTGGTGGCAAAGACCGCATCCGCGCCGATGACGGCTTCGGCCTTGGCGGTGACATCGGCTTTTACGCCCATGTCTTCAAACACGGCTTCCACGATCAGATCACAGCCTTTCAAGGCGGCGTAATCGGTGGTGGCGGTGATGCGGCCCAGCACCTCAGCTTTTTTCTCTGCCGTCACCTTGCCGCGCTTCATGCCCTTGTCGAGGATGCTTTCGGCATGGGATTTGCCGCGGTCGGCGGCGTCTTGCGCAGCATCGATCAGCACAACATCGACCCCGGCATTGGCCGAGACATAGGCGATGCCCGCGCCCATCATGCCCGCGCCCAGCACGCCGACTTTCTTCACGGTCTGATCGGCGACAGCGGGCCGGTTGGCGCCTTTTTCCAGCGCGGTTTTGTTGATGAACAGGCTGCGGATCATCGCGGCGGATGAGGGGTTCATCAGAACATTGGTGAACCAACGCGCCTCGATCTTCAGCGCGGTGTCAAAGGGCACCATCGCCCCTTCATAGACCGCACTCAGGAGCGCCTTGGCCGCCGGGTAGACGCCCATGGTCTTGCCATGCACCATCGCGGATGCGCCGACATAGGTCATGAAGCCTGCAGGGTGATAGGGCGTGCCGCCAGGCATTTTGTAGCCTTTCGCATCCCAGGGTTTGACGATGTCGGCATCTGTCGCAGAAAGCACCCATTCCTTGGCGCGGCTCAGCAGATCCTCGGGGGCCACAACCTCGTCAATGATCCCTGCGGCTTTTGCCTTTTTCGGATCGGAAAGCTTGCCTTCCAGAAGGAAGGGGGCCGCGGCCATTGCGCCCATTTTGCGTACAAGGCGCGTTGTCCCGCCCGCACCGGGGAAAATGCCGACCAGAATTTCCGGCAGACCAATCTTGGCCTTGGGATTGTCGGCGGCGATGATGCGGTGGCACGACAGCGGAATTTCCAGGCCGATGCCCAGCCCGGTGCCGGGCATGGCGCAAACGATCGGTTTTCCGCCTTTCTTGGTTTTGAAATCCATGCCTGCAAGCTCGATCTTCCGCTCAAGCGCGTGGAACTTCATGATTCCGTCGAAAAGTCCCCGCGCCGGATCGTCGCCCGCACTTTCTTTCATCTTTGCAATGATGTTCAGATCCATGCCGCCTGCAAAATCCGCCTTGCCAGATGTCAGGATCACACCCTTGACGGCATCATCTGCCAGAGCTTTGTCGATGAAGCTTTCAAGCAATGCCATGCTTTCAAGGTTCAGCACGTTCATGGATTTGTTGGGCACATCCCAAGTGATGGTGGCGACGCCATCGGCATCTACGGAATAGGTGAAATCGGTCATGAGGTCTCTCCCAGATAGGGGGTGCCGTTCTTATGGGTGAAGGTGGCTTTGCCGTCCTTCAGCTCCACGTCCAGATCGACATCGGAATAGGTTGCGCGTTCGGGGTTCATACGGCTGCCGATGACCAGAAAGCGGGCTTCGGCGGCGGTCTTGTTGATGAAATGGTGGCCGTTGGTGTCGCCCGCCGGGAAGGCCGCGCAATCGCCGGGGCGCATCACGGTTTCGCCGTCATCCTGCACCAGTGTGCATTCGCCCGAGGTCACCATCACGAATTCATCTTCGCGGTGATGCCAGTGGCGCAGGCTTGACAGAGCGCCGGGGGCAAGGATCACCTCATTCGCGCCGAACTGAGTAAGGCCCCCCGCATCACCCAAACGTAAGGATGAGCGCCCGGCCATCTGGCTGGCATAGGGTTCGGGGTAGATGGAGCCGGTTTTGACCGGCACCTTGGACTTGTCGATCATGCCCATGCCTCACACCCGCTCGATGATCGTCGCCGCACCCATGCCGGAGGCAATGCACAGCGTGGCAAGACCGGTGCCTTTGCCGGTGCGTTCCAGCTCATCCAGCAGCGTGCCGATGATGATGGCTCCGGTGGCGCCCAAGGGGTGGCCCATGGCGATGGAGCCGCCGTTGACGTTGACCTTGTCGTGATCGACGTCGAAGGCCTGCATGAAGCGCAGGACGACAGAAGCGAAGGCTTCATTGACTTCGAAAAGGTCGATGTCGCTGATCGACATGCCAGAGTCCTTCAGGATCTTCTCGGTCACCGGCACCGGGCCGGTCAGCATGATCGTCGGATCGGTGCCGATCTTGGCGGTGGCGCGGATGCGGGCGCGGGGTTTCAACCCGTGGGCCTCGCCGAACTCCTTGTTGCCGATCAGTACGGCTGCGGCCCCATCGACGATGCCCGATGAGTTGCCTGCGTGGTGGATGTGGTTGATCCGCTCCAGATGCGGATATTTCATCAGCGCAATCTTGTCGAAGCCGGGCATCACCTCGCCCATATCCTTGAAGGCAGGCTTCAACGCGCCAAGCGCTTGCATATCGGTGCCGGGGCGCATGTATTCGTCATGGTCAAGGATGGCCAGGCCGTTCTGGTCGCGGATCGTCACAACGGAGTTGGCAAAACGCTTGTCTTCCCAGGCCTTTGCGGCCCGGCTTTGAGACGCCGCTGCAAGCGCGTCGGCGTCATCGCGGCTGAACCCGTATTCCGTGGCGATGATGTCAGCGGAAATGCCTTGGGGTACGAAATAGGTTTTCATCGCCAAGGATGGATCGACCGCAATCGCAGCCCCGTCAGATCCCATCGGAACCCGGCCCATCATCTCGACTCCGCCGGCGATATAGCCCATGCCCGCGCCGCCCTTGACCTGATTGGCGGCCAGGTTCACCGCCTCCATGCCCGACGCGCAAAAGCGGTTGATGGCCAGACCGGGGATGCGTTCATCAAGGTCGGACAGAAGAACGGCAGAGCGGGCAAGGCAGCCGCCCTGTTCGCCAACCTGTGTGACATTGCCCCAGATCACGTCTTCAACCGCGTGGCCGGACAGGCCGTTGCGGTCCTTGACGGCGTTCAGAACCTTGGCCGAGAGGGCGACGGATGTCAGCTCATGCAGCGAACCGTCAGCGCGGCCTTTGCCACGCGGGCTGCGGATGGCGTCATAGATGTAAGCTTCGGTCATCATTCTCTCCGGTCATTGGCTGGTCTGCACGCAGGTCGCCTTGACGGTGATTGCGCGGGTTTTAAGATCATTCTCCACCTTGTCACGGGCGATCAGACACAGCTCTTCCGTGGCAAAGCCAAGATTATAACTGTGCACCTCGTGCGGGATGCTTTCCGCGGTGACGGTGTAGGCAAGCAAAATCAGGGTCCATTGCATAATGCGTTCCTTTCGTCAGGCCCGGTCTGACGGATTGCCGGGCATCAGATCATAGGGGTGTTTCCAGCGGGGTTCGGCGGCGATGCGGTCCAGCCAGCGATCTATGTTGGGCCAGTCTGTGCGCGTGAACCCGAAGGGTTCAGGGTAGTATAGGTATCCGCAACAAGCGGTGTCTGCGATGGTCACCTGATCACCGACCATCCACGTGCGCCCGTCAAGATGCGTATCAAGCACCGTGTATGCCGCTTTCAGCCGAGCTTGGAAAAACGCAATCACTTCGGCGGGGCGTTTGTCTTCGGGCAGGAAGTTCATCAAGAACCGGGTGGTGCCCGCCTGAGACGACAGTTTGTGATTGTCCCAAAAGACCCAGCGCAGAATATCGCGACGCTCGGCAGCTGAGCGGCCGCCCAGCTTGCCGGTCTTTGAACTGACATAGTCTTGAATGACGCCCGATTGGGTCAGCACGGTATCGCCGTCAACCAGTACCGGCACTTCGCCCATCTCATTGATTTCGCGAAACTCTGGTGTTCGGGAAGCGCCATTGAAGAAATCGACGAAAATCGGTTCCCATTCCATATCAGCAAGGGCCAATGTCAGCGCCGCCTTATAGGCGTTGCCGCTTTCACCAAAGCAATAAAGTTGTGCTGCCATTCTATCCTCCTCAGGCTTTTCTGTCGTCCAGCTCGGCTTTAAAAAGCCTGAGGCGGTGGGTCATGTTATCCGTATCAATCACGCTGCCGAAATGTTCGAAGAGAAAGGTCAGGGCTTCATTCGAAGACATCCCGGCCTCGGCTGAGAAGCGGTGCAGTGACCGATAGGCGTCATTTGTCACAGCAACCGAAAATCGTCGGGTCAGGCGCAGGCGTTTTGGCATTCAATCCTCTGACTATGGGGTGGCCCGGGCGGATTGCGCCGGGGCCGTCCTTTGTTGGTGTCTGGTTGCCATGACCTTAGAACGCCTCGGCGGGCAGCGCCATCACAGGTTCGGCACCGGATTGGATGCGCGCGAGATGGGTAGCCGTCATCGGCAGTTGCCGCGCCATGTAATATTGTCCGGTGATCAGCTTGTTTTCGTAAAATGCCGTGTCTGAAGCGCCGTCTGCAAGAGCGCCAAGTGCGGCTTTGGCCGAG
Source organism: Albidovulum sp. (assembly GCA_049646285.1). Lineage (GTDB taxonomy): Bacteria > Pseudomonadota > Alphaproteobacteria > Rhodobacterales > Rhodobacteraceae > Albidovulum. The sequence continues at coordinate 31,295 of JBARVN010000186.1, read as the reverse complement.
CGCGCCCACATCAGGCCAAGGCAGACATGGCCGAAAAGATGCATGAAGTCATAGGAGCCTGAAAGGGCTGCATTGGGGTTCTTCATACCGTTTTGCATGAAATACATGCCCGCGGCCTGAAGATCCTTTGAGGCGGCTTTCAACGGTTCCACGAAAGGCTTCATGCCTTCGACGTCGCCGTTTTCCTTGCAAAAGCCTTTCACCATCTCAAAGAAGGCCATCACATGCTTGCCGCCATCTTGCGCCAGCTTGCGGCCCACAAGATCCAGCGCCTGCACGCCGTTGGCGCCTTCATAGATCATCGCGATCCGGGCATCGCGGGTGAACTGCGACATGCCCCATTCTTCGATATAGCCATGCCCGCCATAGACCTGCTGGGCCTGCACGGTCATGTCGTAACCGCGATCGGTCAAGAACCCCTTGATGACCGGGGTCAGAAGCGAGATCATTCCGTCGGCGTCTTTGTCACCGCCACGGTGGGCGTGGTCAATCAATGAGGCCCCCCAAAGGATAAAGGCGCGTGCCCCTTCGGTGAAGCTTTTTTGATCCATCAGGCTGCGGCGGATGTCGGGATGCACGATCAGCGGGTCAGCCGGGCCATCCGGGTTCTCGGCACCCGTGACGGCGCGGCCCTGCAGCCGGTCTTTGGCGTAGATTACCGCGTTTTGATAGGCGGCTTCGGCCTGGGCCAGGCCTTGCATGCCCACACCCAGCCGCGCTTCGTTCATCATCGTGAACATGGCGCGCATACCCTTATGCTCTTCACCCAGCAACCAGCCGGTGGCGCCATCATAGTTCATCACGCAGGTCGAATTGCCGTGAATGCCCATCTTTTCTTCGATCTTGCCGCAGCTGACCGGGTTGCGGTCGCCAAGGCTGCCATCGTCCTTGACGATGAATTTTGGCACGATGAAGAGGCTGACTCCCTTGATGCCCTCGGGTCCGCCGGGGATCTTGGCCAGCACCAGATGGATGATATTGTCGGCCATGTCATGCTCACCTGCCGAGATGAAAATCTTCTGGCCGGTGATCTTGAAGCTGCCATCGCCTTGCGGTTCGGCCTTGGTGCGCATCATACCCAGATCGGTGCCGCAATGCGGCTCGGTCAGGTTCATGGTGCCGGTCCAGTCGCAGCTGACCATTTTGGGCAAGTAGGTTGCCTTCTGATCCTCAGTGCCGTGGACCAGGATCGCCGAGGCGGCGCCATGGGTCAGGCCTTGATACATCGCGAAGGCCTGATTGGCCGAGGCGAAAAGCTCCAGCGTCGCGATGCCCATCACATAGGGCATGTTCTGCCCGCCATATTCTTCGGGCATATCAAGGCCGGTCCAGCCGCCTGCGCGGACCTGATCGAAGGCCGCTTTGAAACCGGTAGGTGTGCGCACGACGCCGTTTTCCAGCACGCAGCCTTCTTTGTCACCCACTGCGTTCAGTGGCGCCAGCACCTCGGAGTTCAGTTTACCGGCTTCTTCCAGAATGGCAGCCGTGAACTCACGGTCCAGGTCTTCGTAGCCGGGAATGTTTTGCCCCGACAGGTTCAACACCTCATGCAGGACAAATTGAAGGTCTTTCGTGGGTGCCGTGTAGCTGGGCATTCTGGTTTCTCCCTCGGGGTCTTGGTCAGTTGGAAATTTGCGCGTCACCAGCAAGTACGGATTCACCGCGCGCAATCTGCTCGCTCAGCTCCGTGATCGTCTGGTCCAGCCCGTCACGCTGGACTTGCATTTCAGCAAGCCGCGCGCGCGCCAGCTCAACGGTTTTCGCAATCTGGGTGTGTTGCTGATCATCCATATTGTAAAGGTCAAGCAACTGGCGGATGTCTTCAAGGCTGAAGCCAAAGCGCTTGCCGCGCAAGATCAGCTTTAGCCGGCCACGGTCGTGGCGCGTGAACAGGCGCTTTTGGCCCTCACGGATTGGCGAAAGCAATTCCTTTGCTTCATAAAAGCGTAACGTGCGTGGTGTCACGTTAAACGTATCGCACATCTGTCTGATCGTCATTACATCTGAACTCTGCATTGTCCTGTCCATAAACTGTCGTAGCGTCATGGAGCAGTAATTCGGTATCTGAGGCCGACCATACAAGCCTAGGTGACGTGCACGTCACTGTGACGTCGCGTCACAAATTTCGTGACGTAATGTCGTTAAAAGATGACGCAGGGGCAACGCAATTTTCTAAGGCAGCGGATGTCTCGGAAGATCAGGAATTCAGCGCCTTTGCGCTGGCGTCGCGCAGCGCTTTGAGGTCGGCAATGGTTGCGTCAAGCTCATTTCGCTGGTGCTCAAGTTCTTTCAACTGCCGATCGGCGAGTTTGATCCATGTCTGATTCTGCGCCTTGGTGCTTTTGGTGTCGTAGAGCAATAGCCATTGGCGGATCTCTTCAAGGCTGAACCCGAACCGACGGCCGCGCAGGATCAGCGTCATACGCGCCATTTCACGGGGGCCATAAAAGCGCGCGCGCCCGTCTTTTTCAGGGGACAGAAGTTCAATGTATTCGTAGTACCGCAACGTTCTGGGGGTCACGTCAAAATGCGCGCACATGTCCTTAAAGCTAAGTGGCTTGTCGGCCATTCGCGAACCCTCCTACCCGAAACCTAGCCTTAGCTGCGACACGGCACAACTGAGAATTGCGCCGGTTCAGTTCATGAAGCCGGGCGCAAAGAAGTACAGGCCATAGCCAATGACCAAGGCGGGGATCACGGAAAACACCGTGGCCATAAGTGCGGCCCTTGGTGCCAGAGCAATCGCCGGAAAAAGCGCATCGCCGTCATTTGAGATGGCATTGGCCGCGAGCGCTGAAAACGGAATTGCCCCGTTTACAAAAAGCGTGGCCACCAGCACTTGCGGCCCACAGCCCGGAATGAACCCGACAGCCGCCCCCATCAGCGGCAAGATTGGCGCGACCGAGATAAAGAGTGTTTTGATATCAAGCCCGAGATAGGCGTTTGCGTAGTCATAAGTCAGATAGGCCAAGATCACCCAGACCGAGATAAAGGCGGTTTCTTCAGCCATACGGGTAACAGGATTGTCCACCGGATTGGTCATCGCCGTGACAGGCGATACGGCCCAGATGGCAAGGCCGGTAAAGACGCCGGCCAGCGCAAACCAGGCCACAGGCATTCCCAGGACCGTGTGGATTTCAATCGAGGCGATCTGTGCAACTCCGACGATCAGCCCCGGGATTACCGCGGCCAGATACGCCATATCCCTCAGGCGCAGCCCGCCGATCCGGGGGGCGATTTCACATGTGCCGCCCGTCGGGCGATAGTCGGTGATCACAAATCGGTCAATCAGCCAGCCGGTCAGGATGCCCGCAACCAGTTGGGTGGGCAAAAGCACCAGTGCGGCATCGGGCCGGGTCGCGATCAGTAAAAAGGCGGCATCGCCCATCGTGGCCGTCAGGGTGGCTACAACAGCGCCGAAGCTGACCTTTCCGGACGCGTAGGCCGCCACCACAACCACCGCGCCGCCGCAGCCGGGCGTAGCTCCCAGTAACGCGGCCATCGGCACTTGCATGCCGCGCGCACGACCGATCGCCCGACCCATGTCGAAGCGAAAGAGCTTTTCGGCGCCGTAAAACAACAAAAGCGTTGCGGCCACAAAGGCAGACACTTGCACAAAGGCATCTTGCATCAGACCCCGTGTAAGCGCCCCAAGGGAACCCGGTGCAACCGCAAGCCCGAGCAGAACCAGCGCCAGAAATATCCGACCGGGCCGGAACTGGCCGAACCGCGCAAGCCCAATTGCGGGCAGGGTAGGCGGGGTGGTTGCTGTGCTGTGCATTCATTCCTGCTTTTGCGAGTAATTCTCAATTGCAGAAGATAGTGCTTGCGGCGGATTTGGCAAGGGCCAATAAATCGGGCGGCAACGGGGTGTGGAGAAAAGTGAATGGATCACAAAAAGCTCAACCTTGCGCGGCAGTTTATCGGGGCCATTCCCCATTCCAAAGAACTTGGCATGGTGATGGATGTGATTGAAGACGGGCGCGCGGTGATTTCAATGCCCTATGATCCCCGCTTTATCGGTGACCCACAGACCGGTGTCATCCACGGGGGGGCGGTTTCGGCCTTGATGGATACCTGCGGCGGTGCGGCTGTGATGAGCCATCCTGAAGCCCCCATCAGTACCGCGACCATTGATTTGCGCATCGATTACATGCGCTCGGCCACACCGGGCCACCGGATCACGGCAAAGGCCGAATGCTACAACGTTACCCGCTCGGTCGCCTTCGTACGTGCCACGGCTTATGACGAAGATCCGGATCGTCCGGTGGCCACTGCAACCGGGGCGTTTACGTTTGAGCGTGCACAGAGGGCCAAAACATGAGCCCGCGTGCCAAGCCCGAACCCGTACAGGTTTTGAAACAACGACGGGATGCGGCGTTGAATGCCTTGGTGAATGGCGTGCCCTATATCCAGTTTCTGGGCATCAGCTTTGACCGGCGCGGTGATGAACTGACGGCGACCTTGCCTTATGCTGACAAGCTGATCGGCAACCCGGCCCTTCCTGCGATCCACGGCGGTGTCACAGCCGCCTTTCTGGAAGTGACCGCCATCATCGAACTGAGCTGGTCCCTGATCTGGGAAGAAATGGAAAGCGGTCGGGTTGATGCGCGCAAACTTGCCCCGGGCCATCTGCCGCGCCTGCCCAAGACCATTGATTTCACGGTGGATTACCTGCGCACTGGCCTGCCGCGTGATGCCTATGCGCGTGCCCGCGTGAACCGCTCCGGTCGTCGCTATGCCAGCGTTCATGTCGAGGCTTGGCAAGACAACCGGTCCCGGCTCTTTGCACAAGCGACCGGGCATTTTCTGATGCCCGAGCAGGGCCTTTATCCCGATGGCTGATATCACCCATGCGCGGGTTCTGAAAATCGCGCTGCCGATCGTTTTGTCCAATGCCACCGTGCCGCTGCTAGGGGCTGTTGATACCGGCGTGGTGGGGCAGTTGGGCCAAGCGGCCCCGATTGGGGCGGTTGGTGTGGGTGCCGTGGTATTGGCAGCACTTTACTGGATGTTCGGGTTTTTGCGGATGGGCACATCTGGCCTCGTTGCGCAGTCCCACGGGGCCAGTGATCCGGCGGAATCCGGCGCGATCTTGATGCGGGCTTTGATGATCGGCGCGCTGGGCGGGCTGGTCTTTGTGCTGTTGCAAGGCCCGCTCTTTCGTGCGGCCATGGCGCTGGCCCCGGCCTCGGATGAGGTTGAAACGCTGACACGCAGCTATCTGGGCATCCGCATCTGGGGGGCGCCTGCGACCATCGCGCTTTATGCCGTCACTGGCTGGCTGATCGCTGTGGAGCGCACGCGCAGCGTTCTGGTGCTGCAACTGTGGATGAACGGGCTGAACATTGGCCTCGATTTGTGGTTCGTGTTGGGCCTTGATTGGGGCGTTGAAGGCGTGGCTGTGGCCACGCTGATTGCGGAATGGACCGGGCTTGCCCTAGGCCTTTTCCTGTGTCGCCCGGCCTTTCGGGGTGGGGCATGGTGCGATTGGGGGCGGGTCTTTGACCGTGCCCGCGTCACCCGGATGATGCAGGTCAACGGCGATATCATGCTTCGCAGCGTTCTGTTGCAAGGTGCATTCACTACCTTCGTATTCCTCGGCGCACACTATGGCGATGTGACACTGGCGGCAAACCAGGTGTTGCTGCAATTTCTGGAAATCACCGCCTATGGGTTAGATGGCTTTGCGTTCTCGGCGGAATCCCTGGTCGGACAGGCCGTGGGCGCGCGATCTGCGGTGACCGTGCGCCGCGCGGCGATTGTCACAAGCCAATGGGGCGTGGGCGGGGCCGTGGTTCTGGGGCTGGCCTTTTGGGTTGCGGGGCCTGTTTTGATTGATCTGATGACCACCGAGCCTTCCGTGCGCAGTGCCGCACGCGCCTATCTGCCATGGGTGGCGATAGCACCGGTTATCGGTGTCGCCAGCTGGATGTTTGACGGGATCTTTATCGGGGCAACCCTGTCGCGCGAGATGCGCAATGCGATGCTGGTGTCAGTGGTGATCTACGCGGCCGCGTTGCTGACCCTGCCAGTGGCCTTTGGCAATCACGGGCTCTGGGCTGCTCTGATGGTGCTGAATGTCGCACGAGGCCTGACCATGGCGCGGCTTTATCCGCGGGCAGAGAGGGTGGCTGCCTGATCGCCCGTGATGCGCCGGGGTGTTAAAACAGATCCAGCACGCGTTCGGGCGGGCGGCCAAGGGCGGCTTTCCCATCATGCAACACCACCGGACGCTCAATCAGCGCCGGATGGGCTGCCATAGCGACAATCAGCGCGCTTTCGGGGGCGTCTTTCGTTAAGCCCAGCTCTTTGAACAGCGCGTCGCCGCTGCGGATCAAGGCGATGGCGGGCAGGTCCAGCGCGGCTAAAACGGCCCTGATCTCAGCCTCATCAGGGGCATTCTGCTGATAGAGCCGGATGTTCGGGGCGATGCCCTGTGCTTCAAGCAGCGCCAGCGTCTGGCGGGACTTGGAGCAGCGCGGGTTGTGCCAGATCTCGGTCACAGCCAGTCCCCCCGGCCCGTTCCCACAGCCTCGGCCACATTGGTAAAGCCATCGCGGACCAAAAGCGCGTCAAGTCCGCGGGCGATGTCCGTCACCAAAGACAAGCCCTGATAGACCATGGCAGAATAGATCTGCACAGCAGAAGCGCCGGCACGGATTTTTTGATAAGCCTGATCGGCCGAACCGATGCCACCGACGCCAATCAGCGGCAGGCGCCCCTCGGTCAGGGCGGAAAGCTGTGCCAATGTGCGGGTGGAGACTTCAAAAAGGGGTGCGCCGGAAAGCCCGCCTGCCTCGCCCTTGTGGCGGCTTTTCAGCCCGTCACGCCCCAGCGTCGTGTTCGTGGCAATTACCGCATCGATACCAGAGGCCAGCGCCACCTCGGCCACGTCTGCCAGTTCATCGGCGCTCAGATCCGGGGCGATTTTCAAAAAGATCGGGATGGGGCGCTCAAGACCTGCTCGGGTCTCCAACACCCCGGCCAGAAGCGCTGCAAGTGCGGCTTTGCCCTGAAGATCGCGCAGTTTTTCTGTGTTGGGCGATGAGACATTGACCGTGGCAAAATCCACATAAGGGCCGCAGATGGCCAGGACGCTGCTAAAATCACTGGCGCGGTCGGTGCTGTCTTTGTTCGCCCCAAGGTTAAGGCCCACGGGCAAGGCGCGTTTGATCTGCGAAAGCCTGCCCGCGATCACGTCGGCACCGTCATTGTTAAAGCCAAAGCGGTTGATGACGGCGCGGTCTTCGGTCAGCCGGAAAAGCCGTGGTTTGGGGTTGCCGAGCTGTGGCTTTGGTGTCGCCGCCCCGACTTCAACAAATCCAAATCCGGCGCGCGTCAACGGGGTGACAGCTTCGGCGTTCTTGTCATATCCTGCGGCCAGCCCGACCGGGTTGGACAGATCCAGACCGCACACACGGGATCGGAGCCGCACGGTGCTGAATGGGCCGGGCAGGGGCACCAGACCGGCACAAAGCGCTTTGAGTGACAGCCCATGCGCGCGCTCTGGATCCAACCGGTGCAAGGCGCACAGGCCGGCGCGTTCGATTACGTTCACAACACACCCTCGGGAAAGATGTGCCCCGCAGCCCCAAGTGGCAAGGATTTGTCCCACACCACATCACCGATCGTCAGGCTCCGGTAAAGATGGGGAAACAGCGCCCCGCCGCGCGACGGCTCCCATTTCAGTGCGGGCCCAAGCCCTGCATCCTCGAACGCCACCAGCACCAGATCGCTTTCATTTGCGAAATGGCGCGCGGCGGTTTCGGCCAGTTGCGGCGCGGTTGAGAAATGGATGAACCCGTCGGCAAGATCCACGGGCGCCCCCAGGGTTTCCCCTTTGGCGCGGTAGTGGTCCCATTCGGGGCGGCGGAAGATCTTGAAAATAAGCATGGCGCTCTCATGCCTCTTTGCCCAAGGCCGGTCAATCCCAGCCTTGTCATGCGTGCGTTTCACGTTGACCCTAAGGGAGGAGCGGTTGGGCTTTGACATGCGGCGATTCACGACGCAGTCTTGGTCAATAGTCAAACTGGGGAGATTCCAAATGACAATCCGTTCACATCAACTGGCCGCATTGCTGCTGTCTGCAGCCACGCTTGGCGCAACCGCTGCGGCACCCAGCTACGGTGAAACCGTCAAGCTGACCATTCTTGGCATTGGTGATGCCTATAACTTTTCCGAAGAGGATGGGCGCGGTGGCTTTGCACGCCTGAATGCAGTGGCCAGAGCCGAGCGTGCAGCCAACCCGAACACACTTTATGTTTTTGACGGCGATATGCTTTCGCCTTCGCTTCTGTCGGGTTTTGACAAGGGGCAGAACACGATTGATCTGACCAATCTTGTGCCCTTCGACATCGCGGTGCCCGGAAACCACGAGTTTGATTTCGGCCCCGAAAACTTCATGGAAAAGATGAAGGCCTCGAAATACCCTTGGGCTGCGATCAATATCACCAATGCTGACGGATCGCCCGTTGACGGGCTTGGCGGCGTGATGATGAAGGATGTCGGCGGCGTGATGGTGGCGATGGTGCCGGTGGCGCAAGATACTTCACCCGAAGTGTCCTCGACCGGCGATCTGATATTCCTGCCGACGGTCGAGACCGCGATCGCCGCGGCCAAACAGGCGCGCGCCGATGGGGCCGATATCGTTTTGGGTGTTGTCCAGACCGACATGAGCAATGACCGGTTGCTGATCGCCAGCCACGCTTTCGATGTCATCATGTCGGGCGACGATCATTCTTATGCGACGGCCTATGACGGGGTCACCGCCTATGTGGAAACCTCGATTGACGGCCAGTTCCTGTCGCCCATTGATCTGATGGTGGAGATCGGCGCTGACAACGATGGCAAACGCACCATCGACTGGGTGCCGATGTTCCGCTTCATCGATACCGCGAACGTAGAGCCAGACCCAGAAAGCCAGGCCATGGTCGACGGCTTCACTGCCAAGCTGGATGAGAGTCTGAACATTGAAATCGGCACGACCGAGACGGCGCTGGATTCGCGCCGGAATGTGGTGCGGGCTGAAGAATCGGCGATGGGCAACCTGATTGCCGATGCCATACGAGCCGCGACAGATGCCGATATCGGGCTGGCCAATGGCGGCGGTATCCGGGGCGACCGGACCTATGATCCGGGCACCGTGCTGACACGCCGCGATATCTTGTCCGAGCTTCCATTCGGCAACGTGACGGTTCTGACGGAACTGCCTGGATCGCAGGTTCTGGCGGCGATTGAAAACGGCGTCAGTCAGGTGGAAAAGGGGGCCGGCCGGTTCCCGCAGGTCTCTGGTATGACGTTTGCTTTTGATGCCACGGCCGAGGCCGGATCGCGGGTGTCTGAGGTGATGGTCGCAGGTGCGCCGCTTGACATGGACAAGGTCTACAAGGTCGCAACCAACGACTATATCCTCGGCGGTGGCGACGGATACGCTGCGCTTGGTGGCGGCAACGTGCTGATCAACAAGGGCAATGGCAACCTGATGGCGAATGACGTCATGGATTATGTTGCCAGCGCAGGCAAAGTCAGCGTGAGCGTCGAAGGCCGGATCAAGAAGCTTGGCGCCAACTGAAGGCATCAGATCCCCGGCATGGCTTTTGTGTCTTGCCGGGGGTGTTTTGCATGAGGCCTTGCGAAAAGGCGCAAAAAGGTCCATATGGTGCTGGCGACGTTACCTCTATCGACCCTGTCTCCGTCTTCGGCCTAGACTTTCGATTCAGACCTGACTGCGCCGGACCGCTGCATTGTGTGGGCGGAATAAGACAGGAGATATCACGATGGCTACTGGCTCCGTGAAATGGTTCAACTCTACCAAAGGTTTCGGCTTTATTGCGCCCGATGGCGGCAAAAAAGACGTATTCGTGCACATTTCGGCGCTTGAGCGTTCGGGAATCCGCGAGCTTGCCGATGGTCAGAAAGTGACCTTCGACATCGAAGCAGGCCGTGATGGCCGCGAGTCGGCAACGAACCTCCAGCTCGCCTGAGCTGAACGGTAACGTTCGAAAATTCGGGAAAGGGCGGTGCGAAAGTGCCGCCCTTTTTCTATGGTCTTGGTGGCTGGCCCCCGTCCCGCATCCGTCCCGCGCGCGTATGGCATCCGTCCCGACAGACCGGTCTGGGCGTTCAGGCGCGGTTTACCGATCTTTTTGCATTCAATGAAGCCGGGCCTGCACCAGATAGCCTTCGACGGTTTCTTCGCCCAGGGCTTTGAGCGCTTCAAGCCGGTGCAGCCCCTCGATCAGAATAAAATTCTCCCCATCCGCACGCACCCGGATCGGGGTTTGCTGACCCTCTTCCAACATGCTTTCCGCAAGCTCTGCCACCTTGGCCGGATCAAGGGTTTTCATCCGCTTGACGGGAACGCGGACGCGGTCGATCGGGAAGGCGGTTTTGATGAGCATGCGGGGCTTTCGGGTTGGGTGACGAAAGCCTAGCAGAATGTGAGGGGAGGGGAAGAGGGGCCGAGTGGTTGAAACGCTAGAGCGCAATTGGCAAGGTGCAACGTCGGGATTGAGCCCATGCTGTGAACTCGAATTTCATGCTGCCTGCGCTCGCAGCATTAAAACCCACTGCGCTGCCGCGATATCGCTGCAGTATCGCAGTGACGATTGCAGTGATTCGTGCAGGCCGCAGCAAGGATCGGGCTTGGAACTCACAGAGTGCTGACAAAACGTCGTTATCTGAAGAAGTCCCGGTGGAAATAGTTCTGCTTTGGTGTTCAGCCAGGATTCATATTCTCACAACACCTCTGTCACGGTGTGAAAATTTACTACTTCTTTGGTCTTCGGTTGGCAGACTTAGATCTTGAGGCGTATAAGAAACCCTGCGCCAACCATGTCGCAATTATACCTTGGCCCCGTTAATCCAAGACCAAACCGCCCACAGCATGGGACTGCACAGCAAACACTGAAATCGCCACGGGCCTTGGCACCATGCTCAACGCAAGAGTTTCAATTCTGCCCAGCTCATTGGTCCTAACCTGAACAACTTCGCGATGCGCGGACCTCAGCCCTGTAAGCAGCAGTTGTAGATCGGTGTCCGCGATCGGCACGTCATCCTGATCCAGCAGGAACACCCCGTTGACAGATTGCGCCAGTCGCCATTGCCCCGCGGAATCAAGCGTATCATCAGACACTTTAGACGGTAGGATCACGCAAGCCGGCCGACTTGAAACGCCACTTTTGAGGACCAGCTCGTATTGGCGGGCGTCTCCCAGTCGCGCAAAGGTTTCGAATTGGTCGGGCCCGATCGCATCGAAGCGACGCACCAGCGACGCGATGCGCACCGGGACACCGCCGCGCAGGCGGACGGGCTTCATGGGTGGCATATCCGTTTTGGCAGCAATGGGATGTACCAGAAAGCCGGTATAGGTCTCCTGATGTACCATGATGACGCCGTGGTCCTCCCCCAGCGCCGCGATCAGACCGTCAGAGACGGGCATGGCGCCCCGGGATGTCTGCCCAAAGCTTAGACGGCGGACGGGTGCAGGGCCCGAGGTATCCGTCGACAGATCTACGGCTCGGATCATCATCTGATCCGCTGTCAGCACAAACAGCATCTGATGGGCGAAAGCGAGTTCCGTGACAGCGGCACTGACGGCGATGGTTTGCTTGATGGTGCGGGTGTGCAGGTCAATCAGGGTCACATGAGCAGTGGACCCCGCTTCAAAAGCCGCAAGCCAGCGGCCATGCGGATCGGACAAGAGGGTGTCGGCAGGCGTAGGCAAATCAATAGTACTTTTGTCATCACCCAGCAAAACCAACGCATTTTCTTGCAAAACTGCAACCCGCGACGGGCTGTAGTGGCCAAGTGCTAAGGCGGTGATCGGTTGCGATATGGTATAGGTGTCTGTCTTCACCTCCACCGTCGACGTCACTTTCACGCCTTGTGCCGTAACCGCAGCTAGGGTGTCGCGGGACGGGTCGGCGGTGACAGGGCCGGTCACACCCTCTAGTTTGACGCTCACGTCGTCCCCCTGGGCCTCCAAAAGGCGCCCTGTTCCGGCTTCGTGTATCCAGACCTTGCCGTCTCGCGCCGCAAAGGCTTTTGCTGGTTCGGCCAGGCCGGTGGCGATAACCGTGATATCACCCGTGAAAGCATCAATGGACAGGACCTGCCCCGCCGCTGACATGGTCGCAATGAACCGCCCCCCCCCTGCGTCGGTTTCAAGCCAGTCAGGCGCGCTGTCCAGTTTTGCTGCAGCGATCATATTTGCAGAAGCGAGGTTCAGCGACGGATCAACAACCGAAAACCCGCCCCCTTTCGCAGCGACCCCGATTAGGGTGCTGGACAGATCAATCGTGCCGTAAGGCAGAGAATGGCGCGATAGCGTAAACTGACGCGCAGCCGCATCACAGGTTCCGTTCGTATCACTGACCGGCCGCAACCATCCGCGCGGGGCAAGATCGGGTGGCAGCGGCGCACCATCGCTGCGCGCGTAACGCAACACGAGCCGAAACGGCGTATCTCGGTCCAAGGTCGTGAGCGGCTGCCCCCTGACATCCGTATAGCTGATCTGGACGTCGAGCGGCAGCGTCAGCTCTTCGGCGGCGGATGGCAGCGCCGCGCAGCCCAGTGTGGCCGCCAAAAGGGCCAGAAGGTGCACGTACCCTAGTCGCACGATGTCACGTCAAGCAGTCCCCAGACACCACCGGCCCGAATATGTGTCGGACCGTCATGCCACAGGAATCTGCCTGCCTCTGCCTTGGGCCAGAGCCAAGCAGAGATGCTCTTGCCCGGTGCCAGAAGCGCCGAGCGCGGAAAGCCGAACCCCGGGAACAGATCATCATAATCATACCCGTTCACCGCAAAGGCCCGCTGGCGCGCCCGCCCGCCGGGATGGACCACACGGATGACGATCTTTTCGCCAACACAGGCTGACAGTCGCAGGACATCCGGGTTGTCCACAAAGTCAGACGCGAATTTGAACGCGTTCAGATCGTCGCTGACCTCCACCCGCCGATCAGGGGACAAGGCGACCAATGAATGAGGAACAGACCGGTAGCTGACCGCCTTTTCGCCAAGGTCATAACTGTCGTCACAAACCTCGCAATCGGGCACGATCTTCAAACGCCCATCTACGCCATCGACAGTCTGGCCTTCGGAATCTTTCCAGACAATGCGGCTGTCAGGATCGTGCAGATTAAGCCCATCCTGATAATACAGGATAAACTCACGCGTTCTCTCTTCCTGTGGTGATCCATATTCATCAACTGACTTGGAGAGATAGACAATCGGATGTCCATCACGGCTGTATTTCCCGAATGCCCCCTCATCGTATTTGACATAGCCGACATCACAAATTTCATAGCCGAGGTCATTCTCCGGGCATTCGTCGTTCTCGCGATACAAGGTTTGCCCGCCCGCTGACGTCGCCTCCCAACCCCGCGGGATGACATCGATCGCCCCGAATAGCCCGTGTTGCACATGCGAAATCACATCACCAGTGGCGCGGACAGGCACCGGACCAAAGGCGTAGGGGATCCAGTGGGTCCGGGCATTGAGTTCGACGGTCAGTGCCTCTTGCAATGCCGTTCGAAGGATATCAACGGCACTTTCGCACATGTCATCACTCCAGCACGCGGTCGTGGACAATGCCGCTGGCTGACCCGGCGTGCCATCGAAAATCGTGAAATGCAGCGGATGCGCAAAATCGAAGAACTGCAAGCTGTAGGGCTGGCCAAGAACTTCAATAATTCCCGGTGCATCGTTACCAGCTGCAAGCGGCGCGAACTGGAAGAAATCAGCGCTCGACACGCTGGCCAGAATATCTTCTCCCTCCACGCTCAGCCAAGTTTCAGGTCCTGTCTTCAACGTCGCAAAGGCACGCCGCGCCGCAGCATCGGCCATTTCGCGCAGTGGCTCTTCCATGTCGTCATCAATAGCGTTCAATGCAGGGTCAAAGTTCATGTTCAACCTCATGCGACCTGCGTAAAACAGCATCGGATCACTGACGGTGACACCGCCACCGGACGCCGGAGGCAGCCCGGCGCGTTGATATCCAAAGGCAAGCGGCAAGTCATCGGCAAGGTCCATACCCGGCAAACCGATACTAAGCGCAAGGCTGGCGGAAGGGCGCAGCCCTCCCGGATTTTGCGGATCAACGGCATCTTCCAGCACGCCGTCATTTTCGCCATGATGCGGCGCGGTAGAAACCCGACCCACATTAAGTGGCGTGATCGGGGGAACCGGTGCATCGCCAAGGCGATCACCCAACCCGCCGGTCTGAGGGTCAGCGACCAGCGCGTTGATATAGCGCAATTGCACACAGTCACCGGCATTTACGCGCAAGGTCATCGGCTGAGGCGCATCATAGGCATCGCCGATAGCATCTGTAACTTGGCTGCGGGTCAATGCTAGCAAAGCGTCTGCATCCTCAAATGCCACACCCAGTTGCTCTGCCGACAGTAGGGCAAGCATCAGACCATCAAGATCACGACCGCCTGCGCCATAATCGGTGCCGACACCTTGCCAAACCTCTTCGGTCTGAACGGCCACAAGAAATGAACGGATGACTTTCTGCGGCGTGCCGTCGGCGGGCAATGGACAAGCCAGACCGCCGGTGCCGGTAATCTGCTGAATGCCCGTTGCCTCCAGCGGATACAGGGATCCTCCCAGACGGCCCTTTATGCCGAAAGAGTCAGTGCCGTCATCGAAATAGGGATTGCCCAGATTGTATACGGACACCGTTGCGGGGTCTTGCGCATTTTCATCGCGGTAGATGCGCACCGTGCCCCATGCGCCATTCCAAAGCGCATCCACCGACCCGAAGTTGTAAAAGTAATCCGATGAGTCATTGGGTATCGAACTTGCGTCATGGTCGTGCTCCATCGGCGGGATCGCCTCGACCGAGGCGATAACATCCTGCCGCAAGGACCCCTTCACTTCGAAATGTTCCGATATCCCGATCTCTTGCGCAAAAGTGAACCCTTCAAGGTTGTCGCATTCCGCAATCATTGTCTCGAACTTGGCCCAATACGCCTCCTGACCCGTGGGCGGAACAGGGCTGTCACGCCATGCGGTGTAGAAGTCGGGCCGCCCGTCGCGCGCATTTTTCATACACCATTGGCGCATATCTGGTATTGCTTCACGCCGATCTGACAGGTCGAGTGGCTGTGCGCCTGCGGGATAGTGCTGGTCGATATTCCGCTTGAAGGCCAAGCCTGCGATATTAAAGGTATGCTGCACTTCCTGCGCGCCCTGTACCATCCGAAAGGCCAGCAACTCGTTCTGGTAAGCTTCAAAAACGGGGGTCTCTGCATCGCCGTGGCGCGACGACATCAACACCTCTCCCATGTCGCCCTGAAGGCCCGCCATCTGACGGTCAACGGAACATTCCCCCATCTGTGCGGATTTGAGCGCGGTGACAACTTTGCTGTCGGCTGCAGGATCAGCTCCCTGACGCCCCATAGCCATCAACCGGCAACCTGAACTGGGCCCACTGGTTGTTGTCGTTCCGCCTGATGATGCCTTGTCGCCAATGCGCAGCGGCAACGGCGCCCCGCGATAGTTCACGAGATAAGGATCGTGGTGATCAACCGAGATAGATTCCGGCCGGAATGGCGGGGCCACCGGTTTCGCCATCGCCGCAATCTCGTCCCCTTGAAGCAAGATATGCCCTGCGGCACGTTGCCGATACCAGATAAGCTTATTAAGCAAATCAGCAACTTCGTGCGTGTTCGGAGCGTTCGGATCGGGCAGTGTGATCTCGAACGTGTCGCCAAACGAAAGGGCCTTGTGATCTTCGTCGCGGTTCAACCCGCCAGCGATCCACGCGGGCGACCAACCATCCGGCGTGAACCAGGTGTTGACGCTCGGGCCAGCGAAAGATTTGCTTTCTATCGCAATGCCGCAGATTTCGCGCAGTATGTATGGGCTCAAGCGCCACTTGGCTTCGCAATAAAGCTGCGACATGCCAAAGGCATCCACCAACGGCCCATCGTCAGAACTGGCTATTCCATCCACGCCAAGGCTGGTGCTGCGTTTCAGGTCGCCCGCTGAAGTCCGGTCTCGTGGATCGTACAAAAGGGCAAAGTCGGCTATCGAAAGGGCAAACTCGCGGAAATCGGGATGTGCTGGATCAGGCTCGCGCATCTTGACCCTGCGATGACTGCCTTCCCACGTGTCATGACCCCACGCAACGGACGTGAGGCGACGGGGCAGATCAGCGGGCGTGGGGCCATCTTGGATCGGTCCAACACAATCTGTCTCGTCTGACTTGCAGACACTGGCAAGATTTGGCTGAAGTGCGATCACACCATTCTGCATCAAATCTTCTGGCGATCCTTCCGGCAGGGCCATCCCCGGCTCGATCAACAGTGCAGAATAGAATCCATGCTGCTGGATCGACGAGGGTGCGAAATGGTCGTGCGAAAAGACTGTGCGCAAGGTTCGGTCGCGCAGCTGTTGGGATTGTGGATCACCATTCAATGTCAGGATCGGGTCCGCAAACCAACGCTGTACGGTGGTCTGGAACAAATGCCGGTTTTCGGACCGCTTCAGTCTCCATATCTCATGCTTGTCATACGCTTCAGTACTGCAGACCGCGAGCTCTTCCGCTGTGAAGATCGACTTGTCTTTCGCGTTGCAAATCCGGGTCGCCAGTTCATCGGGCGCAAAGGTCCCATCCTCATAATTCCAGCCATTGCCAGCCCCGTCAGACGCAGTCACGTCGAATTTCACCAAGTGAATGTGCTGGCCAATGGTATCGGTCGGCGTCTTGACCTGAAAATCGTCGAGCTCAAGGTCTTTGGGCAATTCATTGGTATGGCGGAATTCAATGCATTCGCCTGACATCGCCCGAAAGAAGAACGGCTCTTCGGTATCACTGATAACAGGCGAAATGCGGTTGGTCTCACCATTGTCCTTATAATTGTCAGATACATCAGTAAAGACGTTGATCCGCGCTTGCGGATCGTGCCAACCTGCACGGTTTACGATGAGGTCGACCTGCACGGCAGACACCTCGTAACGCCGGAACCCAAGGAGGAACGGGTCGCGAAAATAATCCGGCGCGCCAGAAGCATTTTCCACAAACGGATCGACACCCAGTGCCCCACCTTGCGTCTGGGCTGCACGTAGATTGGGGCTTGTTGTTGCGCAGGGGTCAGCAAAGGGTGAACCGGGCTTGGGCGCGTTGCCGTTGACGTAAAACAACCCTTCGGCCAGCGCCGTTGAACCATCTCCCGGCAGCGGTGCCGTCTTTGAAGGAAACGACCCGTTCCAAGGCGCCACACCGACGTCATCGGGGTCTTGCCCTGTTGCATCCAGCAGCTTCAGATTGGCCTCACTACCTACAGCAGGTTCAAACAATTTTCCGTTGTGATGGAAACCCATTGCGGCGCGTTCCAGTCTTGTGCCTTCGTTTGGCAATAGCTCGATATCTGCGGAGGTCATGGAGCCACTCAGATCGCCAAGGGCAAAAGCCTTGGAGACGACCTGACGGGCCAGCAAATGTTTGCGGTCGTCATCTACATCATCGAAATTGGCAAGCTCCGTCGCAGCCTGCCCAAAAATCTCCACGCCCAATTTGCGCGTGGACTCGTCGCCAATCACATGGCGACCAAGCCCGCCATCCAGCCAGCCGTCAGTACTGACCCGCGTGTCGATCAGGGCGGCCACATCGTTGCTTCCCGCCGCCAAAAGCGTTCCAGTATCATGCTCTCCGAGGTCGCGGGCAATATCCATCGGGGCTTGCGGCGGGCGATGTCCGGGCTTGCCTGCAACATAGAAAGGAAAGCCGGGCATCGGCGTTTCGGCATCCGCCTTCAGGACCTTCACCTTGGCATCGAGGTCCACAATGTCAGCAGGATCTGCATAGGTTGGCAGCAATGGAATCGCATCGCCCGGTAACGGTATGATCGCCGGAACCGGTGTACCATGGCTGTCGTCCGGGTCGCGGTCCTGCGGCCCGATCCAAAGGCCGGTCAGGCGGTCGACGGTCCCGGCGCGCGACTGCTTGCGCTCAGCGGGGTCTGGGAAAGACAATGATAACGATGCATCAACTTGCCCGTCCGGCAGTTTTCGTGTCCCGTCTTCAAGCACGTCGTGGACACGCCACAACGCCCACATGCCTTGGGCAAAATGTGGATAGAGGTGACAGTGAAAGATGGAATCCCCCAAGGTCCGGTTCCGGTTCCCCGATCCTTGCGTGTCCCACCAACCCTCGCCTTCACCATTCAACCCCCGCAACCCGCCGTGGTAGATATTGTAGGTAAATCCCTGTTGCGGGGCGACTGTTTGACTGTCGAGATACGCGCCGCGCGATGGGTCGTTTCCGGCGAACCACTGATGCGCATGCAAGTGGAACACATGGGTCTCTTTGGGGCCAGCATGAAAATTCCGAAACACCACAGGATCATTCAGATACGAATGATGCACATTCGACGGATCGTCCGAATACCATTCCAAAAGTGCCGGATCACCGTTTGCCCAAGAGGTCAAAAAGAACTCTTCATAGAGGCATTCCACGCAATCGGAAGAGGGTCCAATGCCCTTACGGTTCGCAAGCAGGATCGACCCCATTCCTGAGGCCCCGTAGTTGATTGCAAACCCGTCCTTGACGCCTGCAAGCTGGCCGAACTTCTCAAGCTCTTCGAAATTCCGAGTATATTTTGCCTTCAGCTCGTCATGAAAGAAAACAGAAAACTCGCGGAATGCCAGAAACGCAGGCTCCTCCGTGACGCTGTCAGAGGCATCATCGGCGCGGTGGCAATCAGCATCTGGCAGGTTTGGGTCGCACAGAATAATGGCATTCAAATCGCTATGAACGATTTCGACCGCGCGTGCATTTGCGAAGTCCTTTTGATCGGCGATGTCCAGAACGCGCGCCATATTCAAAAGTGGCGTCCGGCCATCCGTCTTTATGTCATCCTGAGTAGCCTCGTAGTCAATGAGCCCCGTGCGCGCATGGCGGGGCTTGTCTGCGGCCCGTGGCCAAACCGCGTCGAAGGCACCGGATGACGTTTGGCTGCGATACCACCGCGTGCCTTCGCGTTGCGCCACGATGGCACCAAAAAGCCCATGCACAATAGAGCCGCCATTGCCCTCGCCGCCGGATGGTGCCGCATGAGACGCAAAGAAATAGGTCCCTTCCTGATCAACGCGATACTTGCATACAAATGCGTCCCCGCCCGGCTCGATCGCGCTTAATCCGGTGCAGGACGGATTAGGCTCAACGGCTTCACCTACCGGCAAGGGATGCAGCCCCTGCACTACCAGGTTGATGCTCCTTGTGGTGGGCCAGTCGGGAGCTGCAGGAAAGTTCAGCTTTTCTCCCTCGGGAGGATATTCGGAACACAAAACTTCGCCGTGCTCCACAAGTATTTGGTCCCCGCGGGAGACACCATCAAACGGGGCGGCGGCATTGGAGTCGTTGGTCCGCCCGCGCTTGCAATAATTCTTCGAAAAGTCCGGTGCCTTGGGTTCGAACAGATAGTTATTAACCTGAATCAGAAGCGTATCACCGACATTGACCCGCAAGACGATGGGTCGGGGCCGCTTGCAATCTTTCAGCCGCACTTTGCCCGCTTCTAATGTCTGGTTGAGGTGGCCAAATTCGACACCGGTCTTTTCATCACAGCGATCAGCGGTAAGAACGTCGGCCATGCCCTCCTTTGACGCGTTCCCGTTATTCAAAACCGAAATATCGCGGTCCAAGGCGAACATCATTCCAAAGGGATTGAACGATCCAAAGCGGTTATAAACCAGCGCCTGATCCAGCGCACCCATATTAGCGCATACGATCCTTTCGCCCGGCGCACCTTCGCTCTGACAAAGCTCTGCAAACGGGTCCCTTGTGTTTTTTTCAGCCGCGTAAGTCTGGGCGATTCCATCTGAATAGATCAAAATAAGAAAGCTGGACAAAAATGTCAGAACAATACGATTCACGGCCTAAATCCTTGTAATTAAATAATTAACTTCTTGCTCCCGTCTTGATCGAATGTGTTTTTCGTAGTAGGTATTTCTAATACTCAAAGTTTAAAAGCTGAACTCAATGCTATCACAGATTGAAGAAAATTGAAGAAACTAATTTCCATTGAAGACAACACTCTCTCGGCTTTGCGGTCCTTGATGGTGGGTCACCGGATCAACAAAACGGCTCCAGTCCCCCGTGCCGGTCGTGTCATTTTACGCGCCCGGCCGGTGCTGGCCATCAGAAATGGCGGACTTCAGGACACCGTGCTGGACCAACCGATCGCGGACACAGTACAGGTGCTTTCGCCTGCCTTTCTTGCGCGTCTTAAGGATACGGCCGCTAATATCGCCCCGATTGTGGCCAAAAATGCGGCCAGCGTCGGTCGGATTGAGGTCAAGTCACAGTCGGGACTTTGGATTCCCGTGGGCACTGGGTTTTTAGTGCATGTCCAACCAGGCGAAGCGCCCCGCATCCTGACTGCGGGTCACGTTGCGTCCTTTCTGCTGTCGCCCGCATGGCCCGGCGCGCTGATACGTGCGCTTTATCCCGAGCCCTTCCTTAGGTTTCCAGAACACTTGGCAGAGGCACGCATTTGTTTTGAAGACACTCCGGACGCACATTCCATCGGCACCGCCATACAACGGATCGTCTGGCCGCATTCTAAGTGGGATATCGCAATCTGCGAATTGGCGCAGGACCCCAGTCGTCCAGCCCTGACGCTAGAAACTGATGCCAGTTGGGCATTGGAAGATGACGAACCCATGGCCGTGCTTGGCTATCCGCTGGACGCATCAACCGCGCCCGATGCTCAGCAACATGAAGCGCTCGCGGGACTGTTCACCGACCGGATCGGTACGAAATGCCTAACACCCGGGCTGATGACAAACGCCAAGGAGCCGGCCGGTGCAATTCCGGACAACCCATCCCCACGCATCGCCGATCTGCGGCATGACGCAACAACACTGGGCGGGAATTCAGGGTCTCCGGTTTTTTCGCTGCGCTCGGGCAAAGTCGTCGGACTGCATTATGCGGGCGGTGCCTTTGTCGTGCAGGGCGATGAGGCCGAAGGCGGTGCCCTGCCACGCTCGCAAATCGACGCGTCCGCCAATCGAAGTGTGCACCTTCCCTTTGTTTTAGAAGAAACCCGCCTACAGGAGGAAGTCTTTAACCGAGGTGATCCGAAAGATCGCAGTTCCATTCGTTTCGAGATCGGCAGCTCTCCTTGGGTGCCACAGCGGGTTGAAGACAACGCCGAATTGGAGGGAAAGAGCCAAATCTCAGCAGTACTCCAACTATCTGACGAAGTCGCGGCTTCCGTCTCTCCGGCGCTGCTCACATCTACCCTCAGCGACAGGCCCGACGACCGCGATGTGCCATATTTTCCTCCCCTGATCGCGGTTCCGCCAGTGCTATTGCCACCAAACGACCCCACGCGCATCATCCTCAACCAGGGCAATGCGGCCGCCTGCACGGCCTTTGCACTGGCGGCAGTCATCACCCAACAGGCCCACGCGATGACCCTCAAGGCACCGCTGGTCAGCACACGCATGTTGTTTGAAATGGCGCAAGCCTATGACGAATGGATCGAGGACAGCCCAGAAGGAAGCAGTTTGCGCGGGGCCCTTAAAGGGTTCGATCACAGCGGGGTCTGCCAACAAAAACTGGCACCGTTTTTCCCGGCCGGTCAGCGATGGGTGCTTAGCCGGGCTATGGCCCGGGACGCTGCAAATGTGACACTGGGAAGCTATCTGCGCGTGAAGCCACGTCTGAACGATTTTCAAGTGGCGATCAACAGCGTGGGGTCTGTCCTTGTCTCAGCCAAAATCCACAAAGGCTGGCTGCGACCAGCACCGAAAAAAATCGGAAAAATCAGATTCCGGCACGGGCAAATCGGATGCCACGCCTTTGTCATTTTGGGATATGATCAGACCGGATTCATCATTCAAAACTCGTGGGGACGCGACTGGTCCAAATGGCAAGGTCAGCCGGGCTTGGCACATTGGTCCTACGAGGATTGGGCGGAAAATCTGCTAGACGCATGGGTCATCAGGTTATCGGCCAATACACCCACGGGCTTTGACCTCAAACCAAAAGTCAGCGCCCCGAAACCGGACAGCAAAAGCCTTGTCGCAGCGCGCTTGCGCCGCCCGCGACGCTATGCCCTTGTCGGTCACATTGTTCATGTCGAGCCTGAAGGTCTGGTGGAACAAGGACGGTTTGGGTTGGGCATCGCCCCCCTGATCGAAGCCGCGTCAGAGCTTCAGAACGATGACAAGATCAAACATATCGGCCTTTTCTACCACGACCCACTTGTGCCCTTGGACACCACCAATCGCATTGCGGGTCACTTGACGCCGACCTTCATGCGCAATGGTATTTACCCACTGCATATCGTCTATGGCAACAATGCGCTTGAGACGATCCGCATCAGGATCAAACACGAGGCCGAAGAGATTTTGAAACGCTTTGCCTCGGATCGCGAGGGTGCTGCCCGGTACCTTTCGCGACGCGCCGGTCAGTTGTTGCCGAAGTTTCTGCGCAGCTTTGCGCAGGATACCGCCGCGGCAACAAAACTTGGTGAACCCCTTTGGCGTGCGACAGCAGCGCTTACACTGGACGGTGTCCGCGGGCGCAAGGTGCACGTTGTCGCGATCGGCAATGGCAGCATCAGTGCGGACGCTCAGGTCGGGCAGATATTGTCTAACCAGACGCCGCGGATCGAGCAGTTGTTGCGAATTGGATGTGCGACGCCAGCTCCGGTTGCAGACTGGGGTAATGCAACCCCTTCGATCCGCGAGATCACGCTGGGTGCGGAAAAACGATCCGATGATGGGGTCATCTTTGCAGGTGACTGGGTGGATCTGATTGCCGGGGGCTTGGGATGCGAAAAGGCTCCTCGACAGTTTCACCATGACGTGAGCAAGGGCTTGGCCAGCAAGGCGAGCACCATCGAAAACGCGCTGATTGATCCCGATACCCTGAACTGGATCGTCACGAAGATAAAAGGGCGCGCGCCAAGCAAAACGCTCCGATTTGTGAATATTAGCTAGCTGAATAGTGCATTCTTGCTCCAAACCTTGCGCCGCTATCGGTCCTCCAGGTGATCGGGAATTGGAGGCGCAACGTATGTTCAGCAATTTTTTAATGTTGAGTTACAACCCTATCCTCACCGAAGTTTCCACGCGATTGTTTGGCGCAACTGGCCAGATTTTTTGCCTCAAGATATGACTTAAAATGAAAACTCGGTCGTTGGCTTAAATTGCAGCGAAGGGACGGGTGTGTCGGTGTCTCGTGGCCGATTTCAACGACCGCTTCGGCGACATGAGCTGCATCGCAGTGACAGGCAAGCCGCAGATACGAGGGTTTTCTGCGTCAGCAATAGCTGCGCTAGCAAAAGGCGGCTTCGTCCCGATAACGGACAACCTCCCATGTGGACCTCCCCATCGGAGACGTCGCACCGCCCAAAGCCTTGAGTGCCTCAAGCTGGTGCAGCCCCTCGGTCAGAATTGTCTGACGCCAGCGACTATGGGTCCAAATCCGCACGTTCGGGTGCGTTGGACGGTCAGGTTTCCAGCAATGAGCCAAGCGCGCGTCGGGCGCGTGTGACATCGGCGAGCGTAAACCCGTCCAGCGTTACGAAGAAGGCTTCCTGGGCCTGGGCCAATGGCTGGCGCAGACCGCATGCGGGCAGGATAAGGCAAGACTGATCTGTCCCGAAACACTCCACCACAGGATCATTGCGTTTCATGGCCCGCACAACGGCTCCGACGCGGATCTGATCTGCGGGATGCGCAAGCGTAAGACCGCCGTTGCGCCCTCTTTCCGCGGCGGCGAAGCCTTCGCGGACAAGCTGGGTCGCGACCTTTGACAGGTGATGTTCCGACAAACCAAAGATCGTGGCGATTTCAGACGTGGGAACGCGTGCAGGCGCACGGACCGCCAGAGTCATCAAAATGCGCAGCGCGTAATCAGTGAATTTGTCCAATTGCATGGGGCTATATTTAGCATTTGCAATGCGTATTTGAAAGCGGTAGATAATACGCATCAAAAATACCTATTAAAGGGTGAAAGCAATGTCACTGTCCGAAGCGTTTCTCTGGCCCGGCACCAAGGTGTGTGAACGTCTGGGGGTGGACCCGGAGGGCGACGCGGGTCTGATCCGCTGGATGATAAACACGCTGGTTTATCTTGTGGTGAGCCTGATCTTTGTTTGGGTCATAGTGGTGTGACCGCGGCGTCAATGCTTGGTTCGTGCGGGTGGCAGATCGATTTTGGTCTGTCGGCCGCGCTTGCGCTTCTTGGTCAGGGCGGTCAAAAATGGCCCGTTCGACGATCCTAAAGGCAACGCCGCGCGGCTTTTGCTGAACCATATCCCCCGCAACCGAAAGGACAGGCCAATGGCAACCTGGTTACCTACGCTGATCACCGAAACACCTGAGGAGGGCTATGCGCTGGCCGTCAAGCTCAGCCGCGTGGCGATCAAGATGACCCAGCCGGACGCCGCTATCCGAGAGAAACTGCGCCCTGAATATGCTCAGAACTTTGACGCCCTGATCGCGTCCAGCCAGATCGTCGCCACGCATTTTGCGACGGTCGCCGCGGCCAATGGATATTGGAGAGAGGCCACGTGACACAAATTGAGGTCACGCAAGATGGGTTCGTTGTTGATGCTGCCGTGATTGCCGAGGCCTTCAGGCTTGTGCCGAAAGACATTCAAGCCTTGATGCGTAGGGGCGATATCACCTCAATAAGCGAAACAGGCGTTGGTGAAGATGCAGGCCGCGCGCGGCTGACGTTTCACTACCGGGACCGAGCCCTTCGGCTTGTTGTCGATCAGACAGGGGCCATCTTGAAACGGGCAAGCTTTCCCGCCCCCGCCCGCAACCCGGCTGCTGCCAAGCCAGGTGGCGTGTCGCGTTAAGCCTGTAATATCCAAGGCTGTCCGAAATCAAAGATTTGGGCGGGTTAGAGCATGTCGCATCAAATCGTATTCAAAACACGCTGCCTTAAAGCCTTGCTTTGAACGCGTGTTTTGAAACATCTTGTTCCGGTTGAATGCGACACGCTCTAGATGACAGCTGCTTTGCTCATCTGCGCACCTGCACTTTCACATAGAAGCGTCGCGATCTCGGCTCCGAGCGCAAGTTCTGAAACCTCTCCAAAATGATGCGCCCGCAGGGTGCCGGTCTTGTCGAAAATCAACATGCTTGGCGTGCCTCGCATCTGAAACGCTTCCATGGTTTTTGGCATCGCTCCGGTGCCAGGCGTGTCTACACCCACGGGAAATGTGATCCTGTATTCGTGCAAAAACGCGCGCAGGGACACGGGCGTCATCGCGTCATGGTGTTCAAAGACCGTGTGTAGCCCGATAACGGCCACGATCTCATCCGGGAAGGTCCGCTGCACCTTTTGTGCCAAGGGCAGGCCGTGCGACACACAACCCGGACATAACATCTGAAACGCTTCGACAATCACGACTTTGCCCTTGAGGGACGCAAGCGTGATGCTTTGATCGGTATTGAACCATTGTGAAACGGAAAGATCTGGCGATGTCATTTATCAAAACCCCCGGTAGAAATGGGCGTGAGGCCTCGCCGGGCGCGGCCTCACGCGGCAATCAGTTCATCTTGCCCGGCAGGCTCAGATCACCGGACGCCACATCAAAGACATCGACCACACACAGCAGCGGCGCATGGACGTTTGCATTGACGCGCAAAGCGGACGTGACACCATCATACCCCACGCCTTCCAGCGCCACATCGCTGCGAAACGCGACATTCACAGCAATCTCAGGGCCATCGAAAAGCGGCGTGAACCCCGGACTGTCCAGAAAGATCGGCAGGCCCGGCCAAGTGGCGGGCAGTATTGGCGCCTCACCTTCCGCTATGTCGCGCACTGCTAGGGCGCCCGGTCCACAAGCCTCGGTCGGCGCAAGAACAACCCAGTGGCTGTGCCAGATCACGCCATCGTTGGTCGGGTTGCCGTCATTGTTTTCATCATAAAGCGGCGTATCGTCAAAGTCAGGGTGGCTGGTGGCCGTCAGGGCAAGAATGCCTGTGCCACTTTCGAACCCGACTGCCGATGGGTTAAGCGAGGTTGGCCAAACGTAGGAAAAAACCTCTGCACCACCAAGCGCGCCAGTTGCGGCAGGAACATCTGCGCCTGCGACCCCGTTTGTGGTCATGTGGAAGGTCACCACATTGCCGTTGCGGTGCGCGTGTGCGCCCAAAATATCAAAGGCCGCAACCTTGGCCTGATCCGCGTCCGACAAGATCGCACCGTTTTGATCCACCGCATGCATGTGATCGCCTTGCGCCCAAGCGCTAGCTGCGCACAGCGCCAAAGAAGAGGTGAGCAAGAAGAGAGGGTGTTTCATGGTATGTCCTTTCAGTTACCCGCCTATCATTAGTAGCGAGTCGAAACTATTGCAATGATTATTTCGAGTCGCTATTAGTTGAGAATGGACAGACACTTGCACATCCGCGAACTGATCAATCGACTGGCGCGGCTGGACGCGGCATCGGCATGGGACGGAGACCTCAACCCAACGCAGCGCGCGGTTTTGGTCTATCTTGGCCGGGCCAACCGGTTTTCCAAAAGCCCGTCTCACGTTGCCGAGTATCTGGGCACAACGCGGGGCACGATCTCGCAGTCTTTCAAGTCGCTGGTGCAAAAGGGCTATGTGTCCGAGCACCGCTCAACCCAGGACAAGCGGGCCATCCGCTTTGAGCTGACCGCCGCTGGGGAGGACATCGCTCAGATGGAGGCTGGCCTTGAGCAAGGTATTGCAGGCCTGAACGACCAGCAAAAACAATCGCTTAAGGCGTCGCTGTCAGCGGTGCTCACAGGCTGTTTGAACCAAAACCGCGGCCGCGCCTTTGGTGTCTGCAACACCTGCATGCATTTTGAACCCGTCATGACCGGGGGCTTTTGCAGGCTTCTTTCGGAGCCGCTTACGGTAGGTGATACATCGCTGATCTGCTACGAACAGGAAAGTGCATGACCCACGCCCCCCGCACGTCCAGCATCGACGGGCTGTTCTTTGGCAAGGTGCAAGATCTCTGGCCCGGGCGTGACCAATCGGCCATTGATAAAATGCCGGTTCAGGGCCGCCATGACATTGACGCGCTTGGCTTTGTCGGTGATGCGCAGGCCGACCCCAAGCATCACGGCGGCGTG
Organism: Albidovulum sp.; assembly: GCA_049646285.1. GTDB lineage: Bacteria > Pseudomonadota > Alphaproteobacteria > Rhodobacterales > Rhodobacteraceae > Albidovulum. Next base: position 4,198 of record JBARVN010000186.1, on the reverse strand, counting down.
GACAAGGCCATTCACCACTACGCAAGCGAACATTATGACAGGTGGATCGCCGAGGGCGAAATTCCAACTGGCACAATCCCGGCGGCATTCGGAGAGAATATCGCGTCACTGGGGCTGACCGAAGACACGCTTTGCATCGGCGACAAGCTCCGCCTTGGTTCTGCGGTTGTCCAGATCAGTCAGGGGCGCCAGCCGTGTTGGAAAGTGTCAGAGCATACGGCCAACAAGAAGATGGCGTATCTGTTCCAAAAGACAGGGCGCACTGGGTGGTACTACCGCGTCCTTGAACCGGGCAGCGCCGGTATAGGTGACACGATTTCGCTTTTAGAAAGAACCCAATCCTTGGCTCTCGTTTATCTGCGACCCGAGTGTCTTTTGCAGTGCAATGCGGCACTTATCACTCAAACGCCGCCATCTGCCGTGTAACGCCACTGAAGCTTGCGTTGCGGCCCAGAGTTGCGTTGCCGATGAGACGGACGTCTCGCGTTCTCGCCACAAGACTGCGCAGTGTAAGCTCGGCCTCCAGACGCGACAGAGGTGCCCCGAGACAATGATGTATTCCTTGCCCGAACGAAAAATGCCTGTTCGGCGTGCGCGCAAGATCAAACTGTTCTGGAGCATCAAATTCAACTGGATCACGGTTCGCAGAGGCAAGCCAGACGACGATTTGCCCGCCTGCTGGTATTGCCACGCCATCCAGAACGACGTCCTTGGTCGCGAAGCGATCGACATTTCGGATCGACGCGTGCAAGCGCAAAACCTCCTCAATAAAGCCGGGAATGCGCTCGGGGTCATTGCGTAGTTGTGCGGTTTGATTGGGATAGGCGACCATCATACGCACGGCGTTGACGATCAGAAATGTTGTTGTCTCATTACCTGCCAACAACAAAAGCATGGCCATCGACAAAACTTCTTCTCGGGTCAGTCGTTCTCCGTCAACTTCGACAGTTAAGAATGCGGATATCAGGTCTCCGTCACGCGGGTTTTGAGCCCTGTCATTGATATAGTCAGCAAAGTAGGCGGACATGGCCGAACCGGTGTCTCGTCCGCGTTTCGCCATGATAGGGTCCACCTCCCGCATCCAGGTGAGTGCACCCGAATTGTCGCCCAAAACCTGCGACCATTCTCTAATTTTTGGCATATCTTCGGTCGGCAACCCTAGGATGGTTGTGATCATTCCAATTGTGATGGGTGCTGCGAAATCTTCAACAAGATCAAACTTGCCTGCCCCGACGACAGCGTCTAGCTGTGAATTGACCAACCTTTGGATGCGGCCCCGGAACTTCTCAACGAACTTCGGCATGAAGACCCTATTTCCAATCATCCGAAGCCTGCGATGTTTGTCGCCAGTTGCCGATATGAGGTTGTTGAACAGGAACGATAGATTGAGGTCTGCCGCATCTTGATCCGACGTTGTCAATGATCGGTCGGATGAAAATGTCTCTGGATCAAGTAGCACTGTGCGCGCGCACTCATGGCTAAGCACATGCCAGCTCGGTTTCATGCCACCTTCAAAATGGTGAACGCCGCCACTCTGGCGAAGAGCAGCTAGTATAGGAAAAGGATCCGCACGGAAACGGTTGGAAGTGAGCGCATTGAAGTCTGGATGTAGGGCCATTCTTTGAACTACTTTTTCGACTGAGGCTTTGTGACCGCTTTTCAGAAAGGAGCGTTGCAGACGAATGGGCTCGTTTCAAGAGAGACCGTAGCCCTTAACGAAGCTTTATCGCATGCGGCTCATCAATTTCACTGGAAGGCTTCTGTGGTTTACTGAGACGCCGAGCCAATACGGATTGCCAAACATCTCTCCTCCTTTCACGGAGAACAGTGTCTGTCGGTTCCTCTTGCAACACCGTCTACGGCATCTTGCCGCTACTTGCGGTCGTCTGTGCATTTCGCAGCATTAGTAATTTTGGGCTCTGAGCACGAATCCGCCGCGCGGATCATAAGTGGCCGCTGTCGGACCAAGCCTACTGACAACTCCTGTGCGCCAAAAATGGTGGTTTTTGCCGATTACAGAAACCTATGCGGTTTGACGGAATGGCCACTTGGGGCAGCAATCGTACTGGGCGTTTTGCGACAAAACTTGCCTTCATCATGGCGCCAGTGCGCTCAGGGCAATGGGCGGAGCCGGGTTGCGCAACAGGCCGAGAGGCCCCAGCTTTTGTGGGGGTGACAGGGGGGGCTTTAGGTTCGCACACCCGCGAAGCGTTTGGACCAGCCTTCGCGGTCTTCGTCGGCGATTTTGGCGAAAAGTACTTCTGGCGTTTCAAACGCATGGCCTGCGGGCAGGGAGGTCAGCGCTTCGGCCACCGACCCCGGCCATGCGGCATCGTCGGTCTTCATGCCAGCCAGCATTTTGGCACTGGCATCGGGGATGAAGGGTTCCGACAGCACCGCGTAAAGCCGCACGAGGTTGAGCGAGAGGCGTGTCATCGCTGCTGCCGCCTCTGGATCGGTCTTGAACACTGTCCAGGGCGCTGCGGCTTGCAGATACTCGTTGCCAGCGGCCCAGATGGTGCGCAGCTCAATCGCGGCTTTGCGCACCTCCATCGCCTCCATAAAGCTTTCGTAGGCGCGGATACGGGTTTCAAGTTCGCCGATCAGGGCATTTGCGCGGTCGTCATAGGCCCCGCCGTCGGGCACGGCCTCGCCAAACTTCGAGCGGCAGAACTTGGTGATGCGGGAGACGAAATTGCCCAAGACATCGGCCAGGTCCTTGTTGACGCTGGTCTGGAAGTTTTCCCAGGTAAATTCACTATCCGAACTTTCGGGCGCGTGGGACAAAAGCCACCAGCGCCAGTAGTCGGCGGGTAAGAGCGACAGCGCCTGATCCATGAAGACGCCGCGCCCCTGGGAGGTTGAGAACTGGCCGCCGTCATAATTCAGGTAGTTAAAGCTTTTGATGTAATCGACAAGCTTCCACGGCTCGCCCGAGCCCATGATCGTGGCGGGGAAGGAGAGCGTGTGGAAGGGCACATTGTCCTTGCCCATGAATTGCACATAACGCACATCATCCGCGCCCATGTCTGTGCGCCACCAGCGTTGCCAGGCGGCATCGTCGAGGCCCTGCGCATCGGCCCATTCGGCGGTGGCGGCGATATATTCGATGGGGGCGTCGAACCAGACGTAAAAGACTTTGCCCTCCATCCCCGGCCAGTCCTCGGAGCCCTTCTTGACCGGCACGCCCCAGTGCAGATCGCGGGTGATGCCGCGGTCTTGCAACCCGTCGCCATCATTCAACCATTTCCGGGCGATCGAGGTGGTCAGGATTGGCCAGTCGGTCTTACTGTCGATCCATCTGGCGATGTCATCGCGCAAGGAGCGTTGCTTGAGGTAGAGATGCTTGGTTTCGCGCACCTCAAGATCGGTGGAACCGGAGATTGCAGAGCGCGGATCAATCAGATCGGTCGGATCAAGCTGTTTGGTGCAGTTTTCACACTGATCGCCGCGCGCCCGGTCATAGCCGCAATTGGGGCAGGTGCCTTCGATATAGCGATCCGGCAAGAAGCGGTTGTCGGTGATGGAAAATACCTGCTTTTCGCTGACCTCTTCGATGAAGCCGTTATCGGCAAGTGCACCCGCAAAATGCTGCGTCAATGCGCGGTTGCGCAAGCTGGACGAGCGCCCGAAATGGTCGAAAGACAGGCCGAACCCGGCCGCGATGTCAGATTGCACCTGCCACATTTCGGCGCAGTATTCGGCCACGGGTTTTCCGGCCTTGGCCGCCGCAAGTTCGGCAGGTGTTCCGTGTTCGTCGGTTGCACAGATGAACATCACCTCATGCCCGCGCCCCCGCATATAACGCGCATAAAGATCCGCCGGCAGCTGCGAGCCGACCAGATTGCCCAGGTGTTTGATGCCGTTGATATAGGGGATCGCCGAGGTGATCAGTATCCGGGACATGTTCGCGCCTTTGGTTTCGGGGCCATTGGGCGCTGATTTAACGGCTTGGCGCGCAAAGGGCCAGAGGGAACGGGTTCCGGCACGGGCGCTTGGGGTGTTGTACGCAGGGCACATACAATCGCCACTCCGGGATTGGTACAAATTCGGGCTTTGTATGGATCAGGTTTCGCGTATTGTGCCGCCATCCCGACACGCAAACAAAGGAGGCGTTGGATGTTTAATTTTGATCTTGCAACGCTCCGCTGTGTTGGTGCCCTAGAAGTGACCGCCCGTTCACACGCCTGGACCGCCT
>JBARVN010000185.1:0-31692 GCA_049646285.1 Albidovulum sp. | reverse complement strand
TTTGCCAACGGCGAACGCGTGGCCTTGGGCGATCAGGTGCAGATTGGCGCGCGCTGTTCGCTATGGGCGGGTAAGAATACCAGTTGGATCCGCGTGGGCGACCGCACAACATTCGGACCCGAGGTGTTTGTGACCGCAGCTGACTATGGGCTTGCTGCAGGTATCCGCATCACGGATCAGGAGATGATTGAGCATGACATTATCATCGGTGCCGATTGCTGGATTGGGGCGCGGGCGATCTTGACCGCAGGCGTAACCATCGGCGACGGTGCGGTGATCGGGGCAGGATCGGTCGTCACAAGGGACGTACCCGCAGGCGCAATTGCTGTGGGAGTCCCGGCCAAAGTGGTGAAGATGCGCAGTTAGCGCATTTTCTCATCAACGCTCTTTTATGCGGCGGACAAAATACCCCCGAAGCCCGGACATCGACCCAAGGGCCACCAGACAGATCAAGACCACCACCCACCGCGACCAATCCAGATGCGCCCAAATATCGGTTTGCGGAGGATAGATCCAAACATCGATCAGGGCCGCCACGCAGGCAAAGGCCGATAGCAGCGATGGCAAGACCAGTGGCCTAAGCGATAAACCCGCCCTGCCCGCAGCCAATCTTAACGACAGGACAAACCCCATCAACTCAGCCACCGTTGCAATACCAATGACGGTCAACATGCTGCCGGTCTGGGCCACTGCGAACCACGATAAGGGCAAGGACAAGACGCGAAATAGGTTGGCCGCCGCCGCGTTGCCGGATCGCTCTTTGGAAAGGGCCACGGTGGACCCGCCAGTTTTGGCAACCCGAACGGCCTGCAACACGGCCATCGGCACCAAAAGACCCAGTATTGCGGCATATTTCGACCCTAAGAGCAGGTGCATCACTGGCCCACCCAAAAGCACCATCCCCAAAATTAGCAGCACGCCTATCGCCAGACCCGCCTCGGTCGTGACCACTCCCAACCACCGGAACTCATCGGGGCGGTCGCGCGCTGCAGATAGTTTGGGCAAAAAGATCGACTGGCAAGCCCCCGCCATAACCAGAGTCGGGGTCAACGTCAGCGTGATCGCCATGGAAAACACCGCCAGCGGCGCCATGCCAAGCTGGTTGCCCACAATCAGCCTTTCGCCGTTGAACACACCAAACAACAACACGCCGTTCAACAACAAGGGCCAGCCAAACACCGTCGCACGCTTCATCAGCGCCAGATCGAGCGTGAGGCCATATGGCCGCTCGGCCGTCAGATGCGACATGCCAACCATCGAGAATGTCTGAATGAACAGAGAAATCAGCATGATCCGGTAGTCGCCATAGATCATCGCTATCGGCCAAAGAGTTAGAACCGCGATCAGCGGCGGCACGGATTGCGACAAGATCCAAGGCCGAAACACCATATGCCGCTTCAACCGGTGAATATCAAAATGCTGCAGCCCGTTGACCAGAGGGATAATCGCCATGAGCTGATAGGCCCATACGATATCTTCGACGCCCAAAAACCGGGCGTAGTAGTGAGAAATCAAAAACAAGAACAGGCTGGAGACAACGCCTCTTAGAACCTGAAAGCCTTGCAACGCGCGCTGCATCGCAGGGTCATCACCATCCTTGTCGACCACGATCATCTGGTTCAGCCCGAAATAGGACAGCATTTCGACAATCGACATGACAATCGCGAATGTCGTGGCGATGCCGTAGTCTTCCGGGCTGATCAGCCGCGCCACGATCAGGTTGCGCATGAGCAGAAGCGCCGCGCCAAAAGCATTGCCCGAAACGAGCATGAAGGCTTTCTTCAACATATTTACGCGTCTTACCTGAGTGCCTGTGCCAAGCGGTTTTCGACTCAATCGACCTGCGGCGCAAGCTTTGGTTTGCCAACGTGAGATGTTGGGCGGATCAGTGTGGCCTTTTTTGCAGGCCGGCTCAGGTTTTAGTTGCGTGACGCCCTATTGGGTTCACTCCTCGTCCACCTTGCCGCGCAGTGCCTTGACGGTACCGCGCGCGGCTTTCGCGGCCAGCCTGCGCCGTTTGCTGCCAAGCGTGGGTTTGGTGGCGACACGGCGCTTGGGTGCAATCAAAGCGGCACGGATCATTTCGGCCAACCTCTCGCGGGCCAGCTCTCGATTACGCGCCTGAGAGCGGGTTTCTTCCGCTCGGATCACGATGGCCCCGTCATTGGTCCAGCGACGGCCCGCCAACCGCTTCAGCCGCGACTTCACCGGCGCAGACAGATGCGGGCTGCGCTCGGCCTCAAAGCGCAGTTCAACGGCGGTTTCCACCTTATTCACATTTTGCCCGCCAGGGCCGGAGGAACGGGAAAACCCTTCACTCAGCTCCCAATCCGCAAGGGTAATGTCTTCATTGATCCACAGCATGCTTTTGGTCTTAGGACGGGTTGGCGCGCGTGTCTATGGCGGGATCATTGTGGAAACCCGGGCGCGGCTGCGGGAATGCGAGTGCGCGTTTCAACTAGATCAGCAGGTCGCCCCGCATCAAAACATAGCCCTGCCCAGCCACTTTCACACCAGTGATCGCGTCTCTCGGACCGACAACCTCAACCCGGGCCAAACCCGGACGCCCCATGCCGTGGCCCTGTTCTGCAAAATAGCCCGGGCTGGCGATATAGCCGTGGGTCCATAGCCAGGCCGCAGTTGCCCCCGTAGCCGAACCGGTGAATGGGTCTTCTGGCGGCAAGGGCGGCTCCATCAACAGCCTCGAAAACGTATCGCCAGCCTCCGTCGCGCCGCCCAGGGCGACCAGATAAGGCTCCATCACACCCGTTTCAGCCGAGCGCGCTGCATCCCTGAACCGCGCCATGCCTGCCGGATCAATCCGTGCCCGGCCAAGCGCGTCGTGATCCTTCAGGAGCGTGATACAAAAGGGTAGTCCGGTCGATACAATCTGAGGCCGACCTAGAATATCTTCAACCTGCAGACCGACAGCACCAGCGACGATTTCAGCCGCCAGCTCCGGTCCAAACCGTGGGGCGATCTGCGTCATCTCGATAGATGCGGGCGACACGCTCCGATCGATGGTAACACCAACAATCCCTGCGCCGGTTTCCAATTGCAGCCCATCGCCCTGGACCAGACCGCGATCTACCAACGACGCAACAGTGGCAATTGTCGGGTGGCCTGCAAAAGGTATCTCTTTGCTGGCTAAGAAATAGCGCACTTTGACATCCGCGATGTCTGACGGGCCGATAAAGGTACATTCCACCAAAGACGTTTCCCGGACGATTGCCATGCAGGTGGCATCGTCAAGATCCGTTGCACTGTGCACAACAGCACACCCATTGCCGCCAAAGGGGCGGGACGTGAAGGCATCGACCCAATCGAATGAATAGGCCATCAATGCACGCTGACAGGTGCCATATCGTTTTGTCGGGCAAGCACGAAGGCCATATGACGATCCTTGACCAGCGCCAGCCGCTCGCCCGACGCATCATGAACCGCATACAGCACATCCGGCATTCCCGGTTGAGCACGAATTTCTTCCGGCAAGTCGGCCACATCCACGGCACGGACATAAGCGATGCGGTCGCCGGCCTCTGATCCAAAATCATATTTGGTATACATGTCGATGGCCTCCTTACGCTTTGGTGATCCGAATTGTCTGCACGATCTTTTCGGGGACAGCCCTGTGGAGATCGATATGCAAAAGCCCGCTTTCCATGGTGGCCCCGGCAACTTCCACGCCTTCCGCCAGCACAAAACTGCGCTGAAAGGCGCGCGCCGCAATGCCGCGATGCAAGAATATGCGATCCTCATCAGCTTCATCCACTTGCCGGCCGCGGACCATCAACTGATGATCTTCGAGCGTGATCGAAATATCATCCTCTCGAAACCCGGCGACAGCCAAGGTGATCCGAAAACCGTGCTCTGAAGATTGCTCGATATTAAACGGCGGATAGCCGTCATTCCCGGATTTAGCCGTCCGTTCAACCAAGCGTTCCAATTGGTCAAAGCCCAAAAGGAACGGGTGCGCAGCAAATGTCAGTTTCGTCATTTCTGTCATGTCCTTACTCTCAAGCGACAAGCGTTTGAGCCCCAGTTCAGGCGGCCCGTGACACGAAATATGGGGGTTTGGATCGGGCACGGCAAGATCCGACTATCGAATACCTTCCCGTATTCACATAGAATTGCTATCTTATACCTCTGCGGGGCTGCCCCGACTCACATCAAGGCAAGCGATGAACGCCCACATGGAAATGAACAACAACGACGTGCTGCGCGTAAAGCTTGAAGTGCTGCGCCGGGAACATCGCGATCTGGATGAAGCAATCCATCTTATGGAAGCCTCCGGGCGGGCTGATCAGCTTACGCTCAAACGGCTAAAAAAGCAAAAGCTGGGGTTGAAGGACAAGATTGCCCGGCTCGAAGATATTCTGACGCCCGATATCATTGCCTGAGGCCAAAACACGACCTTGTCCGCGCAGATGACGATGGAAGTGAACGCGGCAGGTTCACACGCATCTGGATGGCTTCTGCGGCCTTGCCCCTTTCACCGCCAACGCTATAGTGCGCGCTTCAATTTGGGGCACGGAGACGGATATGAGTGTGAAGGTCGGCGTTATCATGGGGTCTCAGTCAGACTGGGCAACCATGAAAGAAGCTACCGCAATTCTCGACGATCTGGCCGTGGCTTATGAGACCAGGATTGTCTCGGCCCACCGCACGCCCGACCGGCTTTGGGCCTACGGCAAATCGGCAGTTGAACGTGGGCTTCACGTGATTATCGCAGGTGCCGGAGGGGCCGCACATTTGCCCGGCATGATGGCGTCGAAAACTCGCGTTCCTGTTATTGGTGTTCCGGTTCAAACCAAGGCGCTGGCAGGGCTCGACAGCCTTTATTCCATTGTGCAGATGCCTAAAGGATATCCAGTAGCCACCATGGCCATTGGCGCCGCAGGGGCCGCCAATGCCGGCCTGATGGCGGCGGCGATTCTGGCGCTGAGTGACCCCGCTCTGGCCGTCCGGTTGGAAGCCTGGCGCGAAACCCTGTCAGCCTCAATCCCGGATGAACCCACACATGACTGATATGCTGCCACAAGGTTCGGTCATCGGCATTCTGGGTGGCGGACAATTGGGTCGGATGCTTTCTGTCGCGGCGGCGCGACTGGGTTACCGGACCCATATATTTGAACCCGCATCGAACCCGCCTGCGGCCGACGTGGCCCATGCCATGACGACCGCATCCTATGATGATATCGCGGCACTTGAGGCCTTTGCCCTATCCGTCGATGTCGTAACCTATGAATTTGAAAACATCCCGACCTCGGCCCTTGATGCAATCGAAGCGCATCGACCAATCCATCCAAACAGGCGCGCCTTGTCGGTCAGTCAGGACCGGTTGATTGAAAAAGCCTTTCTGAGCGATCAGGGCTTGTTGACCGCCCCCTATGCTGCCGTCGACGACGCCACCGATTTGGCCGAGGCTTTGGACGAAATCGGCGCGCCCGCAATCCTCAAGACCCGCCGTTTGGGTTATGATGGCAAGGGGCAAGCGCGGCTGCATTCGGCCGAAGACGCCGACGCGGCACTGGCCGCTATGGCTGGTGCGCCCGCGATCTTCGAAGGTTTTGTCGAGTTTAGCCATGAAGTCTCGGTCATCGCTGCACGCAGCCTTTCGGGCGAAGTCGCAGCCTATGACCCGGGCGAAAACGTTCACCGCGACGGCATATTGCACAGCACCACCGTGCCTGCAGAGCTGACCGAAGCCCAACGCACCGATGCCGTCCTGCTGGCCGGTAAAATCCTGAACGCTTTGAACTATGTGGGTGTCATGGGGGTTGAACTGTTCGTCACGCCCAAGGGGTTGATCGTCAATGAAATCGCCCCCCGCGTTCATAATTCCGGACACTGGACGCAAAACGGGTGCGCCATTGACCAGTTTGAACAGCATATCAGGGCGATCACCGGGTGGCCGCTTGGCGACGGGTCGCGCCATTCCGATGTGGTAATGGAAAACCTGATCGGGGATGACATCGCCCAGATCCCGGATCTTGTCCGCGAACGCCATACGGCTATCCACCTTTACGGCAAGGCAGAAGCCCGACCGGGCCGGAAGATGGGACATGTGAACAGGATCGTGCCCAAAGGCGACTGATCGTGCCGAACGTGGTGCCCCCTTTCGCACCCTTACCAAGATCGGCTATATCCCCCGCATGTCTCAAAACCCACCCAATCTGCGCCCCGACCTTGCCCCGCGGCCCCATTTCACCGGCGACGCCCGTGACGGCCAGCCAAGGATCGGCATGGTATCGCTTGGCTGCCCCAAGGCGCTGGTTGACAGCGAACGCATCCTGACCCGGCTGCGCGCCGAAGGCTATGCGATCAGCCCCGACTATCAAGGCGCCGATGCGGTGATCGTGAACACCTGCGGATTTCTGGATTCTGCCAAGGCTGAAAGCCTCGATGCAATCGGCGAAGCGCTGGCTGAAAATGGCCGGGTGATCGTCACCGGCTGTCTGGGCGCTGAGCCGGATTACATCACCGGTGCCCACCCGCAGGTTCTGGCTGTGACCGGCCCGCATCAATATGAACAAGTGCTGGATGCTGTGCACAAAGCCGTGCCCCCCAGCCCCGATCCCTTCATCGATCTCTTGCCTGCCACCGGTGTCAGCCTGACACCGCGCCACTATAGCTACCTGAAGATTTCTGAGGGCTGCAACCACAAGTGTAAGTTCTGCATCATTCCAGACATGCGTGGCCGCCTGCAATCGCGCCCTGCCCATGCCGTGATCCGCGAGGCAGAAAAACTGGTTGCGGCCGGGGTGCGCGAACTCTTGGTCATCTCACAAGATACCTCCGCCTACGGCGTCGATATCAAACACGCCACTGACCGGGATCGCCGCGCCCATATCACCGATCTGGCACGCGATCTTGGCTCCTTGGGCGCATGGGTGCGGCTGCACTACGTCTACCCCTACCCACATGTCCGCGATCTGATCCCATTGATGGCGGATGGGCTGATCCTGCCCTATCTCGATATCCCCTTCCAACACGCGCACCCGGATGTGCTGAAACGCATGGCCCGCCCCGCCGCGGCCGCCAAAACGCTGGACGAAATCGCAGCATGGCGGAAGATCTGCCCCGAGATCACTTTACGCTCCACGTTCATCGTGGGCTACCCCGGCGAAACCGAGGCCGAATTCCAGACACTTTTGGATTGGATGGACGAAGCCCAGCTCGACCGTGTTGGCTGCTTTCAATACGAAAACGTCGCAGGCGCCCGTTCAAACGCGCTGCCAGATCACGTGCACGATGAGGTCAAACAAGACCGCTGGGACCGGTTCATGGAAAAGGCGCAAGGGATATCCGAGGCGAAGCTGGCGGCCAAAGTAGGCACCCGGATTGACGTGATTGTCGACAGCGTCGACGAAGAAGGCGCCACGTGCCGAACCAAGGCCGACGCGCCGGAGATCGACGGGAACCTGTTCATCGACGAAGGGTTTGAGACGCTATCCGCTGGCGACATTGTCACCGTGGAAGTTGATGAGGCCGGCGAATATGATTTGTGGGCGCGTCCGGTCTGAAAAGCGTGAGCCCGCAGCTTGGCCTGGCGATCTGACAGAAGCGCGCCCTAAAGCCTTACCGTCTACGAACAGTTTATGTGCCTGCCAAATTTGCCCGGCACTAAAGCTGTACCGGGCACCCGGTCTTTTCAGGACAATCGCCCGTGGCAATGCTTGAACTTGTCGCCTGATCCGCAAGGGCAGGCGTCATTGCGGCCCGGATTGCCCCAGGTCGAGGCATCGGCTTCGTCAAATTCAGCAACCGGCGGCGTTTTCTTGGTGACTGTGGAAGATCTTGGAGTGTTCAGCGATGCCTGCTGCTCCGCCATCTTGCGCATCATCTCGGCCTGCTCTTCTTCTGACATCGGCCGAACCTGCGCAAGTTTTTGCGTCACATCCACACGCAACCCGTCAAGCAGGTTTTCAAAAAGCGAAAAGGCCTCGGTCTTGTACTCGGATAGGGGATCGCGTTGGGCATAGCCCCGAAATCCGATGACCGAACGCAGGTGTTCAAGCGTCACGAGGTGTTCGCGCCATTTCGCGTCGATGGTTTGCAACAAGAACTGTTTTTCGATCTGCCGCATCGTCTCGGGCCCGAAGGTTTCGGCTTTCTTCGCCATCATATCATCCGTGGCGTCACAAAGCCTGTCGCGCATCACGTCCTGATCAACACCCTCTTCGCGGGCCCAGTCGATCACAGGAAGGTCAACCGCCAGCTTTTCAAGTATCACTGCATAGAGACCTTCGGAATTCCACTGTTCGGCATAGGATTTCGGTGGCAGGTATTCATCGACCAGATCGTCGATTACCTGATGACGCATGTCTTGTGTGATATCTTCAAGATCCTGCGCTTCCATAATCTCAAGCCGTTGAGAGAAGATCACTTTACGCTGATCATTCATCACATCGTCGAATTTCAACAATTGCTTACGCATGTCGAAGTTCCGGCCCTCAACCTTGGCCTGAGCGCGTTCAAGCGACTTGTTCACCCATGGATGGATGATCGCTTCGCCTTCTTTCATGCCAAGCTTTGACAACACGGCATCAAGCTTGTCCGACCCGAAGATGCGCATCAGGTCATCTTCAAGGCTAAGGTAAAACGACGACCGGCCAGGATCACCCTGACGCCCAGACCGCCCGCGCAACTGGTTGTCGATACGCCGGCTTTCATGCCGTTCTGTGGCCAGCACAAAAAGACCGCCAGCCTCAATCACCTTGGCTTTTTCAGCAACGTGTTCGGCTTCTACTTTGGCGCGGATCTCTTCAGGATGGGCATCGGGATCGGCCGCCAAAGACTCCATCACGATCATCTCTACATTGCCGCCAAGCTGAATATCGGTGCCGCGGCCTGCCATGTTAGTGGCGATAGTCACTGCCCCCAGCTTGCCTGCATCAGCAACAATTTTAGCTTCTTGCTCATGCTGGCGGGCGTTAAGCACGTTGTGCGTTATCCCTTCTTTCGTCAGCATCTCGCTTAGAAGTTCAGACTTTTCGATCGATGTCGTACCAACAAGAATTGGCTGGCCCTTTTCATTGGCCTTTTGGATTCTGCGGATGATCGCCTCGAACTTTTCGCGCGCGGTTCGGTAAACCTGATCATGGTTGTCAACGCGGGCAATCGGTTGATTTGTCGGCACTTCAACCACGCCCAGCTTGTAGATATCCATGAATTCTTCCGCCTCGGTCGAGGCGGTGCCGGTCATGCCGGACAACTTTTCATAAAGTCGGAAATAATTCTGGAATGTGACCGATGCGAGCGTCACGTTCTCGGGCTGGATGGTGACACCTTCTTTGGCTTCAATCGCCTGGTGCAGCCCGTCCGAAAGGCGGCGGCCTTTCATCATGCGGCCGGTAAACTCATCAACCAGCATGATTTCATCGTCGCGGGAAATATAATGCTGGTCCTTCAGGAACAGTTTGTGTGCCCGCAATGCTTGCGTGACATGGTGCACAATCGTTGTGGATTCCGGATCATAGAGGGTTTGTCCCTCTGGCAGCAAACCCGTCGCCGTCAGCCGCTGCTCAAGGTATTCGTTACCAGCCTCGGTAAAGGTAGCGCTGCGCTGTTTTTCATCGAGTTTGAAATGCTCTTCTTGCAGCTCAGGAATATAAGCATCCAGCGTCTTGTACAGATCGGACCGGTCATCGCTCGGGCCGGAAATGATCAGCGGTGTACGCGCTTCGTCGATAAGAATTGAATCGACTTCATCTACAACAGCAAAGAAATGCCCGCGCTGCATCATCTCATCGATGGAGTTGCGCATGTTGTCGCGCAGATAATCAAAGCCCAGCTCATTGTTCGTCGCGTAGGTTACGTCTGCGCGGTAGGCGGCGCGTTTTTCCTCGGCGTCCTGAAATGGGTAGACGACGCCCGTTGTCAGACCAAGCGCTGCGAAGACCTTGCTCATCCATTCTGCGTCGCGCTTGGCGAGGTAGTCGTTGACGGTAACGATGTGCACGCCCTTGCCAGCCAGAGCATTCAGATACGCGGGAAACGTTGCCACAAGGGTCTTGCCCTCGCCGGTCTTCATTTCCGCAATATTGCCCTGGTGCAAAAAGATCCCACCTTTGAGCTGCACATCGAACGCGCGCAGGCCAAGGGCGCGTTTTGCCCCTTCACGACAATTGGCAAAGGCTTCGACCAGCACTGAATCCAAACTTTCACCAGATTGGACGCGCTTTGCGAGTTCTTCTGTCTTATCCTTAATCTCATCGTCGGACAGCGCCTGAAATTCTGGTTCCAGCGCATTGATCCGGTCCACCAGCGGGCGGACAGATTTGACCTTGCGATCATTCGGTGTTCCGAAGACCTTTTTTGCGATTGTTCCAAGGCCCAGCATGTTTTCTCCGCTCGGGGTTCGATGATGCCCTTGTGTGAAGCCCGGTCTTGCCGCCACCTTTCCTTCGGCCTAGATACGGCATCGGAAACTGGTACGGCCCTTCCTTCACTGGACCCATCGCGATGTAAGGGGCCGCTATCAGATAGTCAACGCCGCGCCGGGTCGCGGCCCCTAACGGAGTTGTCACAATGATTAAATCGGCCACACTTTTGGGCGCTTTGGCGCTGTCACTGACCCTGATTGGCCCTGCGCGCGCAGAAGAGCCGACCGCCGACCGGGTTGTGGCAACCGTCAATGGCACAGAAATTACCCTTGGCAACATGATTGCCATGCGTTCCACCCTGCCAGAACAGTATCTTCAGTTGGACGACCAAACCCTGTTTAATGGCATTCTGGATCAGATGATCCAACAGGTGGCTCTTGCTGATAGCGTCGGAAAAGATCTGACAAAGCGTGACATGCTGGTTTTGGAAAATCAGCGCCTGAGCTACCTTGCCGGAGCAGCACTTGATGCCGTGGCGGAAGATGCGGTTACAGATACCGCCCTTCAGAGCTCTTATGACGAGAAGTACAAGGGCTTTGAGCCCGCCAAGGAATACAGCGCAGCCCACATTTTGGTTGAAACAGAAGACGAAGCAAAAGCGTTGAAGTCAGAGTTGGACGGCGGTGCCGATTTCGCAGCCCTTGCCAAGGAAAAGTCGACCGGACCGTCCGGACCGAACGGCGGAGACTTAGGTTGGTTCGGCCTTGGAATGATGGTAAAACCGTTCGAGGATGCTGTTGTTGGGATGGAGCCGGGCACCGTTTCAGACCCGGTTCAAACTCAGTTTGGCTGGCACGTCATCCGCCTGAATGAGACGCGCAACACCGAAGCACCAAAATTTGAAGATGTCCGTGATGAACTGGCCGGTGAACTGCAAGGTGCCGCAGTCGAGGCACGGGTAACTGAGCTGAGTGAAGCCGCGACGGTTGAAAAAACCGTCGAAGGGATTGACCCTGCTATCCTGAAAAATACCGCTCTACTTGACAACTGATCGCGACCTGCAAAAGGACCGGACATGGCTAAGAAAGACTCTAATTGGAAAGCCGAAGCAAAGCTGCTGAAAGAAAAGGTAAAAGAGCTTCGTAAAAAGCTGCAGGCGGGTGAAGTAACCAAGGGCAAGCAGAAAAAAAAGAAGCTGAACCCGATGTCACCTTTGGCGCCCAAAGGTGGATTTCCGGCATTGCCACCTATTGAAGGCGTTGAGTTTTCCGCCATTGCAGCCGGCGTTCGCTATGCCGGGCGCACAGATGTCATGCTGGCCCGACTGGCGCCCGGCACGTCTATCGCTGGTGCATTTACCCGTTCCGCCACACGCGCAGCCTGCGTTCTGGACTGTGAAGCAAAGCTGAAGCGGAAAGCCGCCGCAAAAGACGGGGCGGCAATACTGGTAAATTCCGGCAATGCGAATGCATTCACCGGCGCAGTCGGCCAAAAGGCTGTTGCGGCTGTGACAGCTGGCGTTGCAGACGTGCTGAACGTACCAGCTTACCGGGTTTTTACATCTTCAACCGGCGTCATTGGCGAGCCTTTGCCCTATGAAAAAATCACCGCAAAACTCCCGGATTTGGCCGGAACCCTCCGTGTCTCCGCCATTGAAGACGCCGCCCGCGCCATCATGACAACCGACACCTTTGCTAAGGGCGCATCTGCAGAGATTGAGGGTGAAGGCGGCACAATCCGCATGGCGGGTTTTGCCAAAGGGTCAGGGATGATCGCACCCGATATGGCGACGATGTTGGTCTACATCTTTACGGATGCATCCATTTCTCAGCCAATTCTGCAAAAGATGCTGTCGCGCCAGGTGAATGAGACGTTCAACGCGATCACTGTCGATAGTGACACATCTACGTCTGATGCCCTGCTTCTTGCAGCCACAGGAAAATCCAAAGCGGCCGCGATCACCGATCTGCGGTCAAAAGCAGCCAAGGCGTTCGAGGCAGCATTACAAGGCGTGATGATGGATCTGGCGCATCAGGTGGTGCGCGACGGCGAAGGGGCAACCAAATTCGTCGAAATCCGGGTCACCGGCGCATCAAGTATCGCTGACGCCCATCGCGCTGCCATGGCCATTGCCAACTCGCCTTTGGTTAAAACTGCCATTGCCGGCGAAGATCCCAACTGGGGCCGCATCGTCATGGCGATCGGTAAATCGGGCGCCAATGCAGATCGTGACAAGATATCGATCTGGTTCGGAGACAACCTTCTTGCAGAACAGGGCCTGCGAAGCGATTCCTACAATGAAGAGGTTTCAGCGCAGTACATGAAGCAAGACGAACTGCTGATCAGTGTCGATCTTGGCATAGGCAAAGCCGCCCGGTCCGTTTGGACATGCGATCTGACCCATCGCTATATCGACATAAATGCTGACTACCGGTCGTGAAAGTCGTTCTTGTTGCTGCAGTCGCGTTGATCGATGCGGACGGCCGTATTTTGCTGGCACAGCGCCCCGAGGGCAAGTCGATGGCGGGGCTTTGGGAGTTTCCCGGCGGCAAGGTGGAGCCGTTCGAGACGCCTGAAATTGCCTTGATCAGGGAACTGCACGAAGAGCTTGGCATTGGAACCTGGGAAAGTTGCCTGGCGCCCCTGACATTCGCCAGTCATAGCTATGAGGATTTTCATTTGCTAATGCCTTTGTTCGTGTGTCGACGCTGGCATGGAACACCGCAACCTCAGGAACAACAAAAACTGGCCTGGGTTCGAGCCGGTGATCTGACGAAATACCCGATGCCACCAGCAGATGTGCCCCTTATCCCCGTGCTGCGCGACCTATTGTAGATTTGCGTGACAAAAAACACGCAAGGGTTGCAGCAAGTTGCCGCTCATGCTCTTTATATTTGCAATTATTGTTTCCAAAACAAATGAACTATGTCAGAAATGTGTCAAGTCACTTTTTGTTCAGTTAACGATTTCAGTTTATAGTCATTGCAGCCCGCTGTTGGGGAGATTTCGGGATGCTGCGAACCATCACTCTAGGAAGTTGTGTGTCTGTTCAAGGTACGTTTGAACGGCAATTGGAAGACGGAAAAATACTGGTTCGGGTCGGAAACCTGCTTTTTGCAGGCCTGCCCGTCAATAAAAAAGCCGCCTGATCATCAGGCGGCTTTTTGCTGGTATGCGGACCACGAAAAAGGCGGAAACGCCCCCCTTTTTTACGCCAGTTTCCGTTCGATTTCTTCACGCTCAAAGATTTCGATCACGTCGTCTGGGCGAATGTCATCGTAGTTTTCAAATGCCATGCCGCATTCCTGACCCGACTGCACTTCTTTGACTTCGTCCTTGAATCTCTTGAGAGTTTTCAGTGTTCCCTCGTGGATCACGACGTTGTCACGCAGCAGGCGTACGCCAGCAGAGCGGCGCGCCACGCCCTCTGTGACCAGACAGCCGGCCACCTTGCCAACATTCGACACTTTGAACACTTCCTTGATCGAAGCGTAGCCAATGAAGGTCTCGCGAATTTCGGCTTTCAGCAGGCCCGATGCGGCAGCTTTGATGTCATCAACCAGATCGTAGATCACCGAGTAGTACCGGATCTCGACACCCTTTTGATTGGCCGATGCGCGTGCGGGCGCATTGGCACGAACGTTGAAGCCGATAACAGGTGCTCCAGAGGCTTCCGACAAGACGATATCGGATTCTGTGATCGCGCCGACGCCGTAGTGCAGAACCCTGACACGCACTTCGTCATTGCCGATTTTTTCCATTGCCTGAACAATCGCCTCGGCTGAGCCTTGAACATCTGCCTTCACCACGATGGGCAGTTCGGCGATGTCTTTGTCTTCTTTAGCCTTGGCCATCAACTGTTCAAGCGTGGTTGCAGCGCCCGCTGCCGCACGTTTGTCTTTTGATGCCTTTTCGCGATAATCCGCAATTTCGCGTGCCTGCGCTTCTGTGTCGACAACGTTCAGAACGTCGCCCGCCTCGGGCGTTCCGTTCAGGCCCAAAACTTCAACGGGAACCGATGGTCCGGCTGCATCAATACGGTTGCCCTGATCATTGATCAGTGCGCGCACCTTGCCCCATTGCTGACCGACAACGAAAATGTCGCCCCGGTGCAAAGTACCGTTCTGGATCAGAACCGTGGCCACCGGGCCGCGACCAACGTCAAGCTTGGCTTCGATCACGGCGCCCATCGCTGCGCGGTCCGGATTGGCACGCAGTTCGAGAATTTCAGCCTGAAGCGCGATGTTTTCAAGCAGCTTGTCCAGTCCAGCTCCGGTTTTGGCCGAAACTTCAACATCCAGAACGTCGCCCGACATCGCTTCAACCACAACTTCATGCTGAAGCAGATCAGTGCGCACCTTTTGCGGATTGGCGCCTGGCTTGTCGCATTTGTTGATCGCGACAATCATCGGCACCTTGGCAGCCTTAGCATGTTTGATCGCTTCGATGGTTTGCGGCATGACCGCATCATCTGCAGCGACAACCAGCACCACAATGTCAGTCACATTCGCGCCACGGGCGCGCATTGACGTAAAGGCAGCGTGGCCCGGCGTGTCAAGAAACGAAAGAACCGCACCCGAATCCGTCGTCACCTGGTAAGCGCCGATATGTTGGGTGATGCCACCCGCCTCGCCAGACACAACGTTGGTTTTGCGAATCGCGTCAAGAAGCGAGGTTTTACCGTGGTCGACATGGCCCATGATCGTAATGATCGGCGGGCGTGGCCGCAGATCTTCGTCTGCGTCGTCAATCGTCGCAATAACCTGTTCGACATCAGAGTCGGAGACGCGAACGACCTTGTGACCAAACTCTTCGACAATCAACTCGGCTGTGTCGGCGTCGATGGCTTCGTTCATAGTCACCATCATGTCCATTTTCATCAGCGCCTTGATCACATCGCCGGCGCGCTCTGCCATACGGTTGGCAAGCTCTTGCACCACGATGGTTTCGGGCAACTGAACGTCGCGCACCTGCTTTTCGGCACGCTGTCCAAGGCCAAGCGCCTTTTGCCGCGTACGCTCTTGCTTGCGCTTCATCGCCGCCATCGAGCGTTCGCGTCCACCGCGACCGGAAAGCGCCTCAGACAATGTCAGCTTTCCTGCTCTGCGGTTGTCATCGCGCGGGGTAGCCTTACTGCGGTTTTCATTGCGGTCGTCGCGTTCACGATCCGTTTTGCGCGGGCCACCGACAGGCACGCCCTTGGTTTCCGCACGACTAGCAGCGGCTTCAGCTGCCGCCTGATCCACTGGTGCTTCAGATGCAGCAGGCTTTTTGAATTCATCTTTACGCGCAGAACGGGCGTTCGCTTCTTCGACTTTACGGGCTTCTTCGTCCGCTTTCACCTTAAGAGCTTCTTCACGCTCCCGGTCTTCGCGTTCTTTGGCTTCGATCTCAGCGCGGCGCGCCGTACGCTCAGCCTCACGCTGCTGTTCATCAGCTGCACGTTTTGCCGTGTCTTCGACTTCGCGCGCCTTCGCAGCATGAAGCGCCTTCATACGGCGTTCCATTTCAGCATCCGAAATGCCTGCCGGGCGGCGTGATGGATTACCAACACCGCTTGTGGAACTACCCGCAGCGGGTGCTCCACCGGGTTTCGGAACGACCACTCGCTTGCGCTTGGTCTCGACCACAACACTTTTCGTCCGGCCGTGGCTGAAGCTTTGCTTCACCTGTCCAGAACGTCCACCGCCTAGGCCGAGGGGCTTTTTACCGTCTGTATCGCTCATGCCGGTCTCAAATCCTTCCCGGCGGAACTTCCGCCGTCATCTTTTCGCAAGCTCGTAAGCTTTGCTGCTTCCAATACAACACGCTTGGACAGTCCGCCAGCAGCAAGCGCGCCATGTATCACACTATCTCGGCCAAAGGCCATACCGAGCTCTTGGGCCGTCAAGCAACCAAACCAGCGGCCGCCTTCCGGTGTCCAAAGCTTGCCTTTGCCCCGTTCTGATCCGTCTGATGCCTGTAGCAGAACCTTCGCCCGACCCTCAGCCAACCAGCCCTTCACTTTCTCAAACCCTGCAACCGCCCGGCCTGCTTTACGCGCCAGCGACACATGATCTACCACCCGTCTCGCCAATCCCGCTTCGACCAGATCGGCCAGACCTTCGGGCACTGTTACCGGCGCTTTTGCAGCGCGGGCAAACAGGCCCTTGGTTGCCGCTTTGGTCAAGGCATCTCGATCAGCCGTGACCCAGATCCCCCGCCCCGGCAGTTTTTCTGCCAGATCGGGGCAAATCAACCCGTCGGGGCCGACAACAAAGCGAATTAAGCCAGCTTTGGGCTGCACGTCACCCGTGACAATGCAGCGCCGCTCCGGCTCATCCTGATCTTTGATGTGTCCCCCACGGGTCATGCGCGGTTCTCCCGAGACCTCAGATCAGGCCTCGGCCTCCTCTTCTTCGGCGCCTTCTTCAGCAGCCTCGGTTGCCAGTTCTTCCGGGTCGACCCAGCCAAGCTGGATACGGGCGGTCATTACAAGATGCTGGGCCTCTTCAAGGCTCATTTCGAATTTCTCAAGAATGCCTTCATCCTTGACCCTTTCGCCCTTGACCGTCGTCCAACCGCCAGCCAGCTCCCAATCGGCGCAGGTGGCAAAGTCTTCAAGCGTTTTGACGTCATCGTTGGCCAAAGCTTCGATCATTTGCGGGGTCAGGCCTTCAAAGCCAACCAGGCTGTCCTCAACCCCCAAAGCCCGTGCATTTTCCAACGCCTTGCGGTTCATCTCTTCCAAGACATCGCGGGCACGTGCCTGAAGTTCGGATGCTGTGGCCTCATCGACGCCTTCGATGCCTAGCAATTCTTCCAATTCGACATAGGCAACCTCTTCGAGGCTCGTAAAGCCTTCGGCGACCAGAAGCTGGGCAAAGAACTCATCAAGATCCAGATTGTCTATGAAGAGCTTCGTGCGTTCGGCGAATTCGGCCTGACGGCGCTGGCTTTCATCCGCTTCGGTCAGGATGTCGATATCCAGACCGGTAAGTTGTGATGCAAGGCGCACGTTCTGGCCACGGCGGCCAATGGCCAATGAAAGCTGTTCATCGGGCACCACAACTTCGATTTTCCCGGCTTCTTCATCGATCACAACCTTGCTGACTTCTGCGGGCTGAAGCGCATTCACAAGGAATGTTGCCGGGTCCTGATTCCACGGAATAATGTCGATCTTCTCGCCCTGTAGTTCGTTCACCACGGCCTGAACGCGCGATCCGCGCATACCCACGCAGGCGCCGACCGGATCAATTGAGCTGTCGTGCGAAATAACACCGATCTTGGCGCGGGAACCCGGATCACGGGCAACGGCCTTGATCTCGATGATGCCGTCATAGATTTCGGGCACTTCCATCTTGAACAGCTCGGCCATGAACTGCGGGTCTGTCCGGCTAAGGAAGACCTGCGGCCCACGGGCTTCGCGGCGCACATCCTTGATGTAGCAGCGGATGCGGTCGTTCGGGCGATAGCTTTCGCGGCCGATCTTTTCGTTCCGGCGCAGGATCGCTTCACCCCGGCCGATATCGACGATGATGTTGCCGTATTCCTCACGCTTGACGACACCGTTGATGATGGTGCCCGCGCGTTCCTTGAATTCTTCGTACTGACGATCGCGCTCGGCTTCGCGCACCTTTTGCAAAATCACCTGCTTGGCGGACTGGGCCGCGATTCGACCCAGTTCAACTGGCGGAACTTCATCGACAATCGTGTCACCAACGACTGGTTCAGGCAAAAACTGTTTGGCCTGCTCAACAGTCAGCTCGGCTTGATAATTCTCGACCAGATCGTCCTCGACCACCGTGCGAACACGTGTAAACGTGGCACGACCTGTCTTACGGTCGATCGAGACGCGGATATCCATCTCGGCGCCGTAGCGGGACTTGGCCGCCCGCGCGAGGCTTTCTTCCATCGCTTCGATGACCAGAACCGGGTCGATCATCTTTTCGCGCGCGACTGCTTCAGCAGTTTGCAGAAGCTCCAGCTGGTTGGCTGAGGTGATTGCCATTCATTCCTCCTCGGAAGTATCTTCCACGATTTCGTCAAACACGGCTTCGTTGGCCTCACCAGCCTTCTTTTGCCGCAACATTTCGGTAATCAGCTCATCCGTCAGGATCAGCTTTGCATCGGCCAGCCAGTCGAATTTCAGGCCGATGGTCCCTTCTTCAATCTCGATCAGAACTTCGTCACCTTCGGTTCCGCGCAAAAACCCCTTAAAGCGTTTGCGCCCGTCGATCATGTCCTGTGTTTCGATTCGGGCCTCATAATCTACCCAGGCATCGAAATCTTTAAGTCGGGTCAGAGGCCGGTCGATCCCAGGTGATGACACCTCAAGATGGTAAGCCTCATCCAACGGATCCTCAACATCAAGTGCAGCCGAAACTGCGACAGATATTTTTCCACAATCATCCACATCGATCCCGCCATCGGGCCGATCTGCCATGATTTGCAATGTCTTCGTGTTACCGCCCATCAGCCGCACACGCACAAGTTCAAACCCCAAACCTTCAATGGTTGGAGTAATAATCTCGGCCATGCGGCGGTCGATGGCAGACTTGGCGATCAGTTCGGTCATAATGGTCCAAAAACAAAAAAACGGGCCCAGCGGCCCGTTGGTCTTTCCCCGGTGGGCTGCGAGTTTGGACCCCGTAGCCGCGCTGTTGAAGGGGATATAGGGGAAAGGCCGGAGGGATGCAAGTGTGCGTTGGCGTCAAGCGTCAGGATGTGCCGGATCACGGCCAAGCATCGCCTGCGCCACCAACCAGTCGCGCAGCAGGCCTGCATCCGGGTGATCAGATCCGTCATCCGGGGCCACCAGATAAAAGGCTTCACGCGTGGGATGCCGCAGATCATACGGCCTGACCAATCGCCCTGCGGTCAATTCTGCCGTAGACATAGAAGACCGGCCAAGTGCCACGCCGCCGCCCTGGGCTGCGAACGCAAAAGCCAGGATAGACGTGTCGAATTGCAGCCCTTGCCCAGCATTGATTGAACCGACCCCAGCGCGCTTGAGCCAATCTGCCCAACCTTCTTCATATCCCATCACATGAAGCAATCTTTGGGTCGCCAGATCATCCGGGCGTTCAAGCTGCTCAGCCACCACCGGTGCGCAGACCGGCTCCAGATATTCCCATGTCAGCCTATCGGACTGAAAGCCCGGCCACTTCCCCTTTCCGTAGCGGATGTCGAGATCAAACCGTTCCTTGGTAAGCCCATCATTCCAGACAGAAGACACGATACGCAGCCCGACATTCGGATGCTGGGTGAAGAAATCTGGCAGCCGTGATGCAAGCCAGTTGACCGAGAAGCCAACCGCAGCACGCAGCGTCAGAACCTCGGATTTCCGGTTGCCAAACACTTCTTCTGTACCAGCTGTCAGGCGTTGAAATGCGTCATTCACCTTGGGCAGATATGCAGCGCCAATGGTCGTCAGCACGAGGCTGCGGGGCAGCCGTTGAAACAATGGCTCACGCAGAAAATGTTCAAGAAGCCGCACCTGCTTTGAAATAGCCGCTTGCGTCAGGTGCAGCTCTGCCGCCGCTCCGGTAAAGCTAAGGTGCCGGGCTGATGCCTCAAAGGCGCGAAGCCACGGCAATGGAGGGAGGCGCTGGGACATGGGAAACCTTGCCATAACGAAAACGGTGTCTCAGCCTATATATCGCAAAGACAAAGTTGTCTTTGGAAAATTCGTGCCGCCAAGGCATTCTCTTGATCGGGGCTTTGGCCTGATTTTGGTTGTTTGTCTTGCCCAGTGTTGCGCAGTTAGGTCGGCCTGAACCTGTTCGGAGGCCGCCTATGTTTACCATCCACCCCACCGCTCGCTTGCGCCCGTCGCCATTCTATGAAGCGACAGTTGCCGAAGGGCTGGCGACGGCTTCGGTCTACAACCGAATGATCATGCCCGCGAGCTACGGCGACAAGGAAGCCGAGTACTGGCGCATCATCAATGGCGTGTCGATGTGGGATGTGTCGGTCGAACGGCAGGTGCAGTTGACTGGCCCTGATGCGGGCCGTCTGGCTCAGATCTTGTCGCCGCGAGACCTGACCAAATGCAAAGTTGGGCAGGGCAAGTATGTTGCACTGTGCAATCATGACGGCGTGCTGATCAATGACCCGATCTTGCTGAAGCTGGACGAGGATCGTTATTGGTTCTCAATCGCTGACAGCGACATCTGGTACTGGGCCCGTGCCATTGCCGCCGAGCGCGGTCTGAATGTGCAGATCAGCGAGCCGGATGTTTCGCCGCTGGCCGTGCAAGGCCCGAAGGCTGAGGATGTAGTGGCTTTGATTTTCGGCGACTGGGTGCGTGACGTAAAATACTTCTGGTTCCGCGAGACCGAGATTGACGGCATTCCAGTGGCCGTTCAACGCTCTGGCTGGTCCAAGCAGGGCGGGTTTGAGATTTACCTGAAAGACGGCAGCCAAGGCACAAAACTTTGGAATATCGTCAAAGAGGCAGGCCAGCCTTGGGGCATCGGCCCTGGCGCGCCTGCGACGGCTGAGCGGACGGAAAGCGGATTGGTTTCCTGTGGTGGGGATACGGACGATACAACCAACCCGTTTGAAGTGCGGTTGGGAAAATATGTCGATCTGGATGTGCCGGATGACACTGTGGGCATCCAAGCCCTGCGCCGGATCGCGGCCGAAGGCCCAAAGCGCCACCAGCTTGGCTTGGTTTTTGACGGGGATGTCCCAAAGCCGCTGGGCTTTGCATGGGAAGAGATCCGCAAGAACGGCGAAAAGATCGGCGACATGACCAACTGCACGTGGTCGCCCCGGATGTCGGCAAACATCGGGTATGCGCTGATATCCGTCGCCGCACGTCCGGGCGACGTGGTTGAAGTGATGCGCAATGACGGGCCTGCAGAGGCCAAGCTGGTTGATTTGCCATTTCTGTGATCGGTGAATTGCGACCGGAGGCATTTGCCACTGGACGTAGCATTTCTTGCCACGATGAATCGGACGCCATAGAGGCCGGTTTTGTTTTGTCCTGTGATCCCCTATATGATGCCGGCCCAGAACCATCGGACCGGATTCCATGACCAACGCCCATCCAACTGCACCGATCACCCAAGATGTGGTGACAATTGCTCGCAAGCTGCCGGAAGGTGGCAAGGTGAACCTGATCGGGCTGACGCGCGACGGGATGCGCAACGCGTTGATTGCGGCAGGCACCCCTGAAAAGCAGGCGAAGATGCGTGTTGGGCAGATCTGGCAGTGGATCTACCACTGGGGTGTCCGCGACTTTTCGGGCATGACCAATCTGGCCAAGGATTACCGGGCCATGCTGGCGGATCGGTTCGAGATTGCCTTGCCCGAGGTTGTCACCCGTCAGGTGTCGGCCGATGGCACACGCAAGTATCTGGTGCGTATTGCGGGCGGGCATGAGGTTGAGACGGTCTATATCCCCGAAGAAAGCCGTGGGACCTTGTGCATATCCTCGCAGGTTGGCTGCACGTTGACCTGTTCGTTTTGCCATACCGGTACACAAAAGCTTGTGCGCAACCTCACAGCGGGCGAAATCGTCGGTCAGGTGATGCTGGCCCGCGACGATCTGGGTGAATGGCCAGTGGCAGGCGCACCGAATGTTGAAGCGCGGCAGGTCTCGAATGTTGTGCTGATGGGCATGGGCGAACCCTTGTACAATTTTGACAATGTCCGCGATGCGATGAAAATTGTTATGGACGGCGAAGGGCTGACGCTGTCACGCCGCCGCATTACCCTGTCTACATCGGGCGTGGTGCCGGAAATTGCGCGTACGGCGGACGAAATCGGCTGCCTGCTGGCCGTCAGCTTTCACGCCACCACTGATGCGGTGCGTGACACGCTGGTGCCGATCAACAAGCGCTGGAATATCGAAACGCTTTTGGGCGCGTTGAAGGATTATCCCAGACTGTCCAACTCTGAGCGCATCACCTTCGAATATGTGATGCTGAAGGACGTGAATGACAGTGATGAGGATGCAAGGCGGCTGGTCAAGCTGATCCAGGGCATTCCGGCAAAGATCAACCTGATCCCCTTCAACGAATGGCCCGGTGCGCCGTACCAGCGGTCGGATTGGGAACGGATCGAAGCCTTTTCGGAAATCATCTTCAAGGCCGGATACGCAAGCCCGATCCGTACGCCGCGCGGCGAGGATATCATGGCCGCCTGTGGTCAGCTGAAATCCGCAACAGAACGGTCCCGCAAAAGCCGGGCCGAGATAGCGGCCGAGGCGGGGCTGGATCGACCTTTGTGACAGGAGCCCTTCATTGAATCTGTTTCGGCGCAAACCAAAGATCCCCTCATCCGGTGCTGAACCGGTCAGTTGGACTTTGGCAGGTAGCAACGTCACCGTGGGCCGCTTCACCTACGGTCACAAACGCCTCAATATCCTGCAATGGGGCGAGGGCGTGGATCTAGAGATTGGGAATTTTTGTTCGCTGGCCGATGGCATCACGATCTTTTTGGGGGGCAATCACCGCGCGGATTGGATCACTACTTTTCCATTCGGCAAGATACATGAGCGCGCACTCGGCCCGATGCCCGACTACGATCTGATAACCACACGCGGCAAGGTCACGATCGGGCATGATGTATGGATTGGCAACGGCGCCACAATCATGTCTGGCGTAAAAATCGGGAATGGCAGCATCATCGGCGCCCAATCATTGGTCGTGAAAGATGTAGCGGACTATGAAATCGTGGGCGGCAACCCAGCCACCCGCCTACGGATGCGTTTCGATGCGGAAGTGGTCGATCTTCTTTCCAAGCTGGCCTGGTGGGAACTGGATCTCGCCCAGATCCGCGAGATTACAGATCAACTATGCAACACGCCCGATGTAGAGGGCATTCGCCAGCTCATCTCGACCTATCGAGGCTGAGCAGACTTTTCTCCGCGATACTGCCTGACCAGGCAAGCTACCCCGTCGCGATGCGTGGTCGCCCCTGAGCGGTGACTTTCAGCCGGGCCTCGATAAACATCGGCTGACCTTCGATGTCGATTTCTGAAATCTCGCGTTCCACCGACATGCGCAGCTCTTCGACACCGGCCTGACGCGCACGGGCGGCCGCATCTTCGGACAACGCTTGTTCCATGATTTCCAGCGCCTTGTCGCGGTCATTGAACCGCTGCGGACCATCGGGCAGGTGCGCCGAGAAAAGACCGGGCCCCGGGCTGGTCACGATACCGGTGGCAGTCATGGAAATCTGACCAACCACGGCGCCTATCGCGTTGGCCACGCCTGCGTGTTCGGGCAAGATCATGCGCGAGCCGATCCGGTCGCCGACCGCCCCGTAGTAGCCGGGCGCAGACGCCCCAAGCCCAATCACCGGCACCCCAAGGCTGACACTGATCCTGAGCACATCGGAATGGTTGGCAAGACCCGCTTTGGTCAACCTGTGCCGCGCCAATCTGTCGTGTGCCTCACCATCCCAATCGAAACTGTCCTCGCCAAAGGCGGCCTCAAGCAGGCAATCGACGGTCTGCGCAGTCAGCTGGTCGATGATGGATTGTGCCAGGGGCTCCGGCCCGTCTGCGATCCGGTCGCCACGTCCGTTCCGTCGGCGCGCGAAGAGGGCCATGGCCTTTTTGGCGGCCTGTGCATCCCAACTCTTCAGCCGCCCCAGAACATGAGCAGCATCTGAGGGCGTAATCCCTGCGATCATCACTTGCCCGCGCGACACCAGCCGCAGCAGAGCCGGATATTCCAGCCTGGTGCGAACGACGTCCGCCAACCGTTTTGGCCCATCAAGCAATCGGTCAACCACGGCCCCTTCGCGTCCGGTCAGCCCATCGGGCGGAGTTCCGCGCCACATCGGCAAGGCAAAGCGCCCGTCATGTTCACCCACCGTGTCCAGTGCCAGCCAGCCATCAAGAGCGGCATGCACCAGTTCCGGCCAGTCTTGCGCGACAAGGGCGACAGGCACCAACCGGCGCGGCCCGAGGCGAAGACTGGTTTGCAGCCCTTCGATCAGATGCACCTCGCTGTCGCCGCCAAGGCCGGTGGTGCGCATGGCCACTGCCTCAACCATGGTTCGAAATTCGCCCACCCGCGCGCCCATTGGGTCAATCGCGGGTTTGCCATCCTTCAACAGGCAGACATCTGTAGTGGTTCCGCCGATATCAGACACCAACGCATCGGTTTCCCCCGTCAGCCAACTGGCCCCGGCGATTGAGGCAGCAGGGCCAGACAGTATGGTTTCAATCGGACGGTCGCGGGCAAGAGCCGCCGAGACAAGCGCCCCATCCCCGCGCACCACCATCAAGGGCGCGTTGATGCCAAGGCTTTTCATGTGCGCTTCACATGCCGCAACCAGATGTTCGATCATGCCGATCAGCCGCGCGTTCAACACGGCCGTCAGCGCCCGGCGCGGACCATTCAGTCCGGCTGACAATTCGTGCGAGCAGGTCGCAGGACGCCCCGTGATCTGCCGGATCATATCGCGCGCGGCGATTTCATGGGCAGGGTTGCGGGTCGCAAAACTGGAAGCCACCGCAAAACCGGAAATCTCAGCGCCAAGAGCATTCAGCCCGGCCTCTAATGCGGTCACATCAAGGGGGGCCATTTCGCCGCCGCCGTGATTGTGCCCGCCGGCGATGCGGATGACCGGATCTCCCTTCAACGCTTCGGTTAGTCCCGCGCGGCCCAGCTCTGCCTCCTCAAAGCCGATGAAGACAAGGGCCACGCGCCCGCCCTGCCCTTCGACAAGCGCATTGGTGGCAAGCGTGGTGGAAAGCGACACCATCGCCACCTCGCACGCCGCAATCTTGGCACCTGCAATCGCGGCATCAATGGCAGCACCTACCCCAAGCGAAAGGTCGGGCCGGGTGGTCAGCGATTTTGCCGAGGCGATGACCCTGTCAGCCTTCTCATCAAGGATGACAGCGTCCGTGTAGGTCCCGCCAGTATCGACGCCGAGTAAGTATGCCATATGTGTTCCGTTTCCGCCCTTAGCGCGCATCTTTAAGGATACGCGCAGCACCCATCCAGCCCAGAAGAATACTGGGTGCGTTGGTGTTGCCGCCAATCAATGTCGGAAAAGCCGAGGCATCGCAAACCCGTAGCCCTTGGACCCCATGCACCTTCAGATCCGCATCCACCACAGACGTGGCCGGATCGGGGCCCATGCGTGCCGTGCAAGACGGGTGGTAAACCGTGCCAGAGCGCGCACGGATATCAGCGATCAGATCCTCGTCTGACGCAATATCAGGCCCTGGGCGCAATTCTTCAGCGATCAACGACGCGAAGGGTTCCTGCGCCGCGATGTGGCGCAGGTACTTCACTGCGGCAAGCATTTCTTCGATGTCATGATTGGTTGAATAGACATTGGCCGTGATCTTGGGGGCAGCAAAAGGATCGGCGCTGTTCAGCGTTATTTCACCACGGCTGGAGGGGCGGCAGTTCGACAGGCCGATTGAGAGGCCTGAGAATGGGTCGGGCGTCAGCAGGGGCCGTTCCCCGTCACGCGGGATCAAGGTTGAAAAGGCCTGAAAGTATAGCTGCATGTTTGGGCGCGTCAGATCGGGCGATGTTCGGAAGAACCCGCCTGCATGGTTGATCGACTTGGCCAGAGGTCCACTGCCGGTCAGAAAATACTTCATACCCACCAGCATCTTGCCCCACCATGGGCGCAAGATGTCATTGTAGGTGGGGACCTTCATTCGCCAAGTGTAATTCAGGCCTTGGTGGTCGTTCAGATGCTGGCCGACGTTGTTGTTCGCGGCGACAACTGGAATGCCGTGGGCCTGCAGATGCTCAGGATTACCAATGCCCGACAACATCAAAAGCTGCGGCGTGTTGATGGCGCCACCGGACAGGATCACTTCCTTTCGTGCGGTGACCTTATGCAACGCGCCTTTAAGGCGATATTCCACCCCGACGGCGCGCGTGCCTTCGAAAAGCACACGGGTTGCATGCGCATGGGTCACGACAGTCACATTCGTGCGCCGCATGGCAGGGCGCAAAAACGCCCTTGCCGTGGAGTTGCGCCGTGCCTTGCGGATGGTCATTTGGTAGATGCCAACACCTTCTTGGGTCTGGCCATTGAAGTCGGGATTGACGGGCAGGCCGGTCGCAGCGGCTGATTGGACAAATGTATCGACCAACGGATGCAGATCACGTCTGTTTGCTGAAATGAACAACGGCCCGCCTTTGCCGCGATAGGCGTCGCCACCGGCTTGATTGTCTTCGATGGCACGGTAGGCTTCGCGCACCGCATCCGACCCCCAACCGGGATTTCCGGCCGCTTCCCAATCTTCATAGTCCGACGCATGCCCACGGATCCAGACCATCGCGTTGATCGAACTCGATCCGCCCAGAATGCGCCCACGTGGCCAATGATCACGGTTGCCTGCAAGACCCGGATCGGGTTCGGTTTTGTAAAGCCAGTTTACTGCGGGATCAAAGAACAGCTTTCCGTAGCCCAAAGGCAAATGGACGTAAAAGCGCCGATCAGTACCGCCTGCTTCAAGCACCAGCACGCGGTGGTGGCCATCAGCGGACAGACGTTCCGCCAACACCGATCCGGCCGAGCCTGCGCCGACGATGATATAGTCGAAATCACTGTGCTTCATATCACCTCACATTTTGGGGATAACGCCATAGCATGCGGGATTCGGCTGTTACGTTCACGACATCGTTCAGTCGTATCGGCGCAACCCATATCTCCTCTCGGGTGGCCACCGCCCCTAGCGTATGACGAGAACAGCACAATTGAATCCTATGGCGCTTAATGCTGGCCGGTGAACGGGCGCAGCCCCTGTTGAAGCGCGGCCCACAAGGGCTGAGGCCCCGCCAGAATTCCAGCACTTCTGGGATCGGCTGCGTTGAACGTCAATGGCTTTCCATGCCTGTCGCTGACCATGGCGCCGGCCTGTCGCGCAATCAGATCTCCTGCGGCTATGTCCCACTCCCAGCTTGGTCGAAGTGCGAGCATGGCATCGAACCGTCCTTCGGCCACCAGACAAAGCCGCCATGCAATGGAGGACCGGAAGGCGTGCCGAAACGGCGGCGCGGCCCCGTCCTGCCAATGTTCGGCGGCAAGGTTAGCCTTCGCCGTCAACAAAGTTGCTGACGCAGCTTCAGCCGTCGCTGAGGCCCGGATAGGCACGCCGTTCATGGTAGCTGGGTCATGCACCGTCGCTGCGTAAAGTTGATCCTTCATTGGAAGATAGACGACTGCCGCCGTAATCTGACCATCCTCAGCCACGGCCAGAGAATGTGCAAAACTCGTATCGCCCTCAATGAAGGCGCGCGTGCCGTCTATCGGGTCGATGATAAAGGTCCGCTGGCGCCCGAGCCGCGCCGCATTATCCGGGCTTTCTTCGGACAGCCAGCCGTAATCCGGACGCGCGGCCCCAAGATCGGCGTGAAGCATCGCATTGACCGCCAGGTCAGCCTCGGTCACCGGACCCGCCCCGCCGGGCTTATCCCAAACCTCGGGCGTTTGGCGAAAGAACCGGCGCGCGATCTCTCCCGCAGCGCGCGCCGCTTCGATCAACAGCTGCAGATCAGTCGCCGGCAAGGGTCAGGCCTTCGACAAGCAAGGAGGGGACAACATGGCTGAGATGCGCGCGCGCGTCATTGGCGGGCGTGATGCGCATCAGCATCTCACGCAGGTTGCCCGCGATGGTGCATTCGTTGACCGGATAGGTCAGCTGTCCGTTTTCAATCCAAAAGCCTGATGCCCCGCGCGAATAATCCCCCGTGGTCGGATTGATTGAGGAGCCGATCATTGACGTGATCAAAAGGCCGGTGCCCATGTCGGCCAGCAATTCTTCGCGGCTTTTAGCGCCCTGAGTTAACGCGATATTCGACAGGCTGGGTGAAGGTGGCGACGAGGTTCCGCGGGATGCAGAACCCGTCGAAGCCATGCCCAACCGTCGTGCAGTGCCAAGGTCAAGCGTCCAGCCCATTAATACGCCGTTTTCAACAACCATGCGGGGCGCTGTTGCCAAACCTTCAGCATCAAAGGGCCGAGAGCCGGATATACGGGCCCGGTGCGGATCCTCGTGGATCGACAGAGCTGAAGGCAAAACCTGCTCGCCCAGCGCATCGCGCAGCCACGACCCGCCGCGCACGATCGATGCCCCGTTCAGCGCCGCAAGCAGGTGGCCGATAAGGCCTGAAGCGATCCGCTCGTCAAAAAGAACCGGATATGCACCGGTTTTCGGCTTTCGTGCACCCGCACGTTCTGTCGCGCGACGACCGGCCAGATCGCCGACGTCATCCGGGCTGGGAAGATCTGATTGAAAGGTCCGCGCCTCGGCGGCCCAGTCCCGTTCCATCGAAACGCCCTCACCCGTGATGGCCACGGCTGACACTGAGCGCGAGGTGCGGCCATAGCCGCCTGTAAATCCATTCGTGGCCGCAATATGGATGTGGCGGCGCGCGAAACTGGCCGACGCTGACTGACACTGGCTGACACCTTTGACAGCAAGAGCCGACGCCTCGGCCCTGCGGGCGTCATCCTCCAAAGTGGCCGCTGCGGGTTCGGGGGCCGGATCTTCCAGCTCAAGCGCAGCCAGATCCCAAGTGCTGGCAAGCTGATCCGGGTCGGCAAGACCAATGCTGGCGTCTTCAGGTGCCTCATGGGCCATAGCGACAGCACGCTCTGCCATCTCGAATATGGTGCGGGTTGAAATATCAGAGGCAGACACGCTGGCTTGCCGTTGCCCGATCAGCACGCGAAGGCCAATCTCGACCCCCTCGGAGCGTTCCGCCTGTTCTAAAACACCGCTGCGTACATCAATGCCAACGGCAGTTCCGCGGATGGCAATCGCATCTGCAGCACTTGCCCCGGCTTTCGTGGCGGCGGCCAAAAGCGCCTCAGTCAATGCGGCGAGCCGATCTGTCATGGGGTTGGGTCCTGTATGCCTACGCGTTGCAACGCACCTAATCCCGGTGCCGCGCCAACGCAAGTGCAACGGGTAGTGTCAGGTGGGCCGCCACACCACGGCGGCCCAGACGCTGGTTATGCCCTATTGGATGCGTTGCCCGTTGGCATGGATGCTTCCGTCTTGCTTGAACTCGATCTTAGAGCTTAGCGTATCTTCACCTGTGACTGTGCTGAACAACCCCATCATCATGCGTGCGCCCATTGCCTGCTCCTCCGGCACAAAGCCCATCGCGACCAGTTTGTCGATCAGGCCATTGCCACCGATCAGCTGCAGATCGATTGCCCCAATAGGTTTTGGAATTCCCAGCGCATTGTCGAAGGTCATTGCACCGGTGCCAGTCAATTCGGCCCCGGCCACCGACACCTCAATCTCGTTG
The DNA here is from genome assembly GCA_049646285.1 of Albidovulum sp. Taxonomy (GTDB): domain Bacteria; phylum Pseudomonadota; class Alphaproteobacteria; order Rhodobacterales; family Rhodobacteraceae; genus Albidovulum. The sequence continues at coordinate 2,126 of JBARVN010000185.1, read as the reverse complement.
ATGTCCAACTTATTCAGTTCACCCGGAGGCTGTTGGCCCACCGTTTCGGCCATGTTTGGATCAAAAATGTTCACCAGCATTTTTGCCGCGCCGCTGAGATCGACGATCAGGGTGGCCGGATCCCTCGGCAATTGTGCCGCCGGATCAAACATGCCCCAAAGAGCATCAGACACGCTAAGATCCACCAGCTTCAACACCAGACCGAACGGTTGCGGATCATTGCTTTGCGTCACCGGCATCTGAAAGTTGAATGCCGTTTGTTCAACCGAAAAATCGATCGGCACAGGAAATTGCGAATACTGCATCGAAACATCAGCCCGTTTGCCTTCACCCCCATAAGACAGGCCCGACTTCGACATATCGAAATGTAGCGAGCCGCCCGCGCCGGTCGACTGCGCGCTCATGCTGTCGCCCTTGTCTGTGAAATCCATCACGTAACCGCCGCTGTCATAGGTGAAGCTGCCTTCGGCACTCAACCCAGCCAACAGGGCCGCATTCAGATCGGACATATCCACACCATCGGGCAGCGACGCCGTTGATATGCCGGAAAGCCCGGTCATGGATCCGGTTGCGGAAAAATTGCCTTTGCCCTCCGGATCAGTGGCGGCAACTTCGAAATCAACCTTCTCGGACGCAAATTGCGATGCAATCTCTCGCGTCGTTCCGGTGATCATTCTGTAGGTAGCCGTGTTGCCAAACAAAGCGGCATTCAGCGTAAGCGGCACATCGGCATCATCCACATCCATGCCGTCAATCGCAATCGTCATTCGGGCGGATCTGAAATCATAGACAGTGTTCGTCACATCGCCAGAGACGATCATGGCCATATCGGATTGCCCAATCGTCATCCGCATATCGACGACTTCACCGGTTTTAGGTTTGGTAAGCACCTGAACCGGGATTTCATCCGACATCGTCACTTCGACGCGCCCATCACCAAGTTCTCTCAATCGGATTTCCGGGACCGTGGCCGACATCTTGCCCTCGGCCGTTTCCGAGGAAATGACGGCGTCGGTAATCACCAGCGTGTCGCCCTGCATCACCTGACCTGCCGACTGTACGGATTGCCCGAGGTCGGTATAATAATCTGCCATCCCTTGCCAGACTTCCTGGGCCGTTACATCGGCGTGGAGCGCCGTTGAGCAAAGAAAAAATGCGGTCAGCGCGCCTGCGCCCATTCCAGTCCACTGTTTCATAAATGAGCCTGCCTTGTTTCCAAATTCGTCGTAAGCATCCGCTGGCCTGTGGGTGCGGTCAAGGCCTGCTTTTGGATGGAAATCACCCGTAGTTGCCTGTTACACGGAAACAATCTGGCGATTTCAAGGCGACAGCAGGTAAGGAAATAGTGATGATCCGGTTGGAGCGGGAAGAAGATTTGTGGCGCATTGTGATTGCGCGGCCCGAAAAAGCAAACTCATTGACCGGTGCGATGCTGGCTGAATGTGCCACCATTGCCGAACGCGCGAAACGCGAAGGTGCGCGTGCATTTGTGCTGACCGGTGAGGGGAAGGTCTTTTCAGCCGGCGCCGATCTGGCCGAAGCGAAAGCCGGGCTTGCCACGGATCCGGTATGGGAACGCCTTTCAGGTGCGATTGCGGCTATGCCGTGCCTGACCATTGCGGCGCTGAACGGCACGCTGGCGGGTGGTGCCTTTGGGATGGCACTGGCCTGCGACATTCGTATCAGTGTGCCACATGCCAACTTCTTTTATCCGGTCATGAAGCTTGGGTTTTTGCCGCAACCATCAGATCCGGCCCGGATGGTTGACCTGATCGGACCGTCCCGGACCAAAATGATTTTGATGGGGGGCCAGAAGATCGGCGCTGAGGAGGCGCTTGCCTGGGGGTTGATCGACCGGATCATTCCTGCGGCAGACATGCCAGATGCCGTGGCGGCGCTGACTGCCGATGTATTGGGCGCCACCGACACCCATATCGCGGGGATCAAGGCGCTCTTCGGCGCGCGGACCCCACTCTGAAGAATGCGCGCAGCCCTTGTGTCATAGCCCGTTTCTTGCCAGAGGTTTCTAACCTGAGAAAATCGCACCAAAGGACTGGAACATGGACGGCCAGCCAGAGATTGTCACAAAAGCGATCCTCTTCCTTGAGGAAGGTTGGCAGATCGCG
>JBARVN010000184.1:0-26436 GCA_049646285.1 Albidovulum sp. | reverse complement strand
GCAATCAACTGCTGTTCGGGAGATTGGGCCGAAATCAGGAGTTCATATTGCGTTTCCTTAGGCCCAACCTGCGTCCAGCCGTTGGCCAACGACAATTCCATACTGGTCATGAGTTCAGACTATTGACTCGGAGCGCCCATGAAAAGCTGCCATTCGATTTTCTCAGTGCATTGGGCACTTCGGGCTCTAACCGGACATTCTCGCGAAGACCGATTGCATGCAAATATACTGGCCCCCCGGGCGTCTTTGCGCTATTGGCGGGCAAAATTGAAGCCCGAGGAGATCGCCCATGAAAGCTGCTGTTATCACGTTTCCCGGTTCCAACTGTGACCGCGATCTGTCCGTGGCCTTTGAACAGGCCGGCGCGCAGGTATCAAAGGTCTGGCACAAGGATGCAGAGCTTCCCAAAGGGGTGGATGTTGTCGCCATTCCGGGCGGGTTTTCTTTTGGGGATTATCTGCGCTGCGGTGCGATTGCGGCGCAGTCTCCTGTCGCGGCGGCCATCAAGGCACATGCCGATCGCGGCGGCTATGTCTTAGGCATCTGCAACGGCTTTCAGGTGTTGACGGAAACCGGGTTGTTGCCGGGCGCGCTGATGCGCAATGCCGGGCTGAAATTTGTGTGCAAGCCTGTGGATCTGCGGATCTGTACAACCGACAGCGCCTTTACCAATGGCTGGCGAAAGGGCGATGTGGCCCGTGTGCCGGTGGCCCACCATGACGGCAACTACACCATTGACGCCGAAGGGTTGGCGCGGCTTCAAGGCGAAGACCGCATCGCGTTCACCTATCTCGACAATCCGAACGGGGCGATGGCGGATATTGCCGGGATATTGTCGGCCAACCGGCGCGTGCTGGGGATGATGCCGCACCCCGAACGTATGGCGGAGCCGGCCCATGGCGGCACCGATGGATCGGTGCTTTTCCGCTCTTTGCTCGGGGCAATGCAGGCGGCCTGAAACAGGGCGCTTGAGGCGGGCGGGTTGCAGGCCTAAACTGCGCCCATGTCCGATGAGCTGACATCCGATAAGACAGGCGCCGAAGCGACGCCACCGGACGCGGCCAATGTGCCGCTATCCGCAGTGGAAGATATCAGCCCGGCGCCCGTACCCGGCATCACCTCGATCCGCAGCCCATGGTGGTTGCGGCTGGTGATGATCCTGTTTATCGCGGCCGCCGTTTCCGTCATCTGGTTTACAAACGCGTTTTTGACCGAACGGTTTTCTGAAACGACCCGTAATCGTGCCGAAGTGCGCTTGGCGCTTTATACCGGCCATGTTCTGAGCGAGTTGCAGCGCACATCGATCGTGCCGCTTTTGTTGGCGCGCGATCCTGCGTTGATCACATCTCTTAACACCGGAGATTATTCGTTAACCTCACCGCGCCTGATTTCGGCACAAGATGAGATTGGGGCGGCATCGATCCTGTTGCTGGACAATAACGGGCGCACGGTGGCCGCCACGGACCGGACGCAAATTGGGACAAACCACAGCACCGGTCTTTATTTCATCAATGCACAACGCTCCAGAGACACTTCTTTTGACACGGTTTTTACGGTTGCTCCGCGTGAGCAGGGCGGATTTGACTTTTCTTATTCACGCGCGGTCTTGTCCGACAATCAGCCGGTTGGTGTGATCGTTGTCAGTGCAGAGCTGTCAAAGTTTGAGCGCGTCTGGTCCCGGATCAATGACGATGTGGCCGTGGTCGACAGCGAGAACCGCGTCATTCTGGCGACCCAGCCGCGTTGGCGGGGGCAGTTGATTGGCGAGGCGCTGGCGGTAAGTGCACCGCTGTCGCCAATTGAGCGGGCGCTTCAGGTCACCACTGATTGGGCCAATGACCCACCCGATGCATATGTCGGCGGTGAAGCCGTGATGCGGCTGGAAGCGCGGGTTCCATTCCGTGGCTGGAAGCTGATCAGTTTCACCAGCTATGATTCGATCCGGGAAAAGGTGAACACGGTCCTGTCGCTGGAAATCATGGGGTTTGCGGTACTTCTGGCCTTGGTCTTTTACGTGCTGTCCCGCCGGGCCCGCACTCAATCGGCTTTCTTCCGGCGAGAATCGGCGGAACTGCGCCAGTTGAACCTGCGACTGCAGCGGGAAGTTGCCGAACGCGAAAAAGTGCAAAAGGATCTTGCTGTGGCCGAACAGACGCTGGCGCAGTCCTCAAAACTGGCGGCTTTGGGCGAAATGTCAGCCTCGGTCAGTCATGAGCTTAATCAACCATTGGCGGCGATGAAAACCTACCTTGCGGGGGCCCGGCTTTTGCTTCAGCGCCGCCGCCCGGAAGAGGCGCTTTCTTCGTTCCAGCGCATTGACGATTTGATCGAGCGCATGGGCGCGATCACCCGCCAACTCAAAAGCTATGCACGCAAAGGCGGTGATGCATTTGAACCCATAGATATAAGGGATTCGCTGTCGTCAGCCTTGTCGATGATGGAACCGACATTGCGCAGTCATGCGGTGCGAATTACCCGTATGACGCCGCGTACGCCGGTGATGGTTCTGGCTGACAAGGTCCGGTTGGAACAGGTGATTATCAATCTCTTGCGCAACGCGCTTGATGCGACAAAAGAAGTGGCTGACCCGAAGATTGAAATCCTCTTGACGGTTGGCGAAACGGCCACGATGGCGGTGCGCGACAACGGGCCCGGCATCAGCGATCTCGATAACCTTTTTGAGCCGTTTTACACCACCAAACCCGCCGGCGAAGGTGTCGGGCTGGGGCTTGCCATTTCCTCTGGCATCGTGAACGACCTAGGAGGACGTCTGACGGCGCGCAATGCGCCAGCGGGGGGGGCTGTATTCGAAGTTCAGCTCCCCATATTGAATGAAAAGTCCCAAGCGGCAGAATGAGGTGATCCATGGCGCGTGCGATGAAAGTTGCCATTGTTGATGACGAACAAGATATGCGGCAGTCGATCAGCCAGTGGCTGGCCCTGTCGGGGTTCGATACCGAAACCTATGCCAGTGCCGAAGAGGCGCTGAAGGCGATTGGGTCGGACTATCCCGGCGTGATCGTTTCGGACATCAAGATGCCGGGCATGGACGGTATGGCCTTTCTGAAACGGCTGATGAGTCTTGATAGCGGTCTGCCGGTGATCATGATCACCGGTCACGGCGATGTGCCGATGGCGGTCGAGGCGATGCGGGTCGGGGCCTTTGACTTTTTGGAAAAACCCTTCAACCCGGACCGGATGACCGACCTGACCAAACGCGCCAGCCAGTCGCGGCGCATGACACTGGACAACCGGGCATTGCGGCGCGAGCTGAGCGACGGCACCACGATCATGAAAAAACTGATCGGTGCATCCCCCGCGATGGAGCGGCTGCGCGAGGACATTCTGGATCTGGGGCAGGCCGACGGCCACGTGCTGATTGACGGCGAAACCGGTACGGGTAAGACACTGGTGGCGCATGCGCTTCATGCCGTGGGTCCGCGGGCCGGCAAGAAGTTTTGCGTGATTTCCTGTGCCGCATTCGCCGAAGACATGCTGGCAACGCGGCTCTTTGGGCCGATGGAAGAGGGCGGGCAGATCCCGCTGGTGGAAGAAGCACGCGGCGGTACGCTGGTTCTGGAAGATGTAGAAGCGCTTAGCCAGGCACTGCAAGCCCGGCTTTTGACCTTCATCAATGATCAGGGCACCCCGGCTGAAACGCGCATTATTGCCATCTGCAATGATCACGAACAGGGCCGCACGGTGGAAGATGCGCTGCGCCCGGATCTCTATTTCCGGCTTGCCGCGCTGAAAATCATGCTGCCGCCTCTGCGCTCGCGCGGCGAAGACGTGCTGACACTGTTTACCCGGCTGGCAGAGCAGTTCTCAGAGGAATATGGCTGCGACGCGCCACAGGTGACCGCGCAAGAAGCGGCCCAGCTGTTGCAGGCCCCGTGGCCCGGCAATGTGCGCCAGTTGATCAACGTGGCCGAACGGGCGGTGTTGCAAAACCGACGTGGCTCGGGCTCGATCACGTCTTTGCTGATGTCCGAGAATGAAGAGGTCGGCCCGGCAGCCATGACGACCGAAGGCAAGCCGCTGAAAGATTATGTCGAAAGTTTTGAGAAAATGCTGATCGACAACACGATGCGTCGGCACAAAGGCTCGATCACTGCCGTGATGGAAGAGCTGTGCCTTCCGCGGCGAACCTTGAACGAAAAAATGGCGAAATATACGCTGCAGCGGGCAGACTATCTTTAAACGCAGCAATGGCAAGGTGGGTCTGAACCCGCCTTGCTTTGCCGCATCAGACCGGCAGGGCCACGTGGCTGCGCGACATATCTGACATCACAGATGCACCGCGCCGGGGAAATTGGCCATTGTCTTTGCCCGGCATTCCCAGCTAAGGTCAAAGAACGTCGGGTCACTGTGCCTTTTACGGGCGCGTCCGGCCAATCAGATTTGCTGTCACCCACCCTGCCGGGTTCAAAACCCCGGTCGCGGATTGACAGGCGGAATGGTCGCAAGACCGCACATATGCCCTTTCTCCCTAACACGGATCGGGGCCAGAGATGGGCGCCGCAAGGCGTCCGGGACAGAACCGCGATGAAACGCGTGAAGGCAGAGCAGCGGAAGATTGGCAGGCCATTGGTCGCTGCCGCGCTATGTTCCGCGCCACCCCTCGCATTAGCAATTGAACCCGTCCGGTACACAACCCTCGCAAGAGGGCGATGCCTTTTGGGGTTCGGAAAGATTACATGGCCAAGAAAATGCTCATCGATGCCACCCACGCGGAAGAAACCCGCGTTGTGGTGGTTGACGGAAACAAAGTTGAGGAATTTGACTTTGAAACCATCAACAAACGCCAGCTAGCTGGCAATATCTATCTCGCCAAAATTACCCGGGTCGAACCTTCGCTGCAGGCGGCGTTTGTCGACTATGGCGGCAATCGCCACGGGTTTCTGGCCTTCTCGGAAATCCATCCTGATTACTATCAGATCCCGGTAGCTGACCGTCTGGCGCTGCTGGCCGAAGAACGCGCCTATGCCGAAGCTCAGGAAGAAGAAGAACAGCAACAACCCCGTGGTCGCCGCCGTGGCCGCCCGGCACCGCGTGCCGAAAAGGCGCGCCAGGACGATGCGATTGCCACAAGTGATGACATTCCCGGAATGGCTGTTGTCGATCTGGGAGGCAGTGACGGAGAAGACCAACCGGCGGTCGCGCCGCAAGCCGACGCCAGCCCGGCAGATGCACAGCCAGAGGTGGTCCAGCCTGAGGTTGCCGAAGCAGAGGCCCCGACAGAGGCAACCGATGCCGAGACGGATGATGATGCCGAAGCGCCCTATGTTGCGGCCGACCATGCCTCAGACACCGACGAGGATATTGAATCCGTCGCAGATGAGGATGTGAGCGAGGAAATCCGCCAGCCGCGCAAACCCCGGCCGCGGCGCTACAAGATCCAGGAAGTGGTCAAGGTTCGCCAGATCATGCTGGTGCAGGTCGTCAAGGAGGAACGCGGCAACAAAGGCGCAGCGCTGACCACCTATCTCAGCCTTGCTGGCCGTTACTGCGTCTTGATGCCCAACACCGCCCGTGGCGGCGGCATCAGCCGCAAGATCACCAATGCCGCTGACCGCAAGAAGCTTAAGGAAATCGCCAATGAGATCGTGGTGCCCGAAGGCGCTGGTCTCATCATCCGCACCGCAGGTTCGCAGCGCACCAAATCCGAGATCAAGCGCGATTACGAATATCTTCTCAGGCTTTGGGAACAGATCCGGGATCTGACGCTCAAATCTATCGCACCTGCGCCGATCTACGAAGAAGGCGATCTGATCAAGCGCACGATCCGCGATCTTTACAACAAAGACATCGACGAAGTGCTGGTGGAAGGCGAGGCGGGCTACCGTGCTGCCAAGGACTTCATGAAAATGATCATGCCGTCCCACGCCAAGAACGTGAAGCACTACCATGAAGGTCTGCCCTTGTTCGCGCGCTTTCAGGTGGAAAGCTATCTGGCTGCTATGTTCAACCCGACGGTGCAACTTCGCTCGGGTGGCTATATCGTTATCGGCGTGACCGAGGCGCTGGTGGCCATTGATGTGAACTCGGGCCGCGCCACCAAAGAAGGCTCGATCGAGGATACCGCGACCAAGACCAACCTTGAGGCCGCCGAAGAAGTCGCACGTCAGTTGCGCCTGCGCGACCTTGCTGGCCTGATCGTCATCGACTTTATCGATATGGAAGAGCGAAAGAACAACGCTGCCGTCGAAAAGCGTCTGAAGGACAAGTTGAAAACCGACCGTGCCCGCATTCAGGTGGGCCGCATCTCAGGCTTTGGCCTGATGGAGATGAGCCGGCAGCGCCTGCGCCCGGGTATGTTGGAAGCCTCAACCGCGCCTTGTTCGCATTGCCACGGCACCGGCATCATCCGCTCAGATGACAGTCTGGCGCTTTCGGTCCTGCGCCAGCTGGAAGAGGAAGGCACCCGCAAACGCTCACGCGAGGTGCTGTTGAAGGCCCCTGTGGCCGTGGTCAACTTCCTCATCAACCAAAAACGCGAACATGTGGCGAGCATCGAGGCACGCTACGGCATGTCGGTGCGGATTGAGGCCGATCCGATTATGATCAGCCCGGATTTCACCATCGAGAAGTTTAAGACTGCGCTGCGCACCGTACCGGATGTGGCATTTCCGGTGGTTTCGGTTGATGCGCTGCGCATGGCAGAGATCGACGATGACGTTGATGATGTTGCCGATGAAGACGAGGAAGCCGAAGACAACGCGGCAGATGTGTCCTCGGCCAATGGCACGGGCGCTGAAGGGGAACCGGGGCGCAAGAAAAAGCGGCGTCGTCGGCGTCGTCGGAAATCCGGCAATGCAAATGGTGAAGGTGTGCAAGCTGACGACGCGAATGGCGACGCGGGCGCCCCTGCAGATGCCGTATCTGAAGGCGCCGACGTTGTTGCAAGCAGTGAAGCGGCTGAGCCAGACGAAGCCGCACCCAAGCCTAAGTCGCGCAGCCGGTCCCGGTCGAGAACGCCAAAGGCGCCAGCCGCTGACACTGCTGTTGCAGCCGAGGTGGTGACGGAAGTGGCAACCCCTGTTGAGGCAGAGGCTGCCCCTGTAGAGGCAACTGAGCCCCCGGCCAAGCCCAAGCGGACACGGACCTCGACCGCGCGCACCAAGGCCAAACCGGCAAGCGATGACGTTGCTGCCGCGGCAGAGCCTGCGGCTGAACCTGACGCAGCACCCGCCAAGCCCAAAAGGGCTCCGGCAAAACCACGCACCCGCAAGGCACCTGCAAAGGCCGCCGTCGAGGCTGCAGCCCCGGATTCTAGCCCGGCGGCACCGGTTGCCGTCGCTCCGGTCGCAGATCCGGCACCGGCACCCGCACCGGAACCTGCAATGGTGGAACCCGCAGCTGCGGCCCCGAAACCCGCCGCAGAAGCTACCAAACCCAAACGAAAGGGCTGGTGGTCGCTCGGCCGCTGATCCAGACCAGAAACACTGAAATAGCGCGTGGGCTTGGCCTGCGCGCTTTTTCGTTTCTTACGGCCCCGGTGTATAGATTTTCTCATATGATCCCGAGGGTCAAAGCCGTGTTCCGCTCGGCTTATGAAACGAAAACCTACAGCATTGTGAGGGGGCGTGAGGGAAAGCTGCGTGACGGCGCCAAATCCTTCGGCTAAGGCTGGGCCATGATTGAAACAGGCATCATGGATGCGGGGTTTGCCCTCGCCGCACTTATCGCGCTGATTGCGGGGCTTTTGTCCTTTCTCAGCCCCTGTGTCTTGCCGATTGTGCCGCCCTATCTTGCCTATATGGGCGGGATCAGCATGGGGCAGATGGAAGAGGCCGCGGCACGGCGACGCACGATGCTGGCAGCGGTGTTCTTCGTTCTCGGGCTTTCAACGGTATTTTTGTTCCTTGGCTTCACGGCCTCGCTTTTCGGCCAGTTCTTCTTGCGCAATCAAGAGTGGTTCGGAACAATCGCCGGCGTTGTGGTGATGGTGTTCGGCGCGCATTTTCTGGGCATCTTCCGCATTCCCTTCCTGGACCGTGAGGCGCGGATGGATGCAGGCGATCAGGGTGGCTCGGCGCTTGGAGCCTACCTTTTAGGGCTGGCTTTTGCCTTCGGCTGGACGCCATGCATCGGACCGCAATTGGGTATGATCCTGGCACTTGCTGCGGATGGCGGGTCTGTGGGGCGGGGCACCGGGCTTCTGGCGATCTATGCCATCGGGCTTGGTATACCCTTCCTGGCGGTCGCCGCGTTCTTCCCGCGCCTCAAGGGGCTGATGGCCTTCTTCAAGCGCCACATGACCCGCATCGAACGGGTCATGGGACTGCTTTTATGGACCATCGGTCTATTGATGCTGACGGGCGGTTTCAGCCAGTTTTCCTACTGGCTGCTTGAAAACTTTCCCGCGCTCGCATCCTTGGGTTAAAACGGTGCCGAGCCCGGCAGAGTGATGCGTCACGTGCCGCATGCACCAAGGTTCCCCAATGCACGGTCCCCATCTTCGCGGGTCATATAACGGCTCCACCCCAGCCGGTACGCACGACCGTCGGCGGCAGTGTTGACGAACTCTGCCATTGTCTCGCCAGTTTTGGTGACAAACAGCAACCGGCCCGAGTTCTCTTCTTCGACCATCAGCCCATTTTCGGGAAGCACTGTGAATAGCCCTTCAAACAGTGTCTTGACGTCAGAGCGTTCCATCGCGGCGGCCCAAGGCTGGGTGATGCTGTCTGTTGCGAAGTCATAAACTGTGATCTGATTGGTGCCGTACACGCGCGCACCAGTGCCCTTGTCGTAGGCGCGGTTATTGAACACGGCAATGCGCGTATCATCAAGGATGTCTACGTCATGCTGCGCGAGCCATGGGCCCTGACGTTGCCAGATGATTTCATCTGTCGACGGACGGTAGAGCATGATCATCGACTGATGGCGGAATGACAAGAACAGATCGCCCTTTTTCCAGTAGGGGCCATCCTTCAACACTGGCTGGATGTCATTTAGATGAATAGGGTCCTTTTGATAGCTGCCGGCTGTGAAAAGCGCGTATTCCAGCCCGTGTTGGATGAACATCCATGCCAATGATTTGGTGTACAGAATTTCGCCGTCAGGGCCTATATGTGCCAACGCATCCTCAACGAAATCAGGCTCCACCCGTTCCAGCCGCGTAGGGTCGATGTAGCTTGGCACCCAATACCCACCTTCACCGTCACTTTCAGTGGAATGGTGCATCAGCGCGGTTTCCTGCCCCCAGATTTCTTGTGAGCAACTGTCCAGCGCATAGAGATAAGATTGGTGATCCTTGGTGATCAATTGTCCGGATTCGGACAGATAGGGGTGGATCACGCGATAGTATGGGGTTGTCCAGTTTGGGTAGGACGCGATACGCGAGTCGCGGGGCGTTCCGGCCAGAAGGGTGTCAGCATTTGGTTCCCAACTGTGCTTGATACTGCCGTCGGACAGGTCGACCAATTCGACGACATGGCGGCGTTTGTCACCGTTGTAGCGCGACAAGAGCACGTAGCCATCCGGCCTTGGCGCACCTTCCATAAAGGTCCAGCCCGATGGTTTGTCGCCAAACCGATCTGGGGCAAAAGCGGTCATAACCCTTGTGCCTTTGGACAATGTTTTGATTGTATCGGGTATTTCAGCAATGGCTAAGGCCGCATCGCTGACCCTCCCAAACCGCCCGTTTTCACGCTCTGCGTCCAATACGGCATAGCCAAAGCCGACCATTCCAAACAGACCGATCACAAAGAGCAAAAGGACAATCCAGAACTCAATTCTTGAAAACAGTATTTTTTGCATCAAACCACCCAATACACCCACATTTTCGCAACTAAGCAGACAGTAGCACCTAATTTCGTCTGTAAACAGTGCCCTAATGGGCCGGAATAACAGTCTTGTGGTATGAGCCAAGGCGCGGTTTGATGCGATTCGTCACGCTGATCCTGTCGATAGGGTGGGCGAACACGCGGACCGCGAAGCCTGAATTGCACCGAACCTGCGGTGGTCGAAATGAGTTTGAGTTTGAGTATGAGTATGGATCGTTTTGTCCCCCGCGCCGGGATCCGTTTTGAATTGGACCGGTCGGCGCAGGGGCAATGTGTGCGACAGGGGCTGGGTTCAGCTGGCCTGCCAGCGCAGATCGCCGTCCAGACGACCTTCGCGCACATGATCGCGCAAGATGTTCAGGCGGATAAAGCGCGATCCGCGCACCGCCGCCCCCTCGAAATTCGCATCGCGGACCAGACTGGCCAGTTCGGCCACAGCCTCGGCAAAATTCTTGGTGGGCTGGTGGTTCGGGGCAAGGCTGGCGAACCGGGAAAAATCAACGCGGTAAGACCGGTTATCGGGGGCGGCATCCCGGTTGATCTCAACGGCCACACCGCCCAGTTCTGCCGCGACCTCTTCGGCCAGTTGACCGATCTGCCAGGTCCAGTCCTGAGATCCGACATTGACCTCGACCAAGGTGTCGCCGTCACGGGTGACGGCCCATTCGATAGCGCGCGACATGTCTTCAACATGGATCAGCGGGCGCCAGGGCGAGCCGTCGGACAACACTTCGATCTTGCCGGTCTGAAGGGCTGTGGCGACGAAATCGTTCAAAACCAGATCCAAGCGGAGCATTGGGCTGGCGCCGCAGGCGGTGGAGAAACGCAGGCTGGTGATCATGAACGTGTCGGTCGAAAGCCCGCGCAACCCTTCTTCGGTCGCCACTTTCGAGCGCGCATAAGCGGTGAGAGGGTTCAGCGTATCATCTTCTTTGCGCAGGCTGTCCGACCCGGCACCGTACATGGAGCACGAGCTGGCGAAGACAAAGCGGCGCACACCGGCCTCGCGCGCACTGATCGCGGCTTTAAGAACGGCGTTGGAATTGATGTCGGCCGTCGCGTGTTCGAACTCTTTGCCGATCGGGTCATTGGACACGGCGGCAAGGGCTACAACCGCATCCATACCCGCGAAATCCGCAGCCGTCAGATCGCGCACATCACCTTGGCGCTGGCTGGCAAACGCGTCGTCGGGAAACGCGGCAATTTCGGAACCGTCAAACCAGTTTGCATCAATTCCGTGCACTTTGACGCCGGGCAGGGCGCGTTGAAGATGGCGCGCCGCAACCGGCCCGATATAGCCGCGATGCCCAATAAGCAAGATATTCATGGTCTGTGTCTTCCTTCTGAAATTCGGGTCGTCTTTTGCAGGACGAAAGCCCTGAAGCTGGCCATAGCAGTAGCGAAGCCGGGGCCTTTGTGCTACCCCGAGCTATGGGGGAAATTATGGCGGCGGAGGGGATTTTATGTGCTCTCCGGCCAAGTTGGTGTATCCGGGGTGGCGTTGGACCGCAGCTCGGATCGGTATTGTGCGGCAAGGAGATATTATAAATGAAATGCGTTTTACTTGCGGGTGGCCTCGGCACACGTCTGGCAGAAGAGACTGTGCGCATCCCCAAACCTATGGTCGAAATTGGTGGCCGGCCGATCCTGTGGCACATCATGAAAATCTATGCGACGCATGGGATTACCGATTTTGTGGTCTGCTGTGGCTATAAGGGTTATGCGATCAAGGAATATTTCGCGAACTATTATCTGCACGGATCGGACGTGACTTTTGATCTGCGCACCGGCAATGCCGAGATTATCTCAAACCAAAGCGAACCTTGGCGCGTGACGCTGGTCGATACCGGACAAGACAGCATGACGGGTGGGCGCTTGCGCCGGGTGATGCCGCTTTTGAAAGATGAAGAAGCGTTTTGCATGACTTATGGTGACGGCGTCGGCGATATCGATGTTACAAGCCTTTTGGCCTTCCACAAATCCCACGGCAAGGACGCCACGGTAACGGCTGTGCCGCCCGCCGCGCGCTTTGGCCGGTTAGACATCCAAGACGGTCGCGTCACGGAGTTTTCCGAAAAGCCGGACGGTGATGGTGGTGTCATCAATGGTGGGTATTTCGTGTTGTCGCCCAAGGTGGCAAGACATCTTGAAGACGATGCCACCATCTGGGAACGTGCGCCGCTTGCATCGCTGGCGTCCGAAGGCCAATTGATGGCCTTTGAACATCGCGGCTTCTGGCAGCCGATGGATACGATCCGTGAACGCCAAGAGCTGGAGGCGCATTGGGCCACCGGTCAGGCGCCGTGGAAGATCTGGTAATCTGTACAAATATTTGGACCGAAATGACTTTGGAGAACTCTGCGTGACAAGCCATCCCAAATGCCGCCACTGCGGCACTGAAATGCCCATGACCTTGGTTGATCTGGGGCTTTCTGCCGTGGCCAATTCCTATGTGCCGATGGATAAGATTGATGAGCCTGAGCCGAAATACACGTTGCACACCCGCGTGTGTGAGGCGTGTTGGCTGGTGCAGCTTGATGAAGATGTCCCGGCTGACAAGATCTTTACCGAGGATTACGCCTATTTCTCATCCTTTTCGGAAAGTTGGCTGGAGCATGCGCGCCGCTATGCGGAGATGATGACAACGCGGCTTAACCTCGGGGCTGAAAGTCTTGTCGTCGAAATCGCCTCGAATGACGGCTACTTGCTGAAAAACTTCGTGGCGGCCGGGGTGCCGGTGCTTGGCGTGGAACCATCAGGTTCGGTCGCTGCCGCCGCCGAAAAGGCCGGGGTTCCGACGTTGGTGGAATTCTTTGGGGAAAAGGTTGCGACCGCGCTTTATGATCAGGGCAAGCGCCCCGATCTGATCTGTTCGGCCAACGTGCTGGCCCATGTGCCTGACATCAATGATTTCGTCGCGGGTGTGGCCAAGCTGTTGACCGGTGATGCGATCTATACTGTCGAATTTCCGCATCTGTTGCGCCTGATCCAAGAAGTGCAGTTTGATACGATCTATCATGAACACTATTCCTACCTGTCGCTTCTGGCGGTTGAAAAAGTGTTTGCGTCCAAAGGCCTGCGGGTGTTCGATGTCGAAGAGCTGACCACCCATGGCGGATCGCTGCGCGTCTATGCGTGCCGCGCAGATGCAAGCCTCCCGGTGGCCGCGGGCGTGGCCAAAGTGCGCGCCGACGAGGCGGCTGCAAAATTCGACCGCATCGAAGGCTATCAAGGGTTTTCAGAGCGGGTTGAAGCCGTGCGCACCGGTCTAATGGCGTTTCTTGAAGGCGCGAAGGCCGAAGGCAAACTGGTCGCCGCTTACGGCGCTGCGGCCAAGGGCAATACGCTTTTGAACTTTTGTGGCATTGGCCCCGATCTGGTGGCCTATTGCGTTGACCGCAATCCGGCCAAGCAAAACACACTTTTGCCCGGTAGCCGCATTCCGGTCTTTGACGTGGATGAACTGCGCAATCGCCAGCCCGATTTTGTGCTGATCTTGCCGTGGAACCTGAAAACCGAGGTGATCGCCCAGCTTTCAGATCTGCGCGAGGGTGGAACCCGCTATGTCACCGCAGTTCCGGCGATCAAAGTCACTGCATGACAGCGGGTTGCGACATCACCGCAGGGCGGGTCTTGCTGACAGGGGCCACCGGTCTGATCGGGCGGCACCTGCGCGGGCCGTTGGAGGCCCTTGGTTATGACGTGATCGCCGTGTCGCGGCAGCCCGGTGCGATGATTGGTGATGTGTTGACGGATCCCGAAGGGGTGGTTTTGCGCGCGCGCCCTGATCATCTGATTCATCTGGCCTGGCATGACGGGCCAGATCGTTGGTCCTCCTCTGCCAATCTCGATTGGGTGGGGGCCAGCTTGCGGCTGCTCAAGGCCTTTGCCGAGCAGGGCGGCCAACGTGCGGTTATGGTCGGCAGTTGCGCGGAATATGACTGGGCGGGGAAGGGCGCGCTTTGCGAGTCTTCGGATTTGAAACCTGCAACGCTTTATGGGGCGGCCAAGGCGGCCACGGGGATGTCGGCCCTTGCCGCTGCTGCGCCGCTGGGACTGTCTCTTGCCTGGGCGCGGCCCTTCTTTTGCTACGGTCCGGGCGAACCGAAAGGCCGGCTTTTCGGTGATCTGATCCAAGGCCTGAAGGCAAAGCAAGAAGTTGCGTGCACCGACGGCCTGCAAGAGCGTGACTTTTTGCATAGCGCAGATATTGGTGCTGCATTGGCGGCGCTCTTGCGCTCACCTGTGGAAGGGGCGGTCAATGTCGGTTCTGGCCGCGCGGTTCCCGTGCGCGATATGATCCAGACGCTGGCCCGCATGATGGATCGCGCCGATCTGATCCGGCTGGGCACCCGCATGCGGCCCAAAAATGACCCGGACCGGATCGAAGCGGATGTAGCGCGGCTGACGAATGAGGTCGGCTTTCGCCCCGGCCATGATATGGAAAGCGGCATTCGTGCGCTGTTGCTCGCCGAAGGGGTGAAGCTATGATCCTGGCCTTGCAATCGCGCCCCGGCCTTTGGCGCTTCATCAAGTTTCTGGCGGTCGGCGTGCTGAACACAGCCTTTGGCTTTGCGGCCTATGCGGTGTTGATCTGGGCCGGTCTGCCGCCACAACCCGCACTGGCGGTATCATACGTTATGGGTGTTATCTGGAACTACGGCACCCATGCGCGGTTGGTGTTTGGGGCTGAAGGCTTCAAGCGTTTGCCGCTTTATGCTTTGGCCTATAGCTTGTTATACGTCATTAACGCAGTCGCGCTTGCGATGATGCTGAAGGCCGGGTTGCCGGCGCTTTGGGCGCAAGCGGTGCTGGTGCTGCCGATGGCGATGATCGCCTTTGTGCTCGTGTCCTATGTCTTGACCGGGGCCTTGCCCTTTGGCCGTCGGAAGGGGAACTAAGAAAATGCAGGACATGACCGGAAATCGCCCCTTGTCGCGGCAGATGGTGGCGCTGGCGCTGGTGCTGTTGGGATCCGTCGTGGTGGTCTGGGCCGGTCTTGGAACGTTGCGCGATACGTTGATGCAATGGGATCTGGGTCTGGGGACCAGCCCCTATTGGATTGCGTCCCATGCGGTGCAACTCTACCTCATCACGCCAGCTGTCACATTGGCAACCTGCTTTTTGTTGCTGGGGCCGGGACTTGTGTTGTCGGCCGTGTATGGGCGCACCAAACACGCCGCTGCCTGGCTGATATCCGGCCTCGCGATCACGATTTTGGTGCACATCCTTGTCACCACGCTCTTTCAGCTGATGACGGGCATCGTGGCCAAGGGCACCGGATATCTCTGGCTGCTTTTGGCGATCAATCTCGGCGCGCTGGCGATTGCCGGGCTGCGTCTTGCCTCAGGCCAACAAAGCCGATTGCGGTTGGACGGGCAGGGCGTTGATCTATGGGTGGCGCTTGGGCTGTTCTGGCTGTGTCTCGTGGTCTTCGCACCCAAATTTTATTGGGAAAACTTTACTGGCGATGGCTCGGGCTCCTTGCAATTCGCACGGCTTTACGTGGCCGAGCTTTGGCCCTTCTGGACACCCGAAGCAGGTCCGATCCGCAATGCGCCCGGCCTGACCATGGTGCTTTTTGTGGCCCCTGAAAGCTGGTTCGTGCGCCTATGGGGTGAAACGGAATATTCCGTGCGCGCGCCGCTTTTGATGTATCTGGCAATCCTTTACCCGCTCTTGACACAACTGATCCGCACAGGCCGGGAGGCGGCCGCGGCCCTGCGCCCGCTTGATCACGCGCTGATCGTGGCAGCTTTGCTGCTCTACGTGCTTTCAAACGTCTATTCGGGTGGCTACCACGTCTATTTCGGTGACAGCCCAATGCCTGCCGCGCGCGAAACGCTGGCGTTGATCGCCTTCCTTGGCTACGCGCTTTTCTTTGTCGAAGACCGGCGTTGGCTGATGCTGGCCACCGGCATCATGACCCATCTGGTGATCCCGACGGGTGGCCTGTGGCTGTTGATGTGGCCTGCCGCGGTGTTCCTTGTCTTGCGGCCGATTCCCTGGGTGCGGCTTTTCGTATCTGCCGGCATCGTTCTGGTTGCGGGCTTCATCTCGGTGATCTTGCCGAAACTTATCGGCGCGATTGGCTTGCCCTTTCCCGGAGATGAGTTCGGGGCGGGCAATATCATCACCCGCCTGCGCTTCGTGACCTTCGCAGATTTCAGCCGCTTTGGCTTTTGGGCTGTGCCTGCGGGTATCTTGCCCGCGCTTTTCTTGCTGACATGGCCAATGCAGGACCGGCTTGCCCGCGCGCTGACGCTGGTGACCTTGGGCTACTTCCTCTTTTTCTACTTTCAGGCCTACCGTGTGCTGTTGCACCATTTCATCCCTGCAATGATTCCGCCTTTGGTAATCATGTACCGCTCGCAACTTTGGTCGGACGCGCGCTTTGCAATGCCTCTTCGCGGCGCGGCGACGGCGCTGCTGATCCTTTCCACTTGGCTTTCATGGCCTGGAGAGATGAAGATGCACGGGTTTGAACGGGAAATAGGCCAGCATGTCACCACCGAAGGCCCGATTTTTGAACGCAACCCGCGCGGCGATGGCGACCGTTTCAGGGGCTTTGATCAAAGCGCGCTGGACGTGGCCCATGTGCTCTTGGGTAAGCTCTTTCCAATCACCTACGGCGAGGACGATCCCAAGGATCACTTTTACGGAGCGCCGCTTGTCTGGTGGTATTATTCCGAATTCGACAAGCCCGAAGGTCAGGTGATCAACTATATCCTCAAACCGATCGATCAGGCGACCGAGGCGGATGGCACGCTCTTTGACAGTCTGGATGGCTACGGGCTCTATATCCCCGACATGGCGCTTTATCAGGCGCATGGGGCCACGCAGCTGCCCGTCGATACGGGCGCTTCGATCTATGTCACACCGCGACGGGTGATCTATGGGCACGGGGCCAAAACCGGCGAACGGGTGGTGATTGATATTGTCCCGCCGATCAAACGGCTTTTGGGGCGCAAGGATTAACAAGGGTCCGCGCGTCGGACCGAACACAGTTTTTCGATAGGCAGGATCATGGATAAGTCAAAACTCTTTTTCTACCTCGGCGCAGGCGCTCTTGTCATTGGCGGCAGCTTTACTGCGGGCATCTATTCGACCGTGCGTGAAAACGTAGCCTACCGGGCAGTCTGGGGATCGCTCGATCAGGCCAAGACATTGGTGGAAGAACTGCCCAACCTGCGCGGCACCGAGCCTATCCATTTCCTGCGCCCGGCCAAATATCCCGGCCAAGGCGTGACGATCAATGAGATCGGTGGCGACGATCTGATCTTGCTGTCGGGCTTCATCAACGGCAACAACCGGGTGCAGCTGATGCAGCGCGACGGCACCGTGTTGAATGACTGGGAACTCAGCGCCAAAGCCCTGTTTCCCGACGCGTCATTCTTTCGCGACAACCCGGCGACCGATTGGAACGCGATCACCCATGGCACGATCATCACGCCCTCAGGCGATATCGTATTCAGCTTCGAAAGCGGCGGCATGGCGCGTCTGGATCGCTGCGGCAAACCGGTTTGGACCACACCAGGGATTGTGAACCACCATTCACCAAACTGGCTGGCCGATGGTGGTGTCGTCGTGTCAGGCGGGCAGCGCGTTGAAAAGCCCAGCAATCAGGTCGCATGGCCCTTCTCCGGTCCCTATTGGGAAGATCTGGTGTTCAAATACACCGCCGACGGTGAAAAGGTCTTTGAAAAGGCGTTGACAGAGCTGTTTATCGAAAATGATCTGCAAGCATTGATGACCTCGACCGGCACGTTCAAAACTCGGGTTCCGGGGGAATTCCACCTTAATGAGGTGGAAGAACTGTCAGCAGCACTTGCGCCGGATTTCCCGATGTTTGAGGCGGGCGATCTGATGCTTTCGTTGCGCAACCGCAATATGATTGTGGTCACCGATCCGGCTGTGACCACCATCAAATGGCTCAAAATCGGCCCGTTCATTCGCCAGCACGACCCGGATTTTCAACCCGGCGGCATGATCACCGTCTTTGACAACCATTCTGACGAAAGCCTCGATGGCACGCGGGGCGGTGGCAGTCGCATCTGGCAGATTGATCCGGCAACCGATCAGGCCGTCACGCTTTACGGCGGGCGTGAGGATCAGTTCATGTATTCGCCAGAACGCTCAACCCATCAGCTGCGTGAAAACGGCAACCTGATGATTACCGAGGCGCAGTCCGGCCGCGCATTTGAAGTAACGTCCGCAGGCAAGACTGTCTGGGAATACATCAACCGATATGACAGCGACAGCGTCACATGGGTGCACAATGCAGAAGTCTTCAATCCCAGTTATTTCACGGTGACCGATTGGGGCAGCTGCGGTTAACCGCAGCGATCACTTTGGCGGGTCACGACGCGTCCAGTCTGATTTATAGCGCAGCACTTCGCGGCCGGGAAATGCGGCGGCCAGGGCTGCGTCATCCAGATTGCCACTGTCGTGCAAGAAGATCGGTTTGTCGGGATCGCTTAGCCACGGGTCGTTCAGCACAAAGGCGCTGCCTTCGTCGCCGGTCTCGCTCAGGATAACCACTTTATTGCCAAAGCGTCCGTCTTCGGCATCTTGGCGATAGGCGGAATGAAAGTTTCCGTATTCATGATATTTCACAACACCGCGCCACGGGGTGAAGACCAAAAGCCCAAAGAGACAACATAGGCCAAGAATGGAATCAATCCTGACGATGCCTTGCTCATTCTCGCCCGGAAAGAGCCTGCGCAGCGCATCATAGCCGCGCGCACTGAGGTAGAGGAACGGAAACACCGCCAAGAACCAATAGCGCGGCCCGAAATAGTAACTGTCGGCGAACCAGTAAAGTGCCATCGACAGGACGACGACAAAGATCACGATAATCATGGCCAAATCAAAGCCTGACTTGTCTTTTTGCCACAAGAAGAAGGCAAAGATCAGCGCCAGCGATCCGATCGACCAGCCCAACAGCTCCAACTGAAGGCTGACGGTCAGGTTGGCGACGTTCAACACCGCTTCGAGAGCGGAATGGCCAACCCAAAGATCCAGCATCTGCCAGCCCCCCGGTGGGCCGATCTCTGGCCCAAATCCATAGGCATTGGCACCTTGCGCCCAATGTGCATCAAGATAGGCGCTTAACGGCAAGGTCAGCGGCGATCCGGTGATCTGGTAGTTATAAAGCAGCAACAACCCGCCGGTCACGACTGCGCCTGCCGTATATGGCAGTATCCTCGTGATCCGGTGGCCAGCCCCGGCACCGAGCAGCAACCACAGACCAGTCGTGCCGCCGATGACGACACCGTCAAGCGGACGAGAGGCAAAGATCCACCCCATAGCCAAACCGGCAAGGAACAGGCGCCGCACGGTCCGTTTGCCGCCGATCGGCGCGCGCAAAATCAGCCACCAGGCCCCAAGCATCAGCACCAGCGTAAACATATGCGGCATGAGCGATCCGCCTGCGGCCAGAAACCACGGTGATGATGCCGTCATCAGGGCCACAAGGTCTGCCTGGTCGCGGCCGATTTTGTGGCGTGCAATCGCGTAAGACAGCATCACGGCGACACCAGCCAGAAGTGGATTGATCAACCACGGCAAGCCAAGAACGGCACCGAGTGCAAGAAAGGCCGGCCAGCCGGGCAGGGTGGCGGAATACCAACGCCCGTCCGTGATCGTCAAAAGGTAGTATTCCAGTCCCGATTGCGCGGCGTCCGGTGGGGCGGGCAGTGTCAGCGCACCGCTTGCGAAGGTGCGGGCCTGAAAGAGATAGGCAACTTCATCCTCGACATGTGGCAAACGGTCGAACGCGAAGAGTGTCAACGCAAGGCTGGCGAGCACAGCAAAGACCGCAGGAACCAGCGGCACGATCCGGTGTTGCGCACTGACCGGGCTTGGCACCTGGCTCATCGCGATCAACAGCGCCAGATGCGCGAGGATCAATATGGATCCGGCCGCCACATGCGCGAAATAGGCCACTGCAGCGCCGCGCCAGACATAGTTCAAAATGGGTACAGAAAACGCAAATGTCAGCACCAAAAAGACCAAAATCCGGCCCGTTCCCAGCCGCGAAGCCGCCTCTGACCAAAGCTTTAGCAAATCCAGCCGCCACAGCGCCCATACGGCCACCAAAGCCTCGGCACCCATAATTGTCGCCATCAGCCATTCACGCCCGTTTTGGGGTTTGAGGTGCAAGGTTGGGAACCAAAGGGGTTCGGTGACGTAAAGCTGGGCCGCACCGCCGGTCAGGAAGGCCAGCGCCATGATGCCAAAAAGAACCGTGCCGCGGCGCAGGCTATAGCCAAATACAAACAGCGCCAGTGCCAGCGCTGAACACGCCCACCGGTCTTTCGGGCCAATCACCGCCCCTGCAAAGGGGCCGGATAATACCGATGGCAGCCAGATCGCACCTGCCAGAACAAGCGGCGCAAGAAGGCCGATCACCATGCCGGCGATGCGGGCGGTTGCAGATGGGATCATGCTCATGCCTTACGTGGGGCCAATGATGTGATAGTGGCGCTTGTGCCTGCTTCTAGATTGATCAGCTCGCTTTCGATAACCGTCGGACCCCCACGCACCTGATTGTGGATTGCGGTGATATATTCACCCAACATGCCAATGAACAGAAGCTGAATGCCTGACAGAAAAAACAGCGACACGATGATGGTCGTTGTCCCGCGCGGGGCGTCACCGATGCCCATGAAATAGGCGACAACCGAGAATATCGAAAACAGCATGCACAGGGCGGCAATGCCAATCCCTGCAAAGGTACAAAATCGCATCGGTGCTTTGGTGAAGGCAAAGATCGCGTTTAGCGCCTGATCGATCAGCATCATCAGATTGTGCTTGGACACCCCGCGTTTGCGGGCCTTCCATGTATAGGGAATGATCACCTTCTTGAAGCCGACCGAGGCGATGATGCCGCGAATATAGGGGTAGTGATCATTGTGGCTTAGAACCGCATTCAAAACCTTGCGGTCGATCAGTTGAAACTCGCCCACATCCGGCGAAAGCTCAAAATCCGACAGCGCATTGACGATGCGGTAAAAGGTCTTGCGGGCAGTGCGCAGCACAAAACCCTCTTCGCGGGTGGATCGCGCACCGGCCACGACATCATAGCCACTTTCCCAAAGCTTTACGAAATCGGGCAGCAATTCGGGCGGATCTTGCAGATCAACCGGCAGCATACACAAGGTTGCGTCGCCCGATGCGTGCCGAAGGCCGTTGAAAGTTGACCGGTAGACACCGAAGTTACGCGCATTAACCACGACGCGCACGCAAGGATCCTTGGCGGCAATGGCGCGCAGAATTTCAACGGTTTTGTCAGAGGATGCATTGTCGACAAAGATATGTTCACGCTCATATCCCGGCAGATCGCGCTCAAAGATCGCCTTCACCGTCTCATAGCAGGTTTCAACATTGTCTTCTTCGTTGAAGCACGGCGATACGATGGAAATTTTCTTCATGACATTCAATATCCAGATATTGTGCAGAAATCAGGCGCAGTCTTCTGAGTGTGTGCCGGTAAAGCTCCGAGTCGAATTTTGCCAAGACTAACGCATCAGGGGTTTGATTTTCCACCATTTTACCCGATGTCGGACCGGTATGGAACCAGCCATGCAAAATCGCTGTCCAGTGACGCACATTATGCGATTTTTGGAAACAACGGCCCAGTCCGAGGAGCAATTGCGATCACGCAAGCTCAGCGGTGTGCAATTTGCGTTGAGACCAACGATGTTTGACAATGTTTTATTCGTGTTCGCAGTCTTTCGGCGCAATCATGTGTGGCCCTATCCGGGTATTCGACGCTGCAAAAAAAAGCGGCCTCGAAACAGTCATTCATGTTTGGTGTGGCGGCACCCAAAGACAGACATACTGCGTCATCTTGTGATGTGGATCATGGGACTTTAGGCAAGGAAACGGGCATGCACATCAAATCGGGGGCGAAGGATGCAAAGCAGCGATCGAGATGCCGCCTGTTGGCACGGCTCTGGCAAGAAATATGACAAAGGTGGTCAGCAGGTGGAAAGCCATTCGGCTGCGACGGAGATTGACCGACGCGCTTTCACTCAGACCAGGGGCTGCGCGCGCCTTTCAAGCTACTTGAGGAACCAACAGTGATGCTCAAGCGTCCAACCTCCCGCATCGACAAGCTCCTGTCCTCCATGGGTTATGGCTCGCGCACTGAAATGGCGCGAATGGCCAAGGCTGGCGGTATCACTCTTGACGCGACCGAGATTCTGGATGTCACCAGACGCATCCCTATCACTCCGGATTTGCCGCTCCGCATGGAGATCGACGGAGAGATGCTCGATCCTCTGGCGGGCATGGTCATCCTATTGAACAAGCCTTTGGGCATGACCTGTTCGCACAAGGAAGACGGCGCACTGGTCTATGACATCCTGCCCGAGCGCTGGAAACGGCGTAATCCGGCGATTTCAACCATCGGCCGTTTGGATAAGCAAACGTCGGGTCTTTTGTTGTTGACCGATGATGGCGATCTGCTGCACCGGGTCATCAGCCCCAAACGCCACGTCGAAAAGACCTATCGCGCCAAGCTGGCCCGCCCGCTCAACGGCACCGAAGGCGACCTGTTTGCCTCGGGCAATTTGATGCTGGATGGTGAGCACAAGCCGCTGACGCCTGCTGAACTGGAAGTGGTTTCGCAAACTGAAGCCCTGATTACTGTCACAGAGGGGCGGTACCATCAGGTACGCCGCATGTTTGCGGCCACCGGCAACCATGTCGAGGAGCTGCACCGCGAACGTCTGGGCGGTCTTTCACTGCCTGATGACATGGCACCCGGTCAGTGGCAGCTGCTGAGTAAAGCAGAGATCGACTTGATCTTTCAGTAATGGGCTGACTTCGACAGCTGCTGCTGCCAGCCACTCAGTCTCGACGCTGCCACGCCGCAGGTCCGGTTTGAGCCCACATGTATGTACCGGCTGCTGTTCGCAAGTGAGATATTGGCGTGGCTGGCGGTAGTCGCTGATATGTATCCGGCCTGTTTATCGGCTCGCGGGCCGTGGCCATTTTGGGTTACGCACGCGCCTTGATCTCATTAGTGACCAGGTCGATGACGACCATCTGGGCTCTCAGATTCTGGGGGCGTATTGTCTCCGTTCCAAGCTGTTCTCCTCCGCGAACTTCGTTGTGACTTCGGGCGCGTCAGATCGCGTTCAAAGTCTCATCTCCGACGACCGTGTATGTCTTTCCATGGCGTAGAACGCTCCAGGCAGTGCGCGCCAGTTTGTTGGCCAGCGCGACAGCAGCCTTGTTGTGCGGCATCCGGCTCACAACCCCGCGCAACCAGGGGCCAAGGCCGATCGCATCCCAGCGGTGGGGACGCATCAAAATGACATTGGCTGCCTGCACCAAAAGCATCCGTAGATAGCTGTTGCCACGCTTGCTGATCCGACCAAGAATTGTTCGCCCACCAGTGCTAAACTGACGCGGAACGAGGCCGAGCCAAGCCGCAAAATCTCGACCTCGGTCAAACACCTCGCCCTGACCAATGGCGGCCACGATTTCCGATGTCTACGGATTAGTCGATCATTGACCGAGCTTCATAAATCAGAGATCAAATCAGGCGAAAGTCACGTTTGCCAGATTGGAAGTAAGACCATCTACCGCCTCCCTTTGCTCACAGCCGCATTATCCGTCACGTTCCTTGCCCCTGCGAACGCCCAAGAAACGACAGCAAAGGAAGCATTTGTCGAAGCGAACATCCTGTCGGTCTTCTATCATGAGCTTGGCCACGCGATCATCGACCTGATGGAGGTTCCCATCTTCGGGCAAGAGGAAGACGCGGCGGATGTGATGTCAGTTCTGCTGATGAACTGGCTTTTTGAGGAAGAAGCAGCACGCGCAATCGCCTATGACAGCGCCTTTGGATTTATCAACGATCCAGAGCAGACGCAGGAGGTTCAGTATTGGGATCTGCATGGCCCCGATGAGCAGCGTTATTATAACCACGTCTGTATCTTCTACGGTGCGAACCCAGATGAGCGCGAGGATCTCGCCGAAGAACTTGGTCTTCCGGAAGATCGCGCTGATTGGTGCCCGGCAGAATATGAACAAGCGGAGAATGCCTGGGGCATGATCTTTGATGAAATGGACAACCAAGTCGCGGGCGTTCCGATGGTGTTCGTCGCGGGGGATGGTGAAGGTGCCGGGATAGCAAACCGGATGCTTGAAGCCGAAGTGCTCAATATGAACGCAGACATTAAGCTGCCCCAAGAAGTGACGGTAAAAGTTGAATCCTGCGATGAGGCGAATGCGTTTTATGATCCAGAAGAGGTCTCGATCACCTTCTGCACGGAATTCATTGCACATCTCGAAGACTTGCAGGACAAGATGGATGCCAACTGAACACCGAACGATAAGGCGTAGCGCTATGAGAAGAAGAGCCGTAATTGGCGGGATAGGAGCCTTGAGTACAATGACATTGGCAGGGCCATCTTTTGCACAATCGGGTGATGGCTTCTATGTCCCTCCGGAAGAAGCGCGGCACCAACGCACCTTTATGCAATGGCCCGTCAATCGGCGGGTTCATCCCGATCCAGTATTCCTAGACATGGCGCAGCAAACGATTGCGGATGTCGCCAATACCATCTCGGAATTTGAGCCGGTCACGATGCTGGCGGCAAGCGCTGACCACGCGGGCGCACGCAGAATGCTGTCAGAACGTGTCGAGCTTTGGGACGTTCCGACCGAAGATCTGTGGTGTCGCGATGCAGGGCCAATTTTTGTTATAGATGGAAAAGGCGGCATCGCTGTTCGTCATGTCCAGTTCAACGGTTGGGGTGAAAAGCAGGTCAATGCGCGCGACAGTCAGATCGCCCAACAGGTTACCGAACGTCTTGGGCTGGACCTTCTCCCGACAGGCCTACGTGGCGAGGCGGGCGGCGTAGAACAAGATGGTCACGGACTGCTGCTGGCCCACGAAAGTTCTTGGGTGAACGACAATCGTAATCCTGGGCTTTCGCGGGATGAGATCGAAACCCGCCTGTTGCGCGCCTACGGTGCTGATCGGATGATCTGGTCGAAAGGCGTTTGGGGTGAAGATATCACCGACTATCACATCGACAGCCTTGCGCGCTTTACCGGGCCAGGGCGTTTGTTGATCAATCTGCCGGACGACCTTGATTTGTCTGACCCGTTTCATGCAGCGGCGGTTGATACCTACGATCGTATCGTCGCAGAAGGCCTCGAGGTGGAGGTCATTCCGGAGCCGGTGCGTCGCCGGGTCGACAGCATCGACTTTGTGGCCTCCTATGCCAATTACTACGTCTGCAACGGCGGTGTCGTCGCGGCCCAGTTCGGGGATCGTGAAGCAGATCAAATCGCGATTGATGCATTGGTCAAACACTTTCCAGGCCGCGAGATTGTCACGCTGAACGTAGACCCATTGGGCGAGATGGGTGGCGGCATCCACTGCGCGACACAACAAATGCCCGCAGTATGAGTTGGCTATCACGCCATGCGCCTTCGGTTGAAGCGGTAGCGGCGACCGTGACTGCTCTGGTTGCAGTAGCCGCGCTGATTGGTGTGAAGTTCCAACTGGACGAAGCAGATCGGCTGCAAAAGGCACAGTCTGCCCGCGAGGCCTACCGCGCCCACCTTGCCCTTGCAGCGACCCTCCCGCAATTTGCGCAGCCCAACGATGCCTGTCAGTTGATCCAGTCTGATCAAGCGGGAGCGTATACCTCCTTCGTCGATCACCTCCTTTATTCTGCCGAACAGATGTTGGATGTGAGTGAAGGTTGGGAAGAGACGTTTCTAATTCAGCTAGCAGTCCATAGCGACTACATTTGCGCAGTAGACGGGCCTGTTGGAGAAACCGAAGATACAGTCCGCCTCATATCACGCTTTAAGAGCTTGAGTTGCCCCGCATTGACGACTTGCCAAGGTGGTCGCGAATAGATCTCAGCGACGCGTTAAGTTAACGAAAGCGGACCTTGTTGACGATGCATCGAAGGTCCGGAAGGTCCGCGTAGCAGCCATCGAAGCAATCCAAAATGCTGAAAGTCGCATGAACGGCAGCTTTCAGGAAAGCGGCTGACTAAATTCGCCGCCGGTCGAATGTCGGCAATGGGCCGTGAGTCTTTTTCTCACGCTTGTCAGGGCAGGGAGATCAATGGGGCCGTCGATGGCCGCGTTAAGCCTAAAGCGTATGCTCACTCCCTACTTTTTCGGATAGGCAAAAAATGCGCTTCGATGTGGACCAAAGCGATGGTTGTGCCAGCTATCTCGCAGTGCTGCATAGCTGAGTATCCGGGATCGATTTCTCGGGAGATTTGGATCTCGCACAAAAACGACTTGCCGCGCGTCATCAAATCCCATCACCACAAATGTGTGTCCAGCATCTTGATGAACATCAATCAACACTGGCATGCCCCGCCTAAGGTGTCGTTTGATTTTGTTCAAACCAGAAGCGAAACCAGTGTCGGTCTTGGGGAAGTCCTGTATTTTCCAACGATATCCTAGTTTCTTCAAAGCGTGATTCATATCGCGCCAATATGTGAAATCTCTGTTCCGCTGGTTCTTCGGTTTATACGCTTCGGCCAATGACTTAAGCTGTTTGGGATCGGCTTTGTCGCCGAAATAGCTGAGTACCATCGCCGCAGAAGTTGGGACGCAAAGGTAGGTGCTCTGCCGAATGTGCGGAATGTCCAAG
>JBARVN010000183.1:0-16903 GCA_049646285.1 Albidovulum sp. | reverse complement strand
GCGGGTCAGGCAGATCCGCGCTTCGCGGATCCGGCCGTCACCGCAGGTGATGGTGATCATCGGCGCGGTCAGGCCCGGATTTTCTTCTTCAAACGCATCTTCGACGACAGCGGCGGGCAGGCGCACGTCGCGGTTCAGGTTCGCCAGAACGTCAGGGATATTGATGCGGTTGTAGGCGTTGCGGGAGGCTTCGAAATACTCCCGCGCGCTGAGGCCCGAGCAGCGGCCATGCTTCTTCCACTGATGCCATGCCAGACCGCCCGATCCCATGATATCGCGCATGGCATTGGTCTCGGTGCGCGACGGATCGCGTTCGCGGCTGCGGCAATAGCTTGGCCAGCCGGTTTCATTTTGCGGCCAAAGCCCGTGTAGGGTGAAGCTGAAGTCGTGGCGCGGATCACACTGATCTTCATTGCGTGCGTCCCCTTCAATCGCGCAAAAGCTGGGGGACCAGCTGAGTGAGAGAACGTAATAGTCAAAATCCCCCGGTTTTTCGCCTTCCGCGAAGGCCGGAGCGGCGATGAGGGCCAGAAGACACAACCAACGCATTTTCTCTTTTCTCCCCAGACAAAGGCGACTATACAGCCCCCCAACTTCCCCGAAAACGAGGAAAGGCGGCCAAAAAGGCCGCAGCCGTTTTCCCGGCACGGGAGAGATTTGTAAAGGAGAGATCCGATGACCAAACCGCTTATGGCCAAAGCCACGGCCGTCTGGCTGGTGGACAACACCACGCTCAGCTTCAAGCAGATCGCCGATTTCTGCGTGATGCATGAGCTTGAGGTGCAAGGCATTGCTGATGGTGATGTCGCCATGGGTGTGAAGGGTTTCGACCCGATTGCCAACAATCAGCTTGATGCCGGCGAGATTGAAAAGGCGCAAGCTGATCCCGCCTACCGCATGAAGCTGAAATTCATCGCTTCTGCCGTGGGAGAAGAAAAGCGCCGTGGCCCGCGTTACACACCGCTTTCCAAGCGTCAGGACCGCCCGGCGGCAATCTTGTGGCTGGTCAAGTTCCACCCGGAACTGGCCGACGCCCAGATCGGCAAGCTGGTTGGAACGACCAAGCCGACCATCGCCACGATCCGCGAGCGCACGCATTGGAACATCAACAACATTACGCCGATTGATCCGGTGGCGTTGGGCCTGTGCCGTCAGACCGAGCTGGACGCCGCCGTGCAAAAGGCCGCACGCAAGAAGAACGCCGACGGTGAAGTGATGTCGGATGATGAGCGTCGCAAACTGGTGTCGACAGAGCAGTCGCTTGGCATGCCGCCTGAATCAAAAATGCCATCCTCGATCGCAGGTCTTGAGAACTTTTCGCTTTCGCGCAGCGAAGAGGAAAAATCCCCAGCCGATTATTCGAATGCCGACAGCTTCTTTAACCTGCCGGATGACGATGGCGATGATGAGGATGACGACGCCAAGTAAATGTGGCGTTGCCTTCTGGCCGGGCTGATGGGTACGTAAGACGCCTCTAGCCCTTCTTTTTCTTTTTCTTCTTCTTGGGCGCGGCGGAACCTCCTGCCGCGTCTTTGTTTTGAAACTGCTCGGCAAGTTCCGAGGCTTCTAAGGCTGCCAGCGCCTCCATCTGCGCCGCGACAGCGCTTAACACACTGTGCAGCGTGGCGATGCGCACATCGCCGGTTGCAGCCTCGGTTTCCAGCAGCCGGTCAAGGACCGGTGCGATCCGCCGCCGAGCCTGACCCGCCATCAGCACCCGCAATGTGTCCCAAGGATCGGGGGCGGCCGTGAAGTATTCCTTTCGGTCATCAAGTCTGCGCGCCCGGTTGATCAAGCCCCATTCGCGCAGTTCTTTCAACGCCGTCGAGACGTTGGAGCGCGACAGCCCAAGACTGGCGCTGAGATCATCTGCATTGGGGGGCTGCGCGGCCCGCCATATCGCGGCAAAGCACTGCCCCGCAGGCCGCGACAGGCCGAAAAGGGCGGCGATGTCGGCGGTCACATCAGGAAAGGAACGAATGGGTGGCATAGGCCTAACCTGACGGGTTTGCCTGCCGGGTCAAGCGCAGATTGATGGGCCTGATCTCAACCATCTTCCAGACAATCGGCAATAGCGGCACCCATATGGGTCATGAGCGAAGGATAGAGATCTGGCCCCGCCGGCAATTGCTGCCCCTCTGGATCCAGATTTCGTCCAATGCGAACGCCAGTGCCATCGGACAATGACAAGACGGGGGTCGGATCGCGGCCCGCTTCGGGAAAAATGCACCTGACCTGGCCGCCTTCAAGAAGGGCGCGAACTTCGGACAGGTGGGCGGCACCGGGGGCGGATGCATCGCCTTCGGCCAGACTGGCCGCGACGGTGAGGTTAAAGTAATCCGCAAAATACCCATAGGCGTCGTGGGCCACGACAATCGGCTGACCCGCATGCGCAGCTACCCGGTCTTGAATCGCCTTGCTTGCGGTTTGGATCCGGATCAATGCAAGCGATGCATTCGCGCGGTAGGTCACTGAATTACCGGGATCGACTTGCGACAGGGCATCACTGATCAGCCCAAGCCAAAGACCGGCATTTTCGGGGTTGAGCCACGCATGCGGATCAATCTCGCCGTGATCATGTGTGTCCGTGTGATGTTGAACGGGCAGGGCGTGCGCGGGCTGTTCTGATCCGTCTTGCGCATCCGTCTGATGCGCCTCCTCGGCGTCTTCGTAGCTGCGAATAACCGTGCCTTTGGTATGCAGGAGCGCCAGAGCGTCCTTGGCAGAGCCCGCTTTCAATGCACGGTCCAGCCATGGCGTCATTTCCGCCCCCATCCAGATCACCAGGCCTGCGCCTTGCAAAGCACTGACCTGAGACGGGCGTAGTTGGAAATTATGGGCATCAGCGCCTTGTTCCAACAAAAGTCCGGGCGTGCCCAGTTCTCCCATCACCATGGATGTTAAGGAATGCACCACAGGGATATCAGTGATGACTTCGGGCACCGTGGCCTGGCCTGCACTTGCCCAAAGCACCGCGGTCACCAGCAGGGTTGAAAAAGTCGGGCGGTGCATTGGCGGTATCCTGCGGAGTATTGCGTTCTTAAAGTGCATATCGTATGTTATAGCATAACATGTCAAGCGGGCGGTGCAGGTAAAAATGAGTAAAACTGTAGATCGGGATGACGCTGAAACATTCACAGACCCCGGCCGGGCTTTCAGCGCGCATGATCACGCGGCTTGTGCCGGCGCCATTTTGACAAAGGCCGAAGACGTCAGTGCGGAGCGGGGTGCACGCCTGACGCCGGTGCGCCGTCGTACTTTGGAAATCTTGCTGGAATCGCACCGGGCTATGGGGGCGTATGAAGTGCTGGAGAGACTGGCCGAGGCGGGATATGGAAACCAGCCCCCAGTTGCGTATCGTGCTTTGGAATTTCTTGTAGATCAAGGACTTGCCCATCGGATTCGGCGGCTAAATGCCTTTGCAGCCTGCATGCATCCCGGGCAAGTGCACAGCCCCGCCTTTTTTATCTGCAAGACCTGTGACGGCGTGGCAGAAGCCCCCGCCGACGCCGTGCAGGCCGCGATGGTTTCGGCCGGTGATCATATCGGATTTACGGTTGAGCGTATGAATGTTGAAGCATTAGGTCTGTGTCCGGTATGCGCGGAGGCTAAAAAATGCCTCTGATCGAGGCCCGCGGCCTAACTCTGCATCATGGGTCTCTGGTGGTGTTGCATGATGTTGATTTTCGCATAGATCCGGCAGAAATCGTGACGATCCTCGGGCCAAACGGTTCAGGAAAGTCAACTTTGATACGGGCCCTTATCGGCCTGATTCCCCCCCGTTCGGGCGCTGTGACACGGCGCGAGGACCTTCGCATCGGATATGTGCCGCAGCGCCTGCATATTGATGCAGGCTTGCCGCTGAACGTGCGCAGGTTCCTATCGCTCCCGACGCGCGTCAGCGACGCGCAGGCGTCGCACGCATTGGCACAGACCGGCGTGTCGGGGCTGGAATTGCGGCAGATGTCGGATTTGTCTGGCGGTCAGCTTCAACGCGTGCTTTTGGCGCGCGCCTTGCTCGGGCGGCCCGAAATCCTGATCCTGGATGAGCCGACCCAAGGGTTGGACCAACCGGGTGAGGCGGCATTTTATCGGTTGCTGGAACAGGTGCGAAATGAGACGGGAGCCGCCGTTTTGATGGTCAGCCATGATCTGCATGTGGTGATGAGCGCCTCAGACCGGGTCATTTGCCTGAACGGCCATGTGTGCTGCGAAGGCGCGCCAAGCGTCGTGTCGGCGGCGCCCGAATATCGCGCCCTGTTTGGCGAGGGCACCGGCGGTGCATTGGCGCTTTATCAGCATCAGCACGACCATGACCATGATGATTGCGACGGACATGACCACGCGCACGGCGCGATCAAGAAAGAGGCGGAACATGCCTGAAGATTTCTTGATCAGAGCAGGGCTGGCTGGCCTTGGTCTGGCTTTGGCGGCAGGGCCGCTTGGGTCCTTCGTGATCTGGAGGAGAATGGCCTATATGGGCGATGCGACGGCCCATGCCGCGATCCTTGGCGTGGCATTGGCGCTGGCGACGTCACTGCCGATCGGTGTCGGTACGGTATTGGTGGCGCTGGCAATGGCGTTGGCTGTTTCAGGGTTGAGCGGGCGCGGACGGTCTGCCGATACGGTTCTGGGGGTGCTGGCCCATTCCGCATTGGCGCTGGGGCTGGTGGCGGTATCGTTCTTGCCCGGTGTCCGGGTTGATCTTTCGGCCTATCTGTTCGGCGATATTCTGGCGGTAACCCGCACGGATCTTCTGTGGATCTGGGGCGGTGCCGTAGGGCTTCTGGCGCTGCTGATCTGGCGCTGGAACGCGCTTTTGACGACCACTGTGAATGAGGATCTGGCGCAGGCCGCCGGGCTTGACCCGCGCCGCGAAAAACTGGTCGTGACCTTGGCCCTTGCTGTCGTCGTGGCCGTGGCGATCAAGATCGTCGGCGCGTTGCTGATTGCAGCGATGCTGATCATTCCGGCAGCAGGCGCGCGCAGCCTGTCGCGTTCGCCTGAGGCGATGGCCGTGATCGCGGTATTTCTTGGTGCAGTGGCGGTTTTGGCCGGGCTGTGGGCATCGATGCAGTTCGACACGCCGGCCGGGCCGTCGATTGTGGCCGCATCGGCGGTGATCTTTGTGCTAAGCCTGCCGCTGGCGCGGTTCCGGGGCTGAAAATTGGTCTTTGGCAGGAATATTTCGCCGAAGATGAATGGGGCAGGGCATTGACGAGCCACCTTTATGACGGTTCTTCGCGCCCCATGAAGAGTACAGAGCGCCCTGCCGGTATTTGACCCTTACGGGCTGTTCGTGGCGATCTTGGTTGCCGCACCAAATGCTGATGCGGACACTGATGCACCGTGGCGTGCCCTTGTTGGCACATTGGCCATGTTCAAATTACCAGAATTGATGGCGCGGCACAGCGCCTTGCCGCGCAACACCACGGGAAATGTGCAAAAAACGGTGTTGCGGGCCGTGTATTTCGATCTTTTTTCCAACTGACTTACTCCCACTCATACGTAACGAATTACATTCAAAAACTTAATTGCCGCCAAATGACAGCACACGGAACACGCCTGCCTATCGGCCGACGCTGGTATAGGCCTCAAAC
Source organism: Albidovulum sp. (assembly GCA_049646285.1). GTDB lineage: Bacteria > Pseudomonadota > Alphaproteobacteria > Rhodobacterales > Rhodobacteraceae > Albidovulum. Next base: position 11,303 of record JBARVN010000183.1, on the reverse strand, counting down.
CCTGCGGCCTTTGCGTCTTTCTCGGAATAGACGTTGCGAAGATCGGCCATCCGAGGGGTGACCATACTTTTGGCCAAGCGGCCCAGATCAAGGGCGCGGAATTCGTTCCACTCCGTCAAAATCACCACCACATCGGCCTGATCGGCTGCACAATACGCATCTTCCGTCCAGGTCACACCGGGCAGCATATGTTCACCTTCGCGGCGGCCTTGTGGATCGACAACGCGAACCTTGGCGCCACTTCCGACCAACGCGGGCACAATCGTCAAAGACGGGGCATCGCGCATATCGTCGGTATTCGGCTTGAACGTCACACCCAATATCGCCACGGTCTTGCCGTTCACGGACCCGTCGCACAAATCCATGACTTTGGTGACCATGCTGCGCTTGATCTCTTCGTTGACCTTGATCACGGTTTCGACGATCTGCATGGGCGCCGCATATTCTTGCCCGATGCGCGCAAGGGCTTGGGTATCTTTGGGGAAGCATGACCCGCCATAGCCCGGGCCTGCATGCAAGAACTTGTTGCCGATGCGGCCGTCCAGCCCCATGCCTTTTGACACCTGCTTCACATCCGCGCCGACCTTTTCGCAAAGGCGTGCGATTTCGTTGATGAAGGTGATTTTCGTCGCAAGAAAGGCGTTGGCGGCGTATTTGATCATCTCTGCGGTTTCCAGATCCGTATAGAGGATTGGAAAATCGCGTAAGAAAAGCGGGCGGTATACTTCGCCCATGACTTTTTCAGCCTGCTCTGATGTCACACCGACAACAACCCGGTCAGGCCGCATGAAATCATCGATCGCAGCGCCTTCGCGCAAGAATTCAGGGTTGGAAGCCACGTCGAATTTGGCCTTTGGGGCGGCCTTCTCGATGACCGCACGCACAGCCGCATTGGTGCCAACCGGCACCGTCGATTTCGTGACGACGACTGCATAGCCGGTCAGCGCTTTCCCGATCTCTTCGGCGGCTGCCATCACATATGTCAGATCGGCGTGACCGTCGCCGCGCCGTGTGGGCGTGCCCACCGCGATAAACACCGCATCCGCGCCGTCAACTGCCGCTGCCAGATCGCCGGTGAAAGACAGCCGCCCTGCGGCCACATTTTTGGCCATCAATACGTCCAGACCCGGCTCATAAATCGGAACTTCGCCTTTGACGAGCATGTCAACCTTGCGCGGATCCTTGTCCACGCAGACCACTTCATGTCCGAAGTCCGAAAAGCAGACACCGGATACAAGCCCGACATAGCCTGTTCCGATCATGGCGATTTTCATAAATACGTCCTCAGTCCAATATGTTGGCCCGACATGGAACGAAGGGGGTTTGCCTGTCAACGCTTCTGGTCGAAAATGGCGGGTAGGTGCCTAAGAATTGCCGAAGTTTCGTGCACAGTGATCGCAGAACGCGACGCTTGTCTCTGAACCGGAGGAAGACCTCATATGCGCAACCTAGTAGTTCGCCCGCTGATTTTGGCTGCTTTGGCCGGGCTTTTCATGGCGACGGCAGCACAGGCCTGTTCGCGTGCGGCAGTGAACGGCGCTGATAGGGCTGTGCCATCCGGCAAGGCCATTGACGCCGCGCTCGTCGACAGGGCGATCCGTTCCGAGGTCAACTACTATCGCTGCAAAGCCGGTTTGCAGCCCCTTGGCGAAGCCGGAGGATTGCGCAAAGTCGCCACCACCCACGCCAAATGGATGGCGCGCGCCCGGACGCTGACGCACAAGTCTTCAGTTTCCGGTCAAAAAACTCCAAAATCCCGCCTTAAGGTATCGGGTGTGCGCTTTCGTGCGGGAGCTGAAAACATTGGCGTTGTGGCCAGATATCAATTTGAAGGCGCGCAGTTTCGAATAAAGTCAATGCAGTCGTGCCATTTCACGACCAGCGGCGGCGCGCAGATCCCACCGCATACCTACGCGTCGCTGGCGCGCCATATTGTGCAGCTATGGATGGCGTCCAGCGGCCACCGCCGCAATATTCTGGACCGGAAGATGACGCGACTGGGCTCTGGCGCAGGATTCGATAAAACCGCCCCAAATTGCGGCAAACTCTATGTTTCTCAAACTTTCGCAGGCTGAAATCTGCCAATCTGCAACAGTCGGCGCTCTGCGTGGCCTTAGTTTCGGTTTTTTACTTTCGTTCGCGGTCTGATTGTGCTTTGGTTTTTTGTGAGGCTGCCGTGCGTGGTGGCTCTTGTTGTTAAGAGCGGAGAATTATCATGAAGAAACTTATGACCCTTGCGGCAGTTGTGTCCCTTTCTGCGGGCGCTGCATTTGCTGGCGGCTACGACGCCCCGGCAGTTGAAGCCGAACCAATCGTTGTTGAAAACGGCTCTTCGTCGAGCGCGGGCCTTATCGTACCGGCCCTGCTGGTGCTCGGTGTTCTGGCTGCGGCGTCTTCGGGCACCTGATCCGAACTACGCGATCTGAGATTGATATAAGGCCAGGCGATCATATCGCCTGGCCTTTTTTGCGTTAATGCCTGGTTTGATCCTGTTCAGGGCCGGACCAACTGAATGGTGACATGGCCCAGCGTCGGACCGATCCATTGGCGCGACAAAGCCACCTGACCGTCTGCGGTGACCCAGTAGGTGTTGGAGATGTTCAGGCCTTGGCGGGACTGGCAGCGCTCATCCATCTGCACCGTTGCATAGTTGGTTTCTGCAAACCGAAAGGATTTGGTGCCCCCGGTTGTGATTGTGCATTGCACCGGCAGCGGTCGTTCGATCGCTTCTCCGTCCAGATAGCGATATGTGCGATTCGTGGCCCCTGACTGCCGACGTGTGACAAGTGCTGCCGCATTGCCCAAATCTGCAGACATCAGGTCATCCCCCAAGCCTCGGGACCCCACCAAAAGCCCATTGCGAAACAGCAATGTCTGTTGGTTGGGGGTTGCATAGGTGCGTGTCGCGCCGTTGCGGCCGATTTCGCCCAACACCGTCAAAAGGCCCGTGGTCTCGATCTGTGCAAGCACGATTGGACCGGAAATTGATGATTTGGCCGCCGCTGCCAGCGTTTCCGGATCAGGCGCATTGGGGGCTGCTGATCCCTTTTTGCCGGGCAGAATTTTCGACGCCAGCCCCTTGGCTGTTTCCAAAGCGATTCGGCCGCCCTCGGTCTTGGACGTATCTGACCCACAACTGGCCAGCACCGTTCCGGCGGCCAGCAGACCTGCCAGCGCAAGTCGTCTGGCGTCCCAACTCTGGCGAAGGCTCATCGCCAGAATCTCCCCCACTGGATTTGCATGTCGCCTTGGTGGGCCGGGCGAACCGTCTCATAAAGACGGCCACCCACATCAAGTCTGGCCCCGCCATCGCGGTTCAACGGTTTGATCACCGTCTCGACTTTGTTGACCGATGGCTTGCCGGTTGTCCAAGACACTGGAATGGTCAGTCTGACACCTTTGTCAAACGAGCCTTCGCCAAAATCGGCTGATGAAAGATCAGTGACAGTTGCATAGGCACCCACCTTCCAACCGTTTGCGAATTCCCGGTCGAGCGTGAATGTGGCGCCCCAGTCGCCCAGAAGGTAGCGGCCGACATCAACCTGCCCCATGAATCCCTGACCAAAGTCGTAATAGGCCGAGATATGTCCGGTGGTTGCGTCATAATCGCGGAAGTTGAACAGCGTGTCGAAATCGCGCTGCTTGACGACGTTCACTTCGGCGCCAATGGCCAGCCTGCTGTCGATAGGTTTCCACAACAGCTCACCCGAAACGCCACCATACATGCGTTCCAAAAGGCCGACAGAAACCCGGCTATAAAGGTTGCGGGCTGGGCGTGCGTACCAAGACAGGGTCAGGTCACGGATGCCCGGATCACCCTGTTTTTGATATTCCACCAGATCGGAGCGCACGTGATAGACGGTCGAATCCGATACACGGGTCGAATCGTCGAGATTGCCGATCAGTTTCTTGCGAACAGTGCCCGACAGGATCAGCCCAGGCGCAAATTCGTAACGTGCGCCAAGCTGCACACCGAAATCCGCGCGAAAGGGATCGTCGGGGTCAAAGACGCTTGCTTCACCGTAGGGAGAGAAAGACCAGACGAACCGCGGGTAGATATCCGGCGTTCTGACCAACCCTGCGCTGGGGCCGGCAACCGCATCAGAAAAGGTGGCTTCGCGCAGAATCGCTGAAGAATTCTCAGCTTCCAGCCGTTCTACATCGCGCCGGTTCAGCGTGACGGATGATACCGGCATGCCTTCGGCCACTGACGTGATAACCAAGGTTTCAACGGAAGGGGGCAATGCCCGTGTCAGGGTGCGCGCGGTGCGTCCTATCGCCTGAGGTTGGGCGAGGTAGCGCTGATTGCGCACGCGCACTTCCACCCGCGTGGCCGACAGCGCCATGCTTTCCAGGATCTGGCCATCTTTGGCCAAGGCCTTTGCGACGGCGGCCTGAATGCCGGGATGCACCTTCGGATCGGCGGTCCAATCCGTTCCCCAGTCTTCGGGGTTCGATGCACGCGCGGGCCGTGGGCGCACCGGTAGCGGCGCTGTTTCCAGCCCGCTGGGGGCCGGGGGGCGACGTGGATCAATATCCAGCGAGAATTGCAGCCCGATTTCCGAGCCGTAGAGGTAGTAGCCGCTAAGGGTTGCGGATTTGTTGAACCGGTAATCAAAGCCAAGATTGACCGAAGATTTCCGGTCGAATGTGCCTGCGGCCGTTTCAAGCGCATATGCGTCGGTGGAATATTCGGCCTTCACCGTCAATTTGTCATTTGCTTGCCAGGCCAACCCGAAGAAGGGGGATACCGGTCCTTTGAACCACTGGCCGGTATTGGCTTTGCCACCGGTTCCGATATTGAGGGCTGGGCGGTCCCCAAACGGGCTGCCTATCGACCCGTCAGACCCAAGCCGCCCCCAGCCAAGCCCTGCAGTCGCACGCAAGCGTGGCGTGACGGTTTTGGTGGCAACGATGTATTCGGATGAATAGATCCCGGTGCCGATAAAATCGCGCAGGCCGATGGCGATCGCAGGGCGCCAGCCGTTTTCATCCAGTGCCCGGTAATGCAAATCAAATGAGCGGTCATAAAGTGCGGAACCGCCGGAAAAGATCCCCGGCACCCGTGAATACCGGAACGCACCCGACAAGCGGTCGGTCACCTGAAATGTGGTCGATACACGCAATCCACCCGCAAACCGAAACACGGTGGCCCCGACCATACCTTCTGGCGAACTTTCCGCCGTCGGCATGTCGATCAGGCCTTGCAGCCCAAATGTGCCACGGCTGCCCGTAAGTGTCGGATCGGCATAGGCAACCATTGCGCCAAATCCGGCGGCCACGGCTGTTGCGCCAAGCCCTGCTGTCCTCAGTCCCCGCACCCTGTTCTCCGTGCTTGTCTTTTGGGCACTATACATGGTTCTCGCGCCGCGGCGAGTGCTGAGGCTGCATTTACGGGGCCAGACAGTGGCGGATATTTGCCAATCAGGCAAAAATACCACGAAAACGGCCCGGCCCAAGGGCGTTGCCCGCCGCATTCGGATCATTTGCCGAGAGTATCCCTTCGACGATGGCCGCTGTTGCAGGGGCCAATGTCAGCCCGATATGACCGTGACCAAAGGCATGGATCACGTCCGGCCCTGCGCAAGATGCCCCTATGACCGGCAGACTGTCCGGCAGCGACGGGCGAAACCCCATCCAACTGCGCGAGGGCGGCGGCAAGTCTGCGAAAATGGCGCGCGCGCCCTTGTCCAGCTGATCAATCCGGTGCTGGGATGCAGGGGCTGTCAGCCCGCCCAGCTCGACCGTGCCAGCCACCCGCAACCGCCCCGCCATAGGGCACATGTAAAACCCGCGCGACGTGGGGCAAGACGGGCGCGAAAGACGCGGTGTTTTCATATCATATTCAACATGATAACCGCGCTCGGTTTCCAGCGGTACGCGGTCGCCTGCCTGGCGCGCCAATGCGCGCGAATGCGCCCCCGCAGCCAATACCACACGGTCGGCAACAAGCGACAGTCCGGCACCTGACAGAGACACGCGGCCATTGTCCCGCTGCAAATGGTCAACACGGGCTTTGCGGAACTGAACGCCCGCCGCGCGCGCCGCCGTCGCCAAGGCCGCGACCATCCGCCCGGGGTCGGTCATGAACAAAGCTTGCGGAAAATACGCGCCACCGCCATCCATCAGGGGCAGGTCCGGCTCCAGTTTCGCCAGTTCATCACTGCTCAACATCTCTACCGTTATGCCAAGATCCTTGCGAAAGGCGATATCGGCCTCGGCGGCCCGGCGATGGTTGAGGTGTTCGTAGAGATAGAGACACCCACGGTCCTGCATCAGACCTGCCGCCCCGATCTCAATGGCCAGATCGCGCCAGCGCGGGGCTGCATCCGCCAACAGCCCGGCAAGCGTCACGGCATTTCGCCGCGCCGCTGCGGGCAGGGATTGGCGGGCAAAGCGCATCAGCCAAGGCGCCAGCGTCGGCAGTGCTGCACGGCGGATCGCCAAGGGCGAGGTCTTGTCAAACAAAAGCGACGGCAGATTGCGCAACACGCCCGGCGTGCCGACAGGCTGCACGGCATAATCCGCGATTGTGCCTGCATTGCCGTAAGAGGCGCCTGATCCGGGCGGCTCTGGGTCAAGGATCATCACCTCACGCCCGCCAAGGGCAAGCCGATATGCGATGGCAAGGCCGATCACGCCCGCCCCCACCACAGCTATTTCGATGCGTTCAGACATTGGCCCCCCAGTCCGCAGGCGGGCAAAACCGCACCTGCGCCACGATGAACCTTACATACAGGCGCTGTAAAGCGCGCGGGTATTTTCGCGCGTCATCGCAATCGGATTGCCGCCGCAGGACGGATCTTCCAGCGCCATTTCCGTCAGCTCATCCAGACGCGCAGCATCCACGCCCATTTCTGTCAGATTGGCCGGAATGCCAAGCGCAGTGCGCAGATCCATAACCTTGGCGCGAAACCCGTCAAAGCCGCCGGAAATGCCCAGATAGGCCGCAACGCGTTCAATGCGATCTTCGATAGCGGAACGATTGAAATCCAGCACCATCGGCATAACCACGGCATTGGTAGTGCCGTGATGGGTGCCGTAAACCGCGCCGACCGGATGGCTTAAAGAATGGATGGCACCAAGACCCTTCTGGAACGCGACCGCGCCCATGGCGGCGGCAGACATCATATTGGCGCGGGCCTCAAGATCGGTGGGGGTGGCATAGACCTTGGGCAGGTTTTCAAACACCAACCGCATGCCTTCGAGCGCGATGCCCTGGCTCATCGGGTGGTAGAAGGGCGACGAATAGGCCTCAAGGCAATGCGCCAGTGCATCCATGCCGGTGCCTGCGGTGATGAATTTGGGCATGCCGACGGTCAGCTCCGGGTCGCAGATCGTGACCGCGGGCAGGAGTTTGGGGTGAAAGATGATCTTTTTCTTATGCGTTGTGGAATTGGTCAGCACGCCTGCGCGCCCCACTTCCGACCCGGTTCCGGCCGTTGTCGGTACCGCAATGATGGGTGCAATTTTTGACGCATCCGCACGGGTGTACCAGTCACCGATGTCTTCCAGATCCCAGACGCTGACGGTCTGATCCACCATCAGCGCGATCATCTTGCCAAGATCAAGCGCCGAACCGCCGCCAAAACAGACGACACCATCGTGCCGGCCCGCGCGATAGACCGCGATGCCGGCGGCCATGTTGATTTCATTCGGGTTTGGATCAACCTCGGAGAAAACCGCGCGGCCAAGGCCAGCGGCTTCGAGGATATCCAGCGCTTGCGCGGTAATCGGCAGGCTGGCCAGCGCCTTGTCGGTCACCAGAAGTGGGCGTTTCATGCCGACCGCCTTGCAGTGATCGGCCAGTTCCTTGATGCGGCCGGGGCCGAATTTCACGAGCGTGGGATAGGACCAGTTGGCGGTTGGAGCGGTCATGATTTCACCTTGCGGAAATGGTAGGAACGGGGACGGGTGACGGATTGGTAACCAAGCTTGGAAAGGCCCACACCGCGGCCGGTATCCTTGCAGCCGGTCCAGCAGATTGCCGGGTCAAGATAGTCGGCGCGGTTCATGAAGACGGTTCCCGTCTCGATCTGCCGGGCGATGGCCCAGGCGCGGTCGGCGTCTTGCGTCCAGAGGCTGGCGGTCAACCCGTAGGGGCTGTCGTTCATAAGGCTCAGCGCCTCGGCATCGTCCTTGACGGCCATGATGCCGACGACGGGGCCAAAGCTTTCCTCGGTCATCACCCGCATGGAGTGATCGACGTTCACCAGAACCTGCGGCATGAGATAAGCGCCGCCATCATCGGCGGGGAAGTTCTGCCGTTCGATCAAGGGCTTGGCGCCTGCCGCCACGGCCTCATCCGTCTGGGCGCGGACGGCGGCGGCAAAGCGTTTGTTGGCCATGGGGCCTAGCGTGGTTTCGGCGTCGAAAGGGTTGCCGAGTTTCAATGTGTTGACCCAGGTCACCGATTTTTCGACAAACTCATCAAAGTGTTTCTCGTTGACGTAAATCCGCTCGATCCCGCAGCAGCATTGGCCCGCGTTGAACATCGCGCCGTCCATCAGCGTATCGACGGCCCAGTCGATATCGGCATCTTCCATCACATAGCCGGGGTCTTTGCCGCCAAGCTCCAGCCCGAGTGCGGTGAAGGTGCCCGCAGCCGCGCGTTCAATGGCCTGACCGCCGCCGACGGAGCCCGTGAAGTTCACGAAACCGAATGAGCGGTCGGCGATCAGCTTTTCGGTGCCAGCATGGTCGAGGACGATGTTCTGGAAGATATCGGCAGGGATACCCGCCGCGTGCAAAGCGTCGGCGATGCGTTCGCCCACGACCAGCGTCTGGCTGGCATGTTTCAGGATCACCGCGTTTCCGGCAATGAGGGCAGGGACCACGGTGTTCATCGCGGTCATGTAGGGGTAGTTCCAGGGGGCGACGATAAAGACGACGCCGTGGGGCGCGAATTCGATGCGGCGGGCGAAAGTGCCGCTTTCTTCCACCACCAGCGGTGCCAAAGCCTCGGCGGCAACCCCGGCCATGAAGTTCGACCGGTCATTGAGGCCACCAAACTCACCTCCAAAACGCGTGGGGCGGCCCATTTGCCAGGCCAGTTCCTCGACAATACGGTCCTTGTCGGCGTTAAGATTGGCGACACCGGCCTGTACCAGCTTGATACGGTCTTCAAGTGGGCGCGCGGCCCATGCGTGCTGCGCCGCCTTGGCGCGGGCGACGCAAGCCGCTGCCGCCTCGGGCGACAGGGCCGGGCGTTCGGCATAGACACGCCCGTCGACGGGCGAGATGCATTGGATCATCTTGGTCATAGTGTCCTCGCTAGGCGTCATTGCGCCGGTCTTGATCTCAGAGGCGTTCAAAGCCCCGCTTCACTTCCCAATCCGTGACGACACGGTTTTGTTCTTCGATCTCCCAATGTGCTGCACGGGTGTAGTGATCGACGACATCTTCTCCGAAGGCCGCGCGCAGCATCTGCGAGCCGCTCATCAGCTCTGCCGCTTCATCCAGTGTTTTCGGAATCTCGCGCACATCGCCTGCGTGATAGACATCGCCGGCGACGGCGTCTTCCAGCGCAAGCTTTTGCTCGATGCCCGCAAGCCCTGCGGCCAGAAGACCCGCACAGGCCATATAGGGATTGAGGTCCGCGCCACCGATCCGGCATTCCACGCGGATCGCCTTGGTGCCTTCGCCGCAAACGCGGAACCCGGCGGTGCGGTTGTCGAGCGACCAAACCGCCTTGGTTGGCGCGAACATGCCCACGACGAAGCGTTTGTAGCTGTTGATATAGGGTGCCAGCAGACAGGTGAATTCGCGCGCATAGGTCAGCTGACCGGCGATGTAGTGTTTCATCAGCGCCGACATGCCATGGGGATCTTTTTCATCGCGGAAGGCGGGTTTGCCATTTGCCCAAAGCGATTGGTGGATGTGGCTGGATGATCCGGCGCGGCGGTGATCATATTTGGCCATGAAGGTCGCGGCATGGCCATGGGCGTGGCAAATTTCTTTCACGCCGTTCTTGATGATCGCATGCATGTCGCAGGTATCAAGCGCGTCGGAATATTTTGCGTTGACCTCTTCTTGCCCAACTTCGGCCTCGCCTTTTGAGCACTCAATCGGCACGCCTGCATTCCACAACCCGTTGCGGATCGCGCGCATGACGGTTTCTTCCTTCGAGGTGCCGAAGATTGCGTAATCGACATTGTGGCGGCCAAGCGTCTGAAGATCTTGGTAGTTGCTGTCGTGAATGGCGTCATAGCTTGACTGGAACAGGTAGAATTCCAGCTCAGAGGCCATCATCGCGTCAAAGCCCATCGCCTTGGCGCGCGCAACCTGCCGCTTGAGGATGGCGCGCGGCGAAACGGCCACTTCTTCATGGGTGTGATGATCCAGAAGGTCCGACATCACCATCGCGGTGCCGGGCAGCCATGGGACGTGGCGCAGCGTCGAAAGATCAGGTTTGATCACATAATCGCCGTAGCCACCCGACCAGCTGGCGGATTTGTAGCCAGGCACTGTGTACATCTCGACATCGACGGCCAAGAGGTAGTTGCAGCAATGGGTTTCTTCCCATGCGCCTTCTATAAAATGTTGTGCGACAAAGCGTTTTCCCATCAAACGCCCTTGCATGTCGACGATACAGACCAGAACGGTGTCGATCTCGCCAGCCGCGACGGCTTTTTTCAGCGCGTCAAATGTCAGATTTGCAGCCATCACGCCACTCCCTCAAAGTTGGTGTCCGGGCGGAGAATCGCAACCCCGCCCGGCATAGTCATGACATTTGATCAAACGTTGCGATAGGGGCGCCCTGCTTTGACCATCAGTTCATTGTAGTTCTTGAAGATACCGACGATCTTTGCCTTGGTCTCGGACTCTGCCGCAATCTCTTCCCAGAATTTGGCGGCGGCTTCTTCCACCTTTGTCCACTCTTCGTCTGAGATCGACGTCAGTTTGGTGTCTGCACCTTCGACCCGCAACCGGGCTTCGCCTGCCCAGTACCAGTGCTGGCGGTAGTAGTGGGACTGCTCAAAGCAGACGCGCATCAGCTCTTGCAGGTGCGGCGGCACTTCGTTCCAGCGGTCCATATTGGCGAAGAAATGCCCGATCCATGCGCCCGAGATGTTGTTGGTCAGGAAGTTCGGCGCAAGTTTGGCCCAGGAGGCGGTGTAAACCTCGGTGATGCCCGACCATGAGACACCGTCCAGCTCGCCGGTTTGCAAAGCAATCTCGATATCTTCCCACGGCAGGGTAACGGGCACCACGCCGAACTGCGCCAAGAAACGGCCAGCGGTCGGGAAGGTGAAGACCCGCTTGCCTTGCAGATCGGCCAGAGATGTGACCGGATCCTTCAT
>JBARVN010000182.1:0-7453 GCA_049646285.1 Albidovulum sp. | reverse complement strand
GTTTACAACGCCGCGCTTGGTTGACCCGGCCAAAGCGCGGGAGTAAACGAACGAGAGCCAATTGACGCGCCCCCCGATGTGGCGCGAGACGTAGGAGCCAAGCGTGGACAGTTTGCTGCGGGAATATCTTCCCATTCTAATCTTTCTGGCCATGGCAATTGGCCTTGGTCTGGTTCTTATTCTCGCAGCTTTGGTGCTGGCAGTCCGCAATCCGGACCCCGAAAAAGTTTCGGCCTACGAATGCGGCTTTAACGCTTTCGACGATGCACGGATGAAATTTGACGTGCGCTTTTATCTCGTCTCGATCCTCTTCATCATCTTCGATCTTGAGGTGGCGTTTCTCTTCCCATGGGCGGTTGCCTTCAAAGACATCTCGATGGTCGGGTTCTGGTCGATGATGGTGTTCTTGGGCGTCCTGACAGCGGGCTTTGCCTATGAGTGGAAGAAGGGGGCGATGGAATGGGCGTGATGACGGGTGCGAACACCGCTGGCGGCGACCGTGAGGTTGCAACACAAGCCCTGAATGCCGAGTTGCAGGACAAGGGTTTTTTGCTGACCACGACAGAAGACATCATCAACTGGGCACGCAACGGTTCGCTGCACTGGATGACCTTCGGGCTTGCCTGTTGCGCGGTCGAGATGATGCACACCTCAATGCCGCGCTATGACCTTGAACGCTTTGGCACCGCGCCGCGCGCCAGCCCGCGCCAGTCCGACCTGATGATCGTGGCGGGTACGTTGACCAACAAGATGGCGCCCGCTCTGCGCAAGGTTTACGACCAGATGCCAGAACCGCGCTACGTGATCTCCATGGGGTCTTGCGCCAACGGTGGTGGTTATTATCACTACAGCTATTCCGTCGTGCGCGGCTGCGACCGGATCGTGCCGGTAGACATCTACGTTCCGGGCTGCCCGCCAACCGCCGAGGCGCTTTTGTACGGCATCTTGCAGCTCCAGCGCCGTATCCGCCGCACTGGCACGCTTGTTCGCTGAGGAGAAAAACATGTCCGAAGCTTTGCAAGAGCTTAGCGCCCATATCGAGCTGAAGCGCCCTGATACGGTGATCGCATCGACAGTCGCCTTTGGCGAACTTTGTGTGACCGTCACTTTGGCGGGCCTCACCGATTTCGTGGAATTTCTGCGCAGTGACCGGTCTTGCCGATTCTCGACTTTGGTAGACATTACCGCAGTCGATTATCCTGAACGGCCACAGCGCTTTGATGTCGTCTATCACTTCCTTTCGATGTACCAAAACCACCGCATCCGTGTGCGGGTGCCGGTGCGTGAGGATGATATGGTGCCGTCGATCATCGAAACCTTCCCTGCGTCGAACTGGTTTGAGCGCGAGATCTACGACATGTTCGGGATCTTGTTTTCCGGGCATCCGGACCTGCGCCGCATTCTGACCGATTACGGGTTCCGCGGATATCCGCTGCGCAAGGATTTTCCGACAACGGGCTATACCGAAGTGCGCTATGACGAAGTGCTCAAGCGCGTTGTCTATGAGCCGGTGAAGCTGGTGCAGGACTACCGACAGTTTGATTTCATGAGCCCGTGGGAAGGTGCGGAATACATCCTGCCGGGCGATGAAAAAGAGGGGGCGAAGTGATGGGCACTTCAGGCTCAGCCATGAAATGCAGCTGCCTGTGCGGTGCGTGCCGGTTTGAAGCAACACCCGCTTCGCTGACCGCCGGTGCGTGCCATTGCGGCATGTGCAGACACTGGTCGGGCGGCATGTTCATGTCGGTTGATTGCGGATCATCCGTTGTTTTTGAAGCGGATGCACCGCGCGGCTCTTACAAGGGCAGCGCATGGGGCGAGCGGGTGTTTTGCACAGATTGTGGATCATCGCTTGTGTGGCAAACCCAGGATGGCGCGTATCAGCATGTGTCCATGCAGGCGTTTGAAGATCCATCGCAGTTTGAAATGACCATTCAGGTGTTCATTGATGAAAAGCCCTACAACTATGCGCTTAGCAATCAGACCAAAACCATGACCGGGGCCGAAGTTTTTGCCATGTTTGCTCCTCAACCGGAGGTCCAGCCATGATGGACGGCAAGTTTGACGACGCCCTGACCGGCGAACAGAAGATCCGCAATTTCAACATCAACTTCGGCCCGCAACACCCTGCGGCGCACGGGGTTTTGCGTCTGGTGTTGGAGTTGGACGGTGAGGTGGTTGAGCGCTGCGATCCGCATATCGGTCTTTTGCACCGTGGCACCGAAAAGCTGATGGAAAGCCGCACCTATCTGCAAAACCTGCCCTATTTCGACCGGCTGGATTACGTCGCGCCGATGAACCAGGAACATGTCTGGTGTCTGGCGATTGAAAAGCTGACTGGCACGCCGGTGCCGCGCCGCGCCAGCCTGATCAGAGTGCTGTTCTCTGAGATTGGTCGGGTTCTGAACCACATTTTGAACGTCACGACCCAAGCCATGGACGTGGGGGCCCTGACCCCGCCGCTCTGGGGCTTTGAAGAACGCGAAAAGCTTATGGTGTTTTATGAGCGGGCGTCCGGCGCGCGGCTTCACGCCGCCTATTTCCGCCCGGGCGGTGTGCATCAGGATCTGACCGAAGCGCTTTTGAACGATATCGAGCAATGGGCCGATGAGTTTCCCCGTGTCATCGACGACCTTGATGGGCTGCTGACGGAAAACCGCATATTCAAGCAGCGCAACGCCGATATCGGCATCGTCACCGAGGAAGACGCGCTGACCTGGGGTTATTCCGGTGTCATGGTGCGCGGATCGGGCATGGCATGGGATCTGCGGCGCTCTCAACCCTATGAATGTTATGATGAATTCGACTTCATGATCCCCGTGGGCAAGAACGGCGATTGTTATGACCGCTATCTGTGCCGGATGCAGGAAATGCGCGAGTCTACCTCGATCATCAAGCAGGCCATCGCCAAGCTGCGCGCGCCGGAGGGCAAGGGCGATATCCTTGCACGGGGCAAGATCACCCCGCCACCGCGCGCTGAGATGAAGCGCTCGATGGAGGCGCTGATCCATCACTTCAAGCTTTACACCGAAGGATTTCACGTACCCACCGGTGAGGTTTATGCCGCAGTTGAGGCCCCCAAGGGCGAATTCGGCGTCTATCTGGTGGCGGACGGGTCCAACAAGCCCTACCGCGCCAAGATCCGCGCACCGGGTTTCTTGCATCTGCAGTCGATCGACTGGATGGCTTCTGGCCACCAACTGGCCGACGTCGCTGCCATTATCGGCACCATGGATATTGTTTTCGGAGAGGTTGACCGTTAATGCTCCGCCGCCTTCACAAAGATCAACCCGCCTCATTTGAATTCACCCCGGCGAACCTTGCCTGGGCGAAGGGGCAGATTTCTAAATATCCCGAGGGCCGTCAGGCCAGCGCCATCATCCCGCTATTGTGGCGCGCGCAGGAACAAGAGGGCTGGCTTTCGCGCCCTGCGATTGAGCATGTCTGTGACATGCTTGGGCTTGCCCATATTCGCGGGCTTGAGGTTGCGACCTTTTACTTCATGTTCCAGCTGCAACCCGTTGGATCTGTGGCCCATATCCAGATCTGCGGTACGACGTCTTGCATGATCTGCGGGGCTGAGGACCTGATCAAGGTCTGTCGCGACAAGATCGCGGGCCAACCGCATCAGCTGTCTGCCGATGGCAAGTTTTCATGGGAAGAGGTCGAGTGCCTTGGGGCCTGCACCAATGCGCCGATGGCCCAGATCGGCAAGGATTATTATGAGGATCTGACCACCGAAGGCCTGGCCAAGCTGCTGGATGATATGGCCGCCGGGAAAGTTCCGGTGCCGGGTCCGCAAAACGGGCGCTATGCGTGCGAGCCGCTGTCGGGGCTGACCAGCCTTAAGGATCATGCCAAGGGCAGGGCCACATACAACGCCTCGGCGCAGCTTGCCGTCGATATCGGCGATACGATCAAGCGCATCGATGGCACCGAAGTGCCGCTGCTGACGCCGTGGCTGGGCAAGACCGGAAAATCCGCGCCTGCGGCCAAGCCAACCAAGGCAAAAGCCGCGGCCAAAGTGCAGGCAAAACCTGCAAAAATCGCACGGGCCGCAAAATCCGATGCGCTGGCCAAGCCGAAAAAGCCCCGCGCGCTCAAGGCACCGCGCAAGAGCGGCGCCGATGATCTGAAGATGATCAAGGGCGTTGGACCAAAGCTTGAAGCCTTGCTCAACACGCTTGGGTTCTATCATTTCGATCAGATCGCTGCGTGGACGGCTGCAGAACTGGCTTGGGTCGACGACAATCTGGAAGGGTTCAAAGGCCGCGCTACGCGTGACGGCTGGACGAAACAGGCGAAGCTCTTGGCCGAAGGTGGCCAGACAGAGTTCTCGGCCCGTGTTAAAAAGGGCGATGTGTACTAAAAAAGTAAAACAGGGACGGTGTAAGAGGAGCGAACGTTATGTCGGATATAGCTAAGGCGGAATGCCGTCGGAATTCATGGATAATTGCAGCTGCAGGTGGCGTCCTGGTGGCGTTGATGTTGCTGTTCATGGCCCAATTCGGGTTTTTCATGTCCTTGGTAGCGGGGCTAATTTTCTGCGTCCTTTTGGGCATGTTTCTGGTCTGGGCATTTTGCACAGGCTCTGATGTTTCGGTGGCCCAGCCTGCCGCGCCGGTCCATGCGGCACCCCGCCCGGCACCGACTGCGCCTGCGCCCGCGGCGCCCGCCGCTGCTGCCGTAGCGCCCGCCGCAGCTGTGGCGGCCACACCTGCCGCTGCCATGTCGACCCCCGCCACTGTCGCCAAGGATAAGGCGGCTACGGCGCCGCTCAAACCAGCTGCAAAAAAACCAGCGGCCAAGGCGAGTGCGCCGAAGAAATCCACAACAAAGGCCGCGGCGAAACCGGCGAAGGCTGCAAGAAAACCTGCTGCAAAAGCTGAACCTGTGTCAGCGGCACCAGCCCAACCCGCCTCGGCCGACGGCCTTGGGGCGGCGATGGCAAAATCGAAAACCGCACCAAAAGTTGCCGACGCGGCCGAGATGCTGAAGGCACCGCGCGGCGGTAAGGCGGATGATCTGAAAATGATCAAAGGTGTTGGCCCGGCGCTGGAAAAAGTTATGAACACAATCGGCGTTTGGCATTTTGACCAGATCGCATCATGGAAAGCCCGGGATATTGCCGAAGTCGACAGCAAAATGGTTGGCTTTCATGGCCGCATCACGCGGGACGGCTGGGTCAAACAGGCCAAACTGCTGGCCAAAGGCGAACAGACCGAGTTTTCCAAGCGCGTCTCCAAGGGTGATGTGTACTGAGTAAGATGAATGGCTGCGCCAAAGGATAAGGATCAAAGCCTCGCGCGTGAGGCGCGGGGCGTTGCGATGACAATCGCGATCACGATGATCCTTTGGATTGGCGCGCAATGGCTGGGTCGGCGGGAAGGATGGGATGCGTCCTATGCCTTTCTCTTCGACCTCGCCGCACTGGCTGCGTTCTTTTGGGCGTTGGTTGTAACCTGGCGGATCTGGCAGCGACAAAAGCGGCCCGAGGGAAATGAGGACTGAACATGCTGAAAGATCAAGACCGGATCTTTACCAACCTATACGGGATGCATGACCGTTCACTGGCTGGCGCGAAAAAGCGCGGCCATTGGAACGGCACGGCCGGGTTTATGAAGCAGGGCCGCGACTGGATCGTCGAGCAGGTGAAGGCCTCTGGCCTGCGCGGGCGCGGTGGTGCGGGCTTTCCGACAGGTTTGAAATGGTCGTTCATGCCCAAGCAATCGGATGGCCGCCCATCTTATCTGGTGGTCAACGCCGACGAATCCGAGCCGGGCACCTGCAAGGACCGGGAGATCATGCGCCATGATCCCCATACGCTGATCGAAGGCTGCCTGATTGCGAGTTTCGCGATGGGCGCCAATGCCTGCTACATCTACATTCGCGGTGAATATATCCGCGAACGCGAAGCGCTGCAGGCCGCGATGGACGAGGCGTATGACGCCGGTCTTGTCGGCAAGAACGCCTGCAAGTCGGGCTTTGATTTCGACATCTATCTGCATCACGGCGCGGGTGCGTATATTTGCGGAGAAGAAACCGCCCTTTTGGAAAGCCTTGAAGGCAAAAAGGGTATGCCGCGCATGAAACCGCCGTTTCCGGCCGGTGCTGGCCTTTACGGCTGCCCGACCACGGTGAACAACGTTGAATCCATCGCTGTTGTGCCCACGATCTTGCGGCGTGGGCCGGATTGGTTTGCCGGTTTCGGTCGCCCAAATAACACCGGCACCAAACTCTTCGGCATCTCGGGGCATGTCATGAACCCCTGTGTGGTCGAAGAGGAAATGTCGATCCCGCTGAAAGAGCTGTTGGACCGTCACTGTGGCGGTGTGCGCGGCGGCTGGAAGAACATCAAGGCGGTGATCCCGGGCGGATCGTCCGTGCCGATGCTGAACGCCGAACAATGCGAAGACGCGATCATGGATTTCGACTGGCTGCGCGAACAGCGCTCGGGCCTTGGCACGGCGGCGGTGATCGTGATGGATCAGTCCACCGATGTCATTAAGGCGATCTGGCGGCTATCCAAATTCTACAAACACGAGTCTTGCGGCCAGTGCACGCCGTGTCGCGAAGGCACGGGCTGGATGATGCGGGTCATGGACCGGCTGGTTAAGGGCGAGGCGGAGGTTGAGGAAATCGACATGCTGCTGTCCGTGACCAAACAGGTCGAAGGCCATACGATCTGCGCGCTTGGCGATGCCGCCGCCTGGCCGATCCAAGGCCTTGTTCGGCATTTCCGCGAAGAGATCGAGGATCGGATCAAGGCGAAGCGGACGGGGCGGGTAAGTGCCGTGGCGGCGGAGTAGCAATGACGATGTCGGATACTCGGTTGGACAGAAAGTTTGAACTCGTTGATCAGACTTGGCGCGTTTGCGTGCCTCAACTGAGGTTGTCACGTGTGGTCCGTGTGCTTGCAGTCATTGGCTTTCTTTTGGGTATGATGGTCTTGTTTGCGGTCTTAGTTCCGTTGGGCTTCGCGGTGAAGACTGGCAACGAACAGGCGCTAGAGTTAATGTCATTGCTCATCTTGCTGATGGTGCTGGGCGGTCAGCATTTCGTGTTTCGATTGATTTTGCCCGACCAGTATCGGATCGGAGAATCGAAACATTTCGCGCAGACTTCGAAGCTGTTCTTTGTGTACTGGGTCGCGTACGCGGTCATTTTCAGTTTCGTGTTGCGCAATCTTGTTGGTGGAACATGACCATGAGCCGCAACCCCGCCGACCCCAACCTCGGCCACTCGACCGCCCCCACGGCCGCGCCACGCGTCGCTAACCGCACTGCCACCCAAATCGGAGGAGACTGACATGGAAGCGTTTCAGGCCTATTCCCACGCGCTGGTCTCGCTGGCGCTTTTCGCGCTGATCGCTCTGGTGCTGAGCCCGCTGGCCGGGCTTGCGAGGAACCGTGCGTGTGTCGCGGCGGGCAGCCTGCCGCCGGCGGATTACGCC
>JBARVN010000181.1:0-2697 GCA_049646285.1 Albidovulum sp. | reverse complement strand
GAAATCTGGCATGTCGCTAAGTTGTCCAGAACCACGATATCGGCTCGCTTGCCAGGCGCAATCAGTCCGCGATCTTTCAGACCAAACGCTTCTGCTGCCGACAGGCTGGCAGCGCGGTAGACTGCGAGCGGCTCCGCACCCCCCGCAATGGCGGTACGGATCATGTAATCAAGATGCCCGTGTTCGGCGATATCGAGCGGATTGCGATCGTCTGTACACAGGCAGATATAGGGTGAATTGCGTTCGGTGATCAGGGGCAAAAGCGCTTCGAGGTCTTTGGATACCGACCCTTCGCGGATTAGTATCCGCATGCCCTTTTGCAACTTTTCCCTGGCTTCTTCTACCGTCGTCGCCTCGTGTTCAGTGCGTATCCCGGCGGCGATATACGCATTCAGATCAAGGCCACGCACCAGCGGCGCATGTCCGTCGATATGTCGCCCGCGAAAGGCGTTCAGCTTGGCCATCGCACCGGAGTCTTTGTGGATCACGCCAGGGTAGTTCATAAATTCTGCCAGTCCGATGACCGCGGGATGGTCCATGTAGGGCGTCAGATCATCAGCTTCCAGCCGCGCCCCCGCCGTTTCCATCGCCGTGGACGGCACGCAAGATGACAATTGCACCTTAATGTCCATCAGTGTGTGTTCGCTTGACTGAAGGAAGTATTCGATGCCCGCGACGCCTGCGACATTGGCGATTTCGTGTGGGTCGCAGATTGCGGTCGTCACACCTTTCGGGCTGACACAACGATCAAACTCCAGCGGTGTCACACAGGAGCTTTCTATATGCAGATGGGTGTCGATGAAACCGGGCACCAAGACCTTACCTGAAACGTCGAGCACCTCTCGTCCTTCATAAGTCTCACATGTGCCAACAATCATACCATCACAAATCGCCACGTCGCCGGTCAGCATCTCACCTGTGATCAGGTCAAGCACCTGCCCTCCGCGCAACACAAGATCGGCAGGGACGCGACCATGAGCCTGATCAATCATGTCTTCGAGAGCAGGCAGTTGGTTCAATTCATTATTCCACATTTTGCATGCCAAGACGCACAAGGGTGCGCCGCTCCACAATCAGCACCAGATAGTAGATCGCCACCGACAGCAAAACCGATACCGCAGCGACCGTCCAGATCATGCCATAGTCAAGATACCCGCGGGACCGGTTCAGCAGATTGCCAAGCCCAGTACCTGTCGCCAGCCATTCCGCAATCATCACCCCCAGCAACGCACGCGGTACAGTCAGGCGCGTGGCTGCAAACAGATAAGGCAGTGCCGCGGGAATTGAGACCATACGCATTTCTGTCCATGCGGACGCACCGTACGCACGCGGCAAATCCAGCACCGATTGCGGCACTCGCTGAATACCCTGAACCAACAACACGAACGCCGGAAAGAACGTCACCGAAATGGTGATCCAAAGCGTGACGGAATATCCGCGCCCGAGGATCAGAACCAACAACGGCGTCAGCGCAACCAGCGGCATCGTCTGTGTCACCAATGCCACCGGCATGAAGCCTTTGATAAAGCCGGGAAACATTCTTGATGAAATCGCTAACAGAAAGGCGAATGCCAACCCTGCAATCATGCCAAGGGCGGCAATCGGTAGGGTTTGACCCAAAGCCGCCAACAGCTTGCCACGGGCAATTGCGGATGTATCGCTGAGAAACAGATACTCAAAAACGCCGTAGGGTGTTTTGGCGATCAGATCAGGCACGCCGGTTAGTTTGATGAATGCCCACCACAGCACAAATGGCAATGTGATGGTGCCACACAGGATCAGGGCCTGAACTGGCCACGCGAACGCATTGTCGCCGGGTGTCGACGGGATAGCCGTGTTCAATGTGACCGAACGGGTGCTGCCGGATATTCGCGAGGAGATCACCGCAAAAACCGCATAACTCAGCCCCGCAATCAGGGTCGCGACAAGGCCGATGCCCCACAGCCGCGCCGGATCACCACGCCCCAGTGATCCCAGCAGATATGTGCCCAAACCCCAGCGACCGCCGCCACCAAACTCAGCTAAAATCGCCCCCAGAACCGCGTTTGGCGCAGCGATGCGCAAACCGCCTAGAATATCGGGGATCGCACCGCGTATACGGATCAGTTTCACAATCAGCCAACTGCCGCCGCCATAAGCGCGCACCAGATCGGAGGACCGAGTGTCGTATTGCGACAGACCGATCACGGTCGCGCTCATGGTCACAAAATAGACGCCCAGGGCCGCCAGCGTCACGCGTGGGGCCATCCCTGAAAGGGTCAGAACCAGAATGGGCGCAATCGCGATGGGTGGCAGAGCGAAAATCGCTATATTCACGCCGCGCATCAAGCGCAACAGCGTCGGCGACAGGACAAAAGCGATGCCTGCCGCGATGGCAAGCACATTACCAATCAAAAAGCCAAGACCCGACGCGTAAACCGTGGCCCAGATATGGTCGGGATAATCACCGCGATCAACCCAGAGACGGATCAGGATTTCACTGAAGCCCGGCAAGGCACCGCCAGCGATCCAATCCATCCGGCCGACAATTTCCCAGACGATAATCAGGATCACGAAATTCTGAACGGTTCTTAGGCGTGGTGAGATCAGGCTATTCCCCATGAAGCACCTTTGCGATCCGGTCTGTGAGGGCGTGAAATTCGGGGTTGGAGAACAGATCGGGGTGACGCGGGCGGGCAAAGGGCACGTTTATTATAT
>JBARVN010000180.1:0-33425 GCA_049646285.1 Albidovulum sp. | reverse complement strand
TGGCCTGATCGCATCCTTGACGGTGATGGAGCTGATCTATCACAACACCGTCCGATCCATACGCAAAGGTCACCGGCACGCTATGGTGGGCCTGTTGGTGAACATCTTGCAGACAGTGATTTTTGTCAGTGTATTCTATTTCATGTTCGATGTGCTGGGTCTTAAGTCCAATGCAATCCGGGGTGATTTTGTTCTTTATATTTTCTCCGGCATCTTTTTGTTCATGACAAATACCAAGACGATGGGGGCCGTGCTTTCGGCAGAAGGCTCGACATCCGCAATGATGCAGCACGCGCCAATGAACACCGCCATTTCAATCGGATCGACCGCGCTAGGCGCTCTTTACATACAGATCCTGTCGGTCAGCGTTGTGCTTGGGGTGTACCACATGGCTATCCGGCCAATTGTGATCGACCAGCCCATCGCTGCCATGGGCATGTTGCTGCTTGCCTGGTTGAATGGTGTCGCAGTTGGCATGGTGGTGCTTGCCCTTAAGCCTTGGGCACCCGGTTTCGTAGCGATCGCTAATACACTCTATTCACGTGTCAATATGTTCGCTTCGGGCAAGATGTTTGTTGCGAACACCTTATCCTATACGATGATCAGTATGTTCGATTGGAACCCGCTATTTCACATCCTTGATCAGGCACGCGGCTTTGTTTTTATCAACTACAACCCGCAAAAGACGTCTTTGGAGTACCCAATTTACGTAACCCTTGCGCTCTTGATGCTTGGGTTGATGGGAGAGTTTTATACGCGCAAACATGCCTCGCTCAGCTGGACTGCCGGGCGGTGAATGAACCCCCGCCAGGGCAGATAATTTCGAATGCGTGTCGGGGCGGACCCGCTATGGCCCCTCTTATCGCTATGGCAAGACAGGGCCATTTGTCCTGATCTGACGAAATTATTGGAATTTACACATATTTTCCCTGTTTTTCTTGCAGGCACGACGCTTGCAGCGCCCATGACCGGTCCTTATATACCCCTCGAAGCTGGTCGGGGATGCTCCGACCGTAAACTTGGGATCAGGGCCAGAGGCCGCAATCGGATCTGGCGCCAATTATCGCCGAAGGAAAGGTATTACATATGGCTAAAGTCATCGGGATTGACCTGGGGACCACCAACTCTTGCGTTGCTATCATGGATGGGGCGCAACCGCGTGTGATCGAAAATTCGGAAGGCGCGCGCACAACGCCTTCTGTTGTCGGGTTCACCGACACTGAACGCCTCGTTGGCCAGCCGGCCAAACGTCAGGCAGTGACCAACCCAACCAACACCGTCTTTGCCGTCAAGCGCCTGATCGGGCGCCGGATGGGTGAAGAAGAAGTGGAAAAGGACAAGAAGCTTGTCCCCTATGAAATTGTAAACGGCGGCAATGGCGACGCCTGGGTCAGCGTCAAGGGCGAGAAATATTCCCCTTCGCAGATCTCTGCCGTGATCCTTCAGAAGATGAAGGAAACTGCTGAAAGCTATTTGGGCGAAGAGGTGACGCAGGCGGTTATCACTGTTCCTGCTTACTTCAACGACGCACAGCGCCAGGCAACGAAAGACGCAGGCAAAATCGCCGGTCTTGAAGTGCTGCGCATCATCAACGAGCCGACCGCCGCTGCGCTGGCCTACGGCCTCGACAAGAAAGAAACCAAGACGATCGCGGTCTATGACCTCGGCGGCGGTACATTCGACGTCACGATCCTTGAGATCGACGACGGCCTTTTCGAAGTCAAATCCACCAATGGCGATACGTTCCTTGGCGGTGAAGACTTTGACATGCGCATTGTCAACTATCTTGCGGATGAGTTCAAAAAGGAACACGGCGTCGACCTGACCGGCGACAAGATGGCGCTTCAGCGCCTGAAGGAAGCAGCTGAAAAGGCGAAGATCGAGCTTTCGTCCAGCCAGCAGACCGAAATCAACCAGCCGTTCATCTCGATGGACAAAAACACCGGTACGCCGCTGCACATGGTCATGAAACTGACCCGTGCGAAGCTTGAAGGCCTGGTGGGTGATCTGATCAAGAAGTCGATGAAGCCGTGCGAAGCCGCGCTGAAAGATGCGGGCCTGTCGAAAGGCGACATTGATGAGGTTGTTCTGGTCGGCGGTATGACCCGTATGCCGCGGGTTATCGAAGAGGTTACGAAGTTCTTTGGTAAGGAACCGCATAAGGGTGTGAATCCGGATGAGGTTGTGGCCCTTGGTGCAGCCATTCAGGCTGGCGTTCTGCAAGGTGACGTTAAGGACGTTGTTTTGCTTGACGTGACGCCTTTGTCGCTGGGTATCGAAACCCTTGGCGGCGTATTTACGCGACTGATCGACCGCAATACCACCATCCCGACCAAAAAGTCGCAGGTGTTCTCGACTGCGGAAGACCACCAGAACGCTGTGACGATCCGGGTGTTTCAGGGCGAACGTGAAATGGCCGCGGACAACAAGATGCTTGGCCAATTCAACCTCGAAGACATTCCGCCTGCACCACGCGGCATGCCGCAGATCGAAGTGACCTTCGATATCGATGCAAACGGTATCGTCAGTGTTAACGCTAAGGACAAGGGAACCGGCAAGGAGCAGGCGATCACCATTCAGGCCTCGGGTGGTCTGACCGATGAAGACATCGAGAAGATGGTTCGCGATGCCGAGGCGAATGCAGAAGGCGACAAAGCACGTAAAGAGCTGGTTGAAGCCAAGAATCAGGCTGAAAGCCTGATCCATTCGACCAAGAAGGCGCTTGAAGAGCATGGGGACAAGGTAGATGGCTCCACAGTCGAGGCAATTGAGCTGGCCATCGGCGCGCTTGAGGAAGTGCTGAAATCGGAAGATGCCGGCAAGATCAAAGGCGGCATTCAAAACGTCACCGATGCTGCAATGAAACTGGGCGAGGCGATCTACAAGTCTGCACAAGCTGAATCTGGTAGCGGTGATGAGCCGGAAGAAGACGGTCCTCGCAGCGTTGATGATGACATCGTAGATGCCGATTTCGAAGACCTCGGCGACGACAAGAAGCGCAAGTAAGCGGTGGAACTTTGTGGATCGGCCCGGGGGTGCTCGGGCCGATCCACGTGTTCTCCGAAAGGGTGACTTATGTCGAAACGCGATTACTATGAGGTTCTGGGCATTTCTCGCGGCGCATCCGCTGATGAGATCAAGAAAGCTTACAGAACCAAGGCCAAAGAACTCCATCCTGACCGTAACAAGGATCGCCCCGAGACAGAGGCACAGTTCAAAGACGTGAACGAAGCCTATGACGTGTTGAAGGATGATACACGAAAGGCGGCCTATGACCGCTTTGGCCATGCGGCTTTTGAGGGTGGCGGGCCGCGCGGAGGACAAGGCGGGCAGGGTGATTTCGCCAGTGCCTTTTCGGATGTGTTCGAAGACCTGTTCGGCGATTTCATGGGTGGGCGCGGCGGCGGTGGACGCCAGCGCGCCCAACGCGGATCGGATCTGCGTTACAATTTGCGCGTAACGCTGGAAGAGTCGTTCAAGGGCATACAGAAGTCGATTACGGTCCCCACTTCGGTTGCCTGCGGTGTCTGCTCGGGCACAGGGGCAGAGGGCGGCGCTGAACCGCAAACTTGTCCGACCTGTTCAGGCATGGGAAAGGTGCGCGCTCAGCAGGGATTTTTCACGGTTGAGCGTGGTTGCCCGACATGCGGTGGCCTTGGCCAGACTATCAAAAATCCGTGCAAGTCCTGCCATGGCGCCGGGCGCATGGAAAAAGAACGGTCTTTGTCAGTTAACATACCGGCAGGCGTAGAAACTGGCACGCGCATCCGTCTTGCGGGCGAAGGAGAGGCCGGAATGCGCGGCGGGCCGCCGGGCGATTTGTATATTTTCATCGAAGTGCGTGAACACGCGCTGTTCCAAAGAGACGGCGTCAATCTTTACTGCCGTGTCCCTGTAGCGATGTCTGTGGCCGCGTTGGGGGGTGAGGTTGAAGTGCCAACCATTGACGGCGGGCGTAGCCGCGTAAAGGTGCCAAGCGGGGCGCAAACCGGCAAACAGATGCGGCTGAGAAGCAAGGGTATGCCCGCGCTGCGCGGTGGCGGAACTGGCGACATGCTGATAGAGATTGCGGTGGAAACGCCCGTCAATCTCACATCGCAACAGCGGGAGTTGCTGCGTGAATTTGAGCGTTTGAGCGAGGATAACAACCCAGAGGGCAATTCATTCTTCTCAAAAGTGAAGAGCTTTTGGGATGGGATGAAAAACTAACGCCGGGTTTCTACTAACGCGAAACGCTATAGGGTCAAATCTTCCGGTCGGAACGGGGCAGCGTTCATTTTGGCGGGAATGTTTTTGGTTACGCTTGGACGAAATTAACCAATCATTCACTATGGCATGGCCAATCTCAGGCTATGGAACCGACTCGCGCCTTTCACGAAGCTCCAATGTCTCTGTTTTCGGGCGACGAAGCGCCTGAGATCGCGTTGCCGGGCGGCGCCCTACCCTCATATATTAAGGACCATCGCCGCCGCCTTCGCGACCGATTTATGGCCGGTGGTGCTGATGCGATGCCGGATTACGAGCTGCTTGAGCTGGTGTTGTTTCGTGCAATCCCACGACAGGACGTCAAGCCGCTGGCCAGGCGGCTTCTTGACGTTTTTGGCGACTTCAACAATGTGCTTTCAGCCCCTGCACATCGGTTGACCGATGTGCAGGGGGTTGGCGACGCAGTGGTACAAGAGCTTAAGATTGTAGAGGCTGCCGCCCACCGATTGGCGCGTGCAAAAGTCATGCACCGTGCCGTGATTTCTTCTTGGGACCAGCTATTGGATTACTGCCACACAGTCATGGCACATCGGGAGGTAGAATTGTTCCGCGTTCTCTTTCTCGACCGTAAAAATGTGCTTATTGCAGATGAAGAACAGGCGCGCGGAACGGTTGATCACGTGCCGGTCTACCCGCGTGAAGTTGTGAAAAGAGCGCTGGAGCTGAACGCCAGCGCGGTCATTCTCGTCCACAATCACCCGTCAGGCGATCCGACCCCATCTGAGCAGGACATCACCGTCACAAACCAGATTCAGCGCGCCGCAGAGGTGGTGGGAATCGTCCTTCATGATCATCTGATCGTAGGAAAATCCCAAGAGATCAGCTTTCGTGCCGAAGGGTTGATCTAGCGCATCTGCGTCGCTTTAGTTGGCTGCCAGCGTGACGGTTGGATCCATCAGATCGGCGACATCCATCATAAGGTAGTCTCCGACCGCATCACATTCAGGCATTGAGAAACTCAGCGCGGCAATGTCAGGCTTGGCATTCGGGACCATTCGCAGTGTTTCACCGCGTAGCGGTCGCGCGCAGTTTGCGTCGCTTATGCCGACTTCAATCCGCAGGTCAGCCAATTTGGTTCCTGCGGGCGCGGTATAAACTTCGACGAGCAGCGGATGGTCAAGCGAAGGATCGCCCAGAACTGTCAGGAAGCCCAAATTTTCCGCCGCGTGTGTTGCATCGTGTTGCGTTGCGATCAATTGTAGATCTTGGTTACCTTGCCATTGCAGAGCCAGACGGTTGAGGTCTCGTAGGTCAGTTACGTTGTGGCGGGCCGTAAAACTATCGCCACTTGCCATTTGGGCCGTGACCAAACCGTCATTTGTCAAAGCCGGAAGCTGAAACTCAACGCGACCGTTGTCATCTGTCGTGATGGCGAATTTCAGACCGGAATGGCTGATGACGACTTTTTCGTTTGGATTGCATTGTGCTTGCAGGGTAACGGTCAACATCGCCCAACCAACCGGGGCCAATGTCATGTTCCCGATACTGCAGGTCGTTTCGAACCCAGCGTGCTGTCCGACAGGATCGGTTTTAGGCAGTTGAGAGATGGTTGAGTGGCCATCCAATCGCCCTGCCAGCAGCTGACTGGACTTCAGAGCGAAGGGCTCTACGTCCGGAAAATCTGGCAGGTTGGTTGGTCCACCGAATGAGGCCGAAACCAGCACCGCGTCGCGGAGGGCGGTATTCTCGGCTTCACTGACCTGAACTGCAGCAGGTATTGATGCGTCTCGCAGGCGGGCGCTGATCGTCTCGCCGCTTTGCATGACATGTCCGACTGCGGCTGCAACAAAGAAAGTTGTCCCAACCGTTATTACTCTGCGCATGTTCTTCATTGCCGTCTCCGCAAGCATCCCCGATCAACACCTATCGACGAAACGAGGCGCAGGCGTGGCAGAAGCGTGACAAAGACTGACAGCTGAAATCGGGAACAGACCGCCGATTTAGTGAGATTTTGCGGCGGAAGACCCAAATAAGCTTATGATGATTTGGAGATGGTCTACTTTGCCACATTTCCGCCAGAAAAGCGGCCGGTGCTGGTTGCTCCAACCAGCCCCAAATTCAACGCAAAATCACCCTGTCCGGAAGCTTGTCAGAAATCGAGGTTTTCCACGCTCAACGCGTTTTGCTGGATAAACTCGCGGCGTGGTTCCACGACATCGCCCATCAGTTTGGTGAATATGTCGTCCGCCTCGGCCAGATCGTCAATCTTGACCTGATTCAGCACCCGCGCCGAAGGATCCAGCGTGGTTTCCCACAGTTGCTCTGGATTCATCTCGCCCAATCCTTTGTAGCGCTGAAGGCTCAGACCTTTTTCGCCTTCTAGCAAGATTGCTGTCAGCAATTCTATCGGGCCATGGATCAACTGTTCACGATCTTTGCGCACCAAGCGTGCCACGGTGCCGTAGGTTTCGCGCAGGCCTTCCGTGTGCGAGGCCAGCCTTCGCGCTTCACCCGAGCGTAGAACTTGACCGTCAAGTGTCCGGACCTCTTCTACACCACGCAGATTGCGGGAAAAGCGCAGGCCGTGGTCTTGCGTTGGGCGGCCTTGCCAGCCGCGTTCATATTCCACGGCAACTTCGTCCAGACGCTTTGCGACGGAATCGGCTACACCTTGCGCGTCAGCATCAATCCGGCCGGGCACCAGCGCACCTGCAATTGCAGACTGTTCAAGAATGCGCTGAGGGTAGTGTGTTGGGAAGGCTTGAAGGATGCGGCGCACCACCCTTGCCTCTTCGACAACCCGGGACAGATCGGCACCGGTGATCTCTTCGCCTGAGCCAAGGCGCAACATCGCTCCGTCTACGCCTTGCTGGATCAGATAGTCTTCCAAGGCGACCTGATCTTTCAGATAGACCTCCGACTTACCCCGGGCAACTTTATAGAGCGGAGGCTCGGCGATATAGAGGTGGCCCTGCTCGATCAGTTCTGGCATTTGCCGGAAGAAGAACGTCAAAAGAAGCGTGCGGATATGGGCACCGTCCACGTCAGCGTCAGTCATGATGATGATCTTGTGATAGCGTAGCTTGGCCAGATTGAACTCATCCCGGCCAATGCTGGTGCCCAGTGCTGTGATCAGCGTGCCAATCTGCTCTGATCCCAGCATACGATCAAATCGGGCCCGCTCGACGTTCAGGATTTTACCACGCAGCGGCAGAACCGCCTGATTTTTCCGCGATCTGCCCTGTTTGGCAGAACCACCGGCCGAGTCACCCTCGACGAGGAACAGTTCCGAAAGGGCCGGGTCTTTTTCCTGACAGTCGGCCAGTTTACCGGGCAGAGACGCCACATCCATCGCCGTTTTGCGCCGCGTCAGCTCGCGCGCCTTACGCGCAGCTTCGCGGGCCAAGGCAGCTTCGATGATCTTGCCAACGATGATCTTGGCTTGCGCAGGGTTTTCTTCGAACCATTCGCTCAGCTTTTCATTCACGAGATTCTCAACCGCAGGACGCACTTCGGAACTGACCAATTTGTCCTTGGTCTGAGACGAGAATTTTGGGTCTGGCACCTTGACCGACAATACGCAGGTCAGGCCTTCGCGGGCGTCATCGCCTGTGAAATCCACCTTTTCTTTTTTCGCAATTCCCGAGCTTTGGGCATAGTTGTTGATGGTGCGGGTCAATGCCCCACGAAAGCCTGCCAAATGGGCACCACCATCACGCTGAGGGATGTTATTGGTAAAGGGCAGTACCGTTTCATGGTAGCTGTCGTTCCACCACATTGCGACTTCAACCCCAATGCCGCCCCGTTCGCCGGTGATAAAGATTGGATCTGGCAAGGCCGAAGATTTATGCCGGTCGAGATATTTGACGAACTCGCGTACGCCGCCTTCATAAAACAGCTCGGTATGCAACGGCTCAGCCGGGCGCTCGTCTTCAAGAATAATCCGGGCGCCGGAATTCAGAAACGCCAGCTCACGCAGGCGGTTTTCCAGAGTTTTGAAGACGTAGTCGAGATTTGAGAATGTTGAAGTCGCGGCAAGAAACCGCACTTCGGTACCTTTTTCGCCGGGCTCGGCATCGCCGACAACCCGCAAAGATTCCACCGTAAAGCCGCCTTCAAAACGGGCGTAATGTTCCTTGCCGTTCCGCCAGATACGCAGCTCAAGCCAGTCGGAAAGCGCGTTCACCACCGACACGCCAACACCGTGCAATCCGCCGGACACTTTGTAGCTGTTTTGGTCGAACTTACCGCCAGCATGCAACTGAGTCATGATCACTTCAGCCGCAGATACGCCTTCTTCAGTATGGATATCGGTGGGAATGCCCCGGCCATTATCGCGGACTGAAACCGAATTATCCGCGTGTATTTTTACGCGCACAAAATCTGCGTGACCGGCCAAAGCCTCATCGATGCCATTGTCGACAACTTCGTAGACCATGTGATGCAGACCCGACCCATCGTCGGTATCACCTATATACATGCCGGGACGCTTGCGCACCGCCTCCAAGCCTTTGAGAACTTTGATGGAATCAGCGCCATATTCGGCGGGTTGCTGCGCGTCGTCGGTCATTCAAAGCTGTCCTTGTTCTTTGACGCATTTTATAGGCGTTCAGGTGGGGAATGTCACGCTGAAGACACAAGATTTTGTGGGATACCGGCAAACCGAACACGCGACCGAACCGATGCGTATGAAGGCACAGTTCCTCTCGCTCTATGGTGCGGGTTGGAGTATGACGGATCCATGTCAGAGATCGCATCCCTATTTGTTACTCGCCTCTACCGCGCGCACCTGTCCGAGCTGGGCAAAGCCGTGGAAAACGCGGACCTGGAAAATGCCTGCCTCTCGGTTGCCGAGGATGATGAGGCCGGACAGGACTGGTGTGAAGAAAACGGCTATCCAGGTTACACCAGCTATGCGTCGCTGGCCGATCTGCCCTGGCGGTTTCCGATCTTCAAGGATCTGGTCAAAGTGCTAGACAAACACGCGGCGGCGTTTGCCAAGGATCTGGCGTTTGACCTTGGCGATAAGAAAATCAAGCTGGATAGCCTGTGGATCAACATCTTGCCAGCAGGCGGCGTGCACACATCACACATCCACCCGCATAGCGTCATCAGCGGCACCACCTATGTGACGATGCCATCAGGCACCAGTGCGATCAAATTTGAAGACCCCCGTTTGGCGATGATGATGGCGGCACCAGCGCGCAAGACAAAAGCGCCCAGCGAGCTGCGTCAGTTCATCTATGTCGCCCCCAATGCGGGCGAGGTTCTGATGTGGGAAAGCTGGCTGAGGCACGAAGTGCCGATGAATATGGCAGATGAAGATCGCATTAGCATCAGCTTCAACTATGGCTGGACCTAGGTAAAATTCCGCGCCGAAGCGTGGGCGCTGATTTTCGCCGCCGACCCCTTCGGTATGGCGTTTAGGCCGCCAGACCCTTTGAGCCCATAGCCAGGAACTTTTCCCGCCGATCCTTGACCAGTTCAGCCGGTTTCTTGGCACCAAGCTCTTTGAGCATCCCGGCAATCGCCTTGCCGACGCTTTCGATTGCCTCGGACCGCTTGCGCTGTGCGCCGCCAAGCGGTTCGGGGATGATCTGGTCAATCACACCGAGTTTAAGCAGGTCCTGTGCGGTCAGGCGCAGTGCATTCGCGGCTTCGCGCATGCGTTCGGCATCTTTCCACAGGATCGACGCGCAGCCCTCTGGCGTGATGACAGAATAGATCGAATGTTCCAGCATCGCGATGCGATTGGCTGTGGCAAAGGCCACCGCGCCACCCGAACCGCCTTCGCCAATGATCACAGAAATCAGCGGCACGCCGATCTCAAGGCACTTTTGGGTCGAACGGGCGATAGCTTCGGATTGGCCCCGTTCTTCTGCACCTTTGCCGGGATAGGCGCCCGGCGTGTCCACCAGCGTGATCACCGGCAAGCGGAACCTGTCTGCCAGATCCATCAGGCGGATCGCCTTGCGGTAGCCTTCCGGCCGGGCCATGCCGAAATTGCGCTCAATCCGGGATTTGGTGTCAGATCCCTTTTCTTGCCCAATCACCACAACCGGCAGGTCATTGAACCGGGCAATGCCGCCCATAACCGCGTGATCATCCGCAAAATTACGATCGCCTGCTAGCGCGGTGAATTCTGTAAAAAGCGCATCGATATAGTCTTTGCAATGTGGTCGGTCGGCGTGTCGGGCAACCTGACATTTGCGCCAGGGGTCGAGGGTTTTGTAAAGATCACGCAGAAGGTCTGCGGCCTTTTTGTCCAGCGCTGCCGCTTCTTTCGAGACATCCATCCCGTCGTTTTTCCGGGCTAGTGCGCGCAGCTCTTCAGCCTTGCCTTCGATTTCGGCCAGCGGCTTTTCAAACTCAAGATAGTTCATCACACTCTCCCCAATGGGTCAGCGATCTATATGCCGTCCGCGACGGTGATTTGCAACGGGCAGGACGCCTGATGATGGTGCATCACTATTGGGCAAGGGCGGCGCGGAAGGCAAGCTCAGGTGCCGCCAGCATCGGTATGCCCAAATCGGTCAGATGCAGCGCAGCACCATCCATAGATGCCTGCGCCAGGACAATGCAGCTTACATCAGGAACGCGTTCCCGGTGCGCCTGTATTTCATTCGCAATGGCCTGCGCAAACTCAGTCACCTGTCCCGTTTCGAACAAGGGCCAAAGGTCTTTCAGACAGAGCAGATCAAGAGTGGCGCGATGACCGCTGGCAAGAATGCAATTTTGCAGCAGCTCTTCGCTGGATTCAGCGGTGCTTTCCAGACAGTAGGCTAAGCAAATACGGCCGCCGATTTGCGCCGCTTCCTCCATCAAGGGTCGATCAATCCGCAGGGCGCCTGCGGCCTCGGCAACCGGTCCCAGAGTTGTGCAGGTGCAAAGGGCGGTGCCCTTCCCTGCGTGGATCGCGTCTTTGATTTCGTCTGCAAGCGCGTCAGTCACACCGGCCGTGCGAGCCCGGTCCAGCCAATCTTCATGCACATGATGGGTCAATCTCATGCCCGGCGCGATCCGATCACGAAGTGCGTCGAACCGTGCGACATGCACGCGGGCGGTGTGAAACAGATCCATGGGCCTTAGCCAGCGATCATCTCAGATTGCCGGACGATCACCTCAGCTTGCTTGATCGAGGCGATATCGACCAATCTGCCCTTGTAAACAGTGGCACCTTCCCCGCGCGCCTTAGCAGCCGCCATCGCGGCAAGAATTTCGCGGGCTTCGGCGACAGCCTCGGCTGACGGGGTGAAAACGTCATTCGCCAGCGCGATCTGTTTGGGGTGGATTGCCCATTTGCCAACCATGCCTAGCGTCGCCGAGCGGCGCGCCTGGGCAACAAAGCCCTCATCATCCGAGAAATCACCAAAGGGACCATCGACAGGCAAGATCCCATGGGTCCGGCACGCCGCAACAATGGCCGCCTGCGCCCAGTGCCATGGGTCCGACCAATGTTTCGCTCCGTCGCGCATCATGTAGTAATTTTCCTGCGTGCCGCCGATGCCAGTGGTTTGCATACCCATAGAGGCGGCAAAATCTGCCGCACCCAAGCTCATCGCCTGAAGGCGGGGGGAGGAGGCGGCTATTTCTTCGACATGGGCGATGCCTGCTGCAGATTCGATGATTACTTCGAAAGAAATCGGCTTGGCGCGCCCCTTGGCGGCCTCAACGGCCGTGACCAGCGCATCGACCGCATAGACATCTGCCGCACAGCCCACTTTGGGGATCATGATCTGATCTAACCGGTCGCCTGCCTGTTCCAACAGATCAACGACATCGCGGTACCAAAATGGCGTATCCAAACCGTTGATCCGAACGCTCAGATATTTGGTGCCCCAATCGATCTCGGTGATTGCATTGATGATGTTCGCACGCGCTTCGGGCTTGTCATTGGGTGCGACGCTGTCCTCCAGATCAAGGTTTATAACATCTGCCGCCGAGGCCGCCATTTTTTCAAAAAGCGCTGGGCGCGAACCGGGACCAAAGAGCTGGCAGCGGTTCGGGCGGGCCGGGGCGGCGGGTTGCAGGCGAAAGCTCATCGGTGGGCTCTTTCGGTAAGGAAGTTACGATATTGGTCTGCGTTCGGATATTATATTGCGCAACATCGCGCAAGCATCCTTTCGCACATGCAGAAAAATCGGCGCTATGCGTGCGAACGCGCATCATGCGATTGGAGAAACCTCATATCCCGCCTTGACGCTCCGGCGTTGACGTTCAATGAAACAGAGCACAGCCAAAAGGAGACCGGCATGAGCCGCATCGTCTATGTGAACGGGGAATACCTGCCAGAGGCAGAGGCCAAAATCTCGGTGTTTGACCGGGGCTTTTTAATGGCCGACGCGGTGTATGAGGTCACCAGTGTTCTCGACGGCAAGCTGATCGACTTTAATGGGCATACCTCCCGTCTGCACCGGTCGCTTTCAGAGCTGGGAATAGACGCGCCTGTCACCGATGCGGAACTTTTGGCGATTCACCGTGAACTGCTGGTGAAAAACGACATTACCGATGGGTTGATCTATCTTCAGGTTACTCGGGGAAATCCGGGAGATCGTGATTTTATCTTCCCCGACCCCGCTCTCGTGCGGCCAGGGCTTGTGCTGTTCACCCAGGCGAACCCGGGATTGGCCGATAATCCTGCTGCAAAGGTGGGAATGAAAGTCATCTCAATCCCCGATATCCGTTGGGGGCGGCGCGACATCAAAACTGTGCAGCTTCTTTACCCATCGATGGGTAAGATGATGGCAAAACAGGCGGGCTGTGGGGATGCGTGGTTTGTCGAAGACGGGGCGGTAACCGAAGGCACGTCGAACAACGCCTATATCGTGAAGGGCGGCAAGATCATCACTCGACAGCTGTCCAACGATATTTTGCACGGGATCACGCGTGCGGCCGTATTACGCTTTGCGGCCGAGGCGCAGATGGTAGTGGAAGAGCGCGCCTTCACGATCGCCGAGGCTCAGGCGGCCGACGAAGCGTTTGTCACTTCGGCCTCTGCCTTCGTGATGCCGGTGGTCGAGATCGACGGCGTGGTTCTGGGCGCGGGCGCGCCGGGGCCGGTTGCACGCAGATTGCGCGAAATCTACATTGAGGAAAGCCGCAAAACCGCTATTTGAACGCTTGACCGGGTTGCGGTCTGTTCCCTCTACTGCGGACGAGAGGATGGCACATGCAACCATTTAGCGGAATACGGGTTCTGGACCTGACACATGTCTATGCCGGGCCGTTTGCGACCTATCAGCTTGCCGTTCTTGGTGCGGAAGTGATCAAGATTGAGCCGCCCGACAGCCCCGATATGACCCGCGACGAAGGATCTTCGGCGCAGCTGAACGATGCCCTCACCGGCATCGGCTATATGGCCCATGCAGGTGGAAAGAGATCGCTTGTGCTGGACCTAAAGACACCGGAGGGGCGCGATATCTTACTTGATCTGGTCCGTTCTGCCGATGTCGTCGTGCAAAATTACGCAGGCGATGCGCTGGACCGGCTTGGTCTTGGCGCAGATGATATGGAGGCGGTCAATCCGCGCCTGATCCATTGCTCGATGACTGGCTATGGACGCACGGGTCCGAAGGCGGAACACCCCGCATATGATGTTGTTATTCAGGCCTACACTGGAATGATGCGGGTGAATGGCTGGAACGCCGATGATCCCCCGCTGCGTGTTGGCGCGCCGATTATTGACTATGGCACTGGCGCACAGGCGGCTTTCGCGATCGCGGCGGCCTTGTTCCAGCGCGAAAAGACCGGCACGGCGCAGCGCATTGATCTGGCAATGGCAGATGCGGCGCTGATGTTGTTGACAGCCCATGTAACCGAAACCATCGCCACAGGGGCGGCTGGCCGCCCGTTTGGCAATGAACAACCGGGCCGTCCGTCCAATTCCGTGTATCTGACCGCTGACGGCTGGATCATGCTGGCCGGGTACACAGTGAAGCAGTTTTCAGCTTTGATGCGGGTATTGGGATATACGGATCGCGCCGATGCGATACTTGAGTGCGCGAGGGCGGATCTGCCGCAACACGCCGATACGGATCGCGCTTTGATCGAAGCCCGCATCAAATATAAAACCGCCGTTGAATGGGAGGTTCTTTTTAATGATGCCCATGTCCCTGCGGCAAGGGTTCGACATATCGAAGAAGCGTTGAGCGAAGAGCAGACGGCCAGCCGCACTGTTTTGCAAAGCTATGGCGATGCGCTTGCTCCGGACGGCCCCGGACAACTTCCAGTCGCTGCGTTTTCCTTCGAACACGGTGGCCCCAGATTGGTGGGTCCGCCGCCCGGCTTCGGCGCCGACAGTCGCACAATTTTGCAAGAACTGGGATTAGACTCGGCGGCTATAGCCGACTTGGAAGCCCGCGGCATTGTCCACCAGGCAAAGACCTAGGGCCGGAATACATACGGCAGCCTTGTTGCGCGCATCGCGCTGAAAACAAAGTCAAACACCACCTTGCGGCATGTGGAATTGAACGTCGTACACATTCACCACGGGGGAATACGTCGTCTGGGTACGGCATTCTTCGACCCGGAAATGATAATAAGTCGGGATTAGGTTGGTTTTTTGAAACCTAAAGGCAATATTTGCACGTATTGGCCCGAACGTCGAAACAACAAGGTTACGTCATGTTTTGGCCAAATTGGGCGGCATATTGCATGTATCGGAAAGCAAACTCGAAGCGCGTCGTACAGCGCTGCGAGCAAGCATGTGAAAGGTTGAGACCATGGGACTTCTTGGCAGACTGATCGGATGGACAAAACGCAACGAAGCTGTGGTCGAAGAACCGCGCGATGTTCCTGCATTTCCGCCAGAAGGTTTTCTTGTTGAAATCCAAAAAGACTATTCAGAAGCAATATCTTCGTCCTCAATAAGTAAAGCTGGTGAGGGTCGGGCCCTTGCGGAGCCGGATATGTCTCAGAACGGTCCGGCAGAAGAAGGTGTGGATGAAGACATCGCGGCTGAACTGAATGTGGCCGAGTCAGGCACTGACGTGCAGACGTCTGAGCCCGTTGAAGCCTCTCCGCCGATTGAAATCGCGGCGGCATCGGCGCGTAAACGCCGGACAAAAACCCGCCTGATCGGTTTCGATAAATCCGACGGTCAAGTTGTTGACCTGTTTGACCAATCAACAGGCCAGCCCTCCGCCTCTGGGCCGAAATTCCCGGTTGGCTGGATTGTCGTGGTGGATGGGCCCGGGACAGGAGAATGCTTTAATTTGCAGGCAGGAATGTCGCAAATTGGCCGCGGCGATGATCAGGCTATTCAGCTGGATTTTGGTGATGCAGCCATTTCGCGGACGAACCATGCCGCAGTTGTTTATGACCCCGAAACACATCAATTCATTCTTGGCCACGGTGGCAAGAGCAACATTGTGCGCCTGAATGATAAGCCTTTGATTAGCAATGAAACCTTAAAGAACGGTGATCTTATCCGTATTGGCGAGACAACGCTGCGATTAGCGGCCCTGTGCAACGAAAAATTCAATTGGGCCAATGACAACAATGAGGAGAGCACTAATGTGGAGATCGCCTGAGCCGCGCTTTGACGTAGCATCAGCCATTTGTCAGGGTGGCCGCGATTATCAGGAAGATGCGATCATCACCGACTTTCCCGCAGGTGCGGATGCCGGTGTTGTTGTGCTGGCCGATGGCATGGGTGGCCACGCGGCCGGAGATGTGGCCAGTAAGATTGTCGTCACCGAGGTCTTTAGCGATTTGAAGTTCGAAAGCGCGAATTTTTCTGAATTCGAGTCGAATATTCCAAATTATCTTACGTCCGCGACCGCTAACGCGAACGAATGCGTGCGCGAACATGTGATGGAAAATCCCAGAACCAATGGGATGGGTGCCACGCTGGTTGCAGCGGTGATGGTCGAAAACCGCATGTATTGGATGTCGATTGGGGATTCGCCCCTTTATCATTTGCGCAACGGAAAGCTGAGGCAGCTGAACGAAGATCATTCGATGGCGCCGCAGATTGACTACATGGTTAAATCCGGTTTGCTGGATGAAGAGTCTGCCCGCAACCATCCGGACCGAAATTGCCTGACGTCAGTCATTCTGGGTGGTCGTGTTGCCAAGTCAGACTGCCCTGTCGAGCCATTCAAGCTTGCGGTTGGGGATATCGTGGTCATTTCAAGTGATGGACTGCAATATCTGGAAGAGGCAAAAATAGAGCGTATTTTGAATAAGTATCGCCGCCGCAAAAGCGCCGAGATCGCTGAGCATCTGCTGAAAGCAATTGAGGATCTTGCAGACCCCGACCAAGACAACGTGTCGTTCGCGGTGGTCAAGCTTAATCACAACAAAGCGGTTGTCCGGGCGATCCGGCAAAAACCTGTAGATCTTGTTGATGCGCCAACCTCCCATTCCACGCGGGTTGTTTCTATCGACGGAGGCAATGCCCCAGCAAAAGAAGAAGCTGACCTCTTGGAGAACGAAGAGGATATGGGTCCGATCAGGTTTGTTGCCAGTCGAAAGTAGCGCAGTCGTGCGTGAAATCGCTACGTCAGGCCCAAAATAGCTGCAGTTGTTGGGTAAGAACTGGCCCACGGCAGATACGGTGCCCTTCGTGCGTTATCTGCAAGATCGGCGCATGGCTCGCGGCGTATAGTGCATCCATCTCATCGTAGTATTTGCATGGATTCTTGGGACCGAAACACCGGAGCCAAGCGGTGAAAATCTGATTGGCGTCGTGCCACAGGTCATCGCGATATCGGTCTTGCGATAAACAATAACATGATGAAATTGCAATTTGGGATGCTAATTTCTCAATTGCAAATGACGCGTGCATGGGCGTTACTGTTGCGCAACCTGCCCAAAGAAGAATGTATGTATTGAGCAGGGTCCGGCCCATTCAGGCAGGACGATGCATGCGCAAGCGCAAACTGGTTATAGTCGAGGTTTAAAAGTGGCTATACAGGAAAAATCCAATGACGGATTAGTACTCGTTGGTGAAGGCGGTGACAAACGCGGCCAGCGCCGGATACAAATAATAACAGGGAGTTCAAAATGAAAATCAAACTCGTATCAACAATTCTTTCGACCGCCAGCGCTATGGTCCTGGGCGCCGCATCCGCACATGCCGCGGAAACTGTGAATGCGGCATTCTTTCTGGAATGGGCAACGCCGAACCAGATCGCAAAGGTCGACAAAGCCTATGACGCTGCGATGGGCGTCGACGTAAACTGGGTCGATTTCTCGACCGGTGTTGCGATGACCGAAGCAATGCTGTCGGGCGATATCGACATTTCGTACTCGCAAGGCCTTGCGCCGTTTGTGACTGCCATTCAGCAAGGTGCGCCGCTGAAGATGATCGGCATCGCTGTGGTTTATGAGGCCAATGATTGCTTCGTCAAAAATGGCCTTGGCATCGACTCGTCGAACGCGTCCGAACTTGAAGGCAAGACCGTCGCCGTGCCGCTGAACACCATGGCGGATTTCTCATTCCGCAAATTCATGGCAGCGCTGGATGTTGACGTCTCGACTATGACCATCGTTGATCAGGCGCCTGCTGATGGCGCTAAATCACTTGCTGACGGGGCCGTTGATATGGCCTGCATCTTTGGCGGGGCGTCGGCAGCCGCAGCACGAGAAGTCGGCACACCGATCATGAGCAAGCAAGAAAAGATCGACGCTGGCATCGGGTCGTTCGACGTGATCTCGACCACCGAAAAATTTGCCACTGAGAATCCTGAGTTGGTGAGAGCCTTCCTTGAAGTGACTGAAGAGGCAAACCTTGCCTGGACCGGATCTGACGAACAGATCACCAAGGTTGCTGCCGATGCGGGCATGGATTTTGATACCACAAAATCCCAGATGGCTGACTTCATCTTCCCGACAGCGCAAGAGCAGATCGACGGCTATTTCGGCCCTGATGGGATTGCAGCCGCCGCTGCGGCTTCGCTGGGTGTTGTGTTCTCGGACGCGTCAGATGGTACCGCCATTGCCAAGACAATTGACGGATCGTTCCTGGAATAAGGGCGCGTCATTGAAAATCGGAGGGGCCGCATATGTGGCCTCTCCTTTCGCGACTATTGAGGTCTCAGGACCGGTTGTTGACTCAGATAGACAGGAACTGAATTCGTAATGGCGGACCTTGTTTGCAGCGATCTGTGTATGACCTTTACCAACCCGCAAACCGGGGCAGCGGTCGAGGCGTTAAAGAACATTAATTTCACTTTGCAAAAGGGTGAGCTGCTGGCGGTTCTTGGCCCTTCGGGCTGCGGCAAAACCACCCTTTTGAACATGATCGCGGGGTTTACCAATCCTACCGGTGGCAAAATCGCATTGGGAGATCATACGATCGAAGGCCCAGGCGTCGAGCGCGGGATGGTGTTCCAGCAAGCGGCCCTGTTTGAATGGCTTTCGGTCGAAAAGAATGTCGATTTTGGCCTTCGGATGAAAAAGACTGACGTGGCTGAAAGCAAAAAGCTGGTCGAGAAATGGCTTGATATCGTGGGCTTGCAGGGCTTTGGAGATACGCCAACCTATCAGCTTTCCGGCGGCATGCAGCAGCGTGTGGCACTGGCCCGCTGTCTGGTGAACGACCCCGACGTCATCTTGATGGATGAACCTCTTGGCGCGCTTGATGCGTTGACCCGGGAAAAGATGCAATCTTTGGTGCTTGATCTGTGGAAAGAGACCGGCAAGACGATCATGATCATCACCCACTCGGTTGAAGAAGCCCTGCTGTTGGGTCAGCGCTTGTTTGTCATGGCCCCCCGACCGGGACGCATTCATAAAGAATATCACCTACCCTTCGCGGAGCGCGGTCTGACCGAGTCCCTTCGCGATATTAAGAAAGACCGTCATTTCTCTGAAGTACGCGAAGAGATTTTGACAATGATCTGGAACATGGAAGAAGAGATTATGGGTCGTGCTTGAGTGGCTTTCAGAAAACCGCGCATCAATCGCGGCGATTATTATCCTGTTGCTGGTGGCGCTGTTTGCAGCCTCGGTTTACATTGGGGTGAAGCAAACTGCCAAAAGCGCCAAGGATGAGGTGTTCGGTGACCCCGAGCGTACCAAAGGCGGCTGGTATTGGGCCATGTGCGGCATATCTACCCTGCTGCTGGTGTGGTTTTACTTCTCTTGGGGCGTTGCGCGGGCCTATTTCCCCGACGCCGCCAATGAGATGTGTCAGGTTGCCAAGGTAGAAGAAGCGATTTCACCGATTAAGGCCGCTTTGCCGCTTGGGTCGCGCTACTATCAATCGACCACGCTTGTGGCACGAAACTCTGTGCAGCTTGATGAGCTGGAAACGCAGCTGCCGGCCGATGCGTTTTCAGACGCTGAACTGGTTGCCCTAAAGGGTTTGCTGGCTGGTACGCGCCGCCTGATTGCCAATTCATCTGACCCCGCCAATGTCAGTCCGCAATCCAGAGAACAGCTATTGAACCTGGCCGAGCAAGTGAACGCGCTGAGCGCCGAACTGCGCGCAGGCAGTGATGGGTTTGCACCAACGGAAAAAGCTTTGGCACAGCCCAAATGGGGCACCACTCATATCGAAATTCCCATGCTGCCGACCACCAGCCGCGGGGCATTGTTCGATGATGTTGCCGCCAAGGCGCAAAGCCTGACGGAGCTGTTTGCCGAGATCAACAACAACCCGCCTGCCAATGATCAGATCATCATAGACATTGCGGCTGGTATTGATGCGCTCAATGCGGCCACAGCGGCTGGCGATTTTGATGCGAGCACCAAGGGCGCGCGCAATACCTATCTTAAATCGGTCGACCGTATTTTTAAGCGTCTCGACGATGGCACAATCTTTCCTGCGGCAGCGCTTGACGGTCTTAACACCGCCATTGCCAATCTGGATGCCGCCAAAGACGAAGCGCGGGGCAGTCTGCGCATGATCGAAGCCCTGCTGATCCCGGGCCAAGGCGTTGTGAAATCACGCACCCAGTGCACCGAACAAGGATCCGGACGCTGGCTGCCCAAGCCCACTGATGTTGTGGCGACGTTTGGACGTTTGGCCGACCCTGACACGCAAAATGGTGGCGGTTTCAAAGGTACGCCGCTTTTCTGGTGGAAATGGTTGCCCGTGTCTGATGTGGTGGCTTTCGTCATCCCCGACTGGACCGCAGATGTTTTGCCCGGGGACTATGCCCGCCATGCGGCCGACGGGACCATTACGCCCAATTTCAAAGATAAGCTGCTGGCATTGGCACAAGGCGATGTCTACCTCGGGTCCGTGCCTATGCTCGACGGCCATTTGTGGGATTCGATGTTCCGGGTTCTGGTCGCACTTGGCTTGGGCATTTTGTTCGGCGTGCCGCTTGGTCTTTATATGGGTGTGTCGAAGTTCTTCAAATCTTTCTTTGACCCGCTGATCGAGCTTTACCGCCCGGTTCCGCCGCTGGCTTGGGCGCCGTTGATCCTGACGATCTTTGGCATTCAGGATGATGGCAAGATATTCCTGCTGTTCATGGTGGCCTTTGCCATCATGGTCATTTCGGCGCGCACGGGGGCCTCGGGCACGCAGCTGTCCAAGATCCGGGCGTCACACTCGCTTGGGGCCTCAAACGGGCAGATCCTGCGCAACGTCATCTTGCCGAATGCTTTGCCGGAAATTCTGACCGGGATCCGCATCGCCATTGGTGTGTGCTGGGGTACGCTGGTTGCGGCAGAAATGCTGGCTGGAACCACCGGCGTGGGCTTTATTGAGAACGTCGCCAGAACCGTGTCGGATTATGAGCTGATCTGGGTCACGATCCTGATCATGGG
The DNA here is from genome assembly GCA_049646285.1 of Albidovulum sp. Lineage (GTDB taxonomy): Bacteria > Pseudomonadota > Alphaproteobacteria > Rhodobacterales > Rhodobacteraceae > Albidovulum. Next base: position 12,491 of record JBARVN010000180.1, on the reverse strand, counting down.
TCTTCTGGGTCTGGCATTTGATTTGATCATGCGGTGGGTCATTGCGAAAACCATACCGTGGCGCGGCAAAGGCTAAGGCCGCTTATGTCGCCGAAAGATCAGCAAAGCCCCTATCTTGCGCAAAGCTTCGCGAGATGGTCCGTCAGCAGTGCTCTGGTTGATGTTCCGGACGTGGCCGTGCATGCCGCACGCCGGGCTATGTTTGACACATTGGGTGTTATGGTGGCCGGCGCCGTTCATCCGAAGGTGCAGGCCTTGGCTGCGGCACTTGCCGGGCAGACAGGTCCATGCAGTGTTGCCGGGCACGCGGGCTCGGGCCCGGCGGCGGCGGCCACGGTCAACGGCATGGCCGCCCATGTCTGGGACTATGATGACAACAGCTATACCGGGATGATCCACGGCTCGGCGATTGTGCTGCCTGCGGCATTGGCTGCAGCCCAGATCGTTGGTGCATCGGCCGATGAATTGCTTCACGCGTTTCTGATCGGGTCCGAGATTACCTATGTGCTGGGCGAGGTCTGCACCCACAGCCATTTTTTGGCGGGGTGGTGGGCCACCGGGTCTTGCGCCGTGGTCGGGGCGACGGCCGCGGTTTGCAGACTCTATGGATTGAGTGCTGATCAAACGGCGAATGCCGTCGGAATGGCTGCGGTTTCAGCCGGCGTGGCGCGGGCCATTGCAGGGACCGACAGTAAACCCTATCTGGCGGGCAATGCCGCAGCGCAAGCTATCAGCTTTGCCAATGCGGCACGGGCCGGGCTGACCGGATCGCAAGACGCCTTTGAACAAGATAACGGCTTTTTCGCCATGTTGAATGGCCGGCATTCGGTGCCTGCCATGGCCCAGGATCTTGGCCAGCGCTGGCGGATTGAAGCACCGGGGCTTTTGTTCAAGACCAGCCCGGTCTGTTCTGCCGCCCATGCCGTGATCGAGGCCGTATCCGTATTGTTGGCCGAAACCGGGGCGACGGCTGAAAACATAGCCGCGATCCATGCGGACATGCCCCAGCTTGTGGCGGCCAGCCTTGTTTATGACCGTCCGGTCAATCCGCAACAGGCGCAGTTTTCATTGCCCTATTGTGCCGCTTGCGCGGTGTTTTATGGTCGGGTGCGTTTGCAAGATCTGGCCGAGGACGAACTGACAAACCCGGAAAAGCGTGCCCTGATGCAAAGGGTCACGTCCGATCATGCGCCGGATCTGTCAACCGAGGCCATGCAAAGCCGCTACCCGGAAAGCGCACGTGTCACACTGACGCTCAAGGATGGCCAGACTGCCACGCATTTCTGCGGCGAAGCGTTTGGCATGCCGGCCCGTCCGCTGACCGATCAGGATCTGACTGACAAGTTTACCGACTGCCTGAGTTTTGCTGGCATTTCGGTCACTGCACCCGATTTGGCCCGCGCTGATCTTCTGGACTTGGCGGCGCGCATTCTCAGCCCTAAGGACCAGCCGTGTTGAACTACAAACGCTATGGCCGCGGCCCGATCTGTGTCATGCAGCACGGTTTTCTGGGCGGTGGCGGGTATTTTGCCCCGCAGATGGCGGCGATGGGTGGCCGCTTTGATATCATCGCCCCCGATCTTCCGGGCTTTGCGGGCAGCCGCGATGAACCCGTGGCCATGTCGATCAAGGCCATGTCTCAGGCGCAGGTCGGGTTGCTTGATGCGCTGGGTGTCGAAAAATTCCATTTGCTCGGCCACTCGATGGGGGGGATGGTTGCGTTGCAAACCGCCCTTGATCACCCTGATCGCGTCGAAAAACTCGTGCTTTATGCCACCAACAGCTCGGGCAACCTGTCTGATCGTTTTGAGACGTTTGAAGAAACCTGTACCCAGGTCACGCGCGTCGGCGTTGCTTCTGTGGCCGCCCGTGTTACCGCCACCTGGTTCAGGGATGAAAACAATGCCCCAATGTACCCGTTTTGCCTGAACGCTGGGGCAGGACCGTCAGAAGCCGCAGTGCTTGCCGCACTCAGGGCCATTCCCGATTGGGATGTCTCCGACCGTCTGGGTGAGTTGTCGATGCCGGTTTTGGTGATCTGCGGTGACAAGGACAGATCCTATAGCCTCGATGGCCTGATCCGTATGCGCAACGCCATAAAGGCCGCCGCATTATGTTTGCTGCCCGGATGCGCCCATTGCGCGCATCTGGAAGTCAGCGACATGTTCAATGCGGCGGTTTCAGACTTTCTTTCAGCGGCCTGAAGGGTTTCGACCAACGGCGTCAGGCCAGATCACGCAGCCTTTCGCCTTTCGGATCGAATGGCGGTGCGGGCAATATCACAGCCCGGTGGGGCTGCCCGATCACGGCAACCGACAGCTCGGTGCCGGCGACGGCAAAGGCGGTTTTGACAAACCCCAAGGCCAGTGATTTCCCAACAGAATAGCCGTAGGCCCCTGAACTGACGCGGCCCACAGGTGTTCCGTCGGGCAAAAAGATCGGCTCGCCCCCGGACGCATCGGCAATCGTGGCGTCAATTTCAAACATCACCAGCTTTTCGCGTGGTGCGCGGTCGGCAAGCGCCTCGTAAGCGGCCTTGTTCAGGAACTCAGGCTTGTCCAGCTTGATCAACCGGTCCAGCCCGACCTCTTGCGGCCAATATTCGGGGCTGTATTCGCGGCCCCATGAGCCGTAGCCCTTTTCAACCCGAAGCGACAGCAACGCGCGGCCACCGACCGGGCGCACACCAAAGGCGCTGCCCGCGTCAAGCAAGGCGGAGTAAAGCGCCAGCTGATCCGCCTCTTCTACGTAAAGCTCCCACCCCAGATCGCCGGTGAACGACACCCGTATGGCAATCGCCTCGACACCGGCGATGGTGATCCGAGCGGAGCGCATGAAGGGGAACGCCGCGTTCGACAGGTCGGCATTGGTCAAACGCGTCAGCAGGTCGCGTGCACGGGGCCCGGCCACGTTCACGCCACACATGGCTTTGGTCAGGCTGGTAAAGCTGACGCCGTCCGGGCGTGGCACTTCGTTAAAATAGCGCATGTGATAGCGCTCGGCCATGCCAGAGCCGACCATGAAGAAATGATCCTCGGCCAGTTTGGTGACGGTAAAGTCGCCCGCAATCCCACCGCGCTTGCCGATCAGCGGCGTCAGGCAGGATCGTCCGATCTTAGCCGGTACCCGGTTGGCGATGATCCGGTCCAGCCAGGCCCCGGCCCCGGTTCCCTTGATCTCATATTTGGCGAAATTCGATATGTCGATCACGCCGACGCTGTCGCGCAAGGCTTTTGCCTCGGCTCCGGCATGTTCGAACCAGTTTTGGCGCGTGAACCCATAGTTTTCTTGCGGGTTTGTTCCCTTTGGGGCGAACCACAATGGATGTTCCCAGCCATAGTTTAGGCCAAAGACCGCGCCCATTTGCTGTTGCAGCGCATAGGCCGGGCGTTTGCGCACCGGACGGCCCGCTTCGCGTTCTTCATAGGGGAAATGGATCTTGAAGCGGTTGGCATATTGGTCTTGCACGCGGGCCTTGGTGAAGGCCTTGTCGGCCCAATCGCCAAACCGCGCCAGATCCCAAGCGAACATGTCATATTCCGGCTCGCCTTCGATGATCCACTGCGCGCTCATCAAGCCCAGCCCACCGGACTGCGAAAATCCGGGAATGATGCCGGTACAGCAAAAGTAGTTGCGAAGTTCGGGCACCGGGCCATATAGGGCGGCACTGTCCGGTGACCAGATCATCGGGCCGTTGATCACGCGCTTGACGCCCGCAGTGCCGACGGCCGGAACCCGGTCGATGGCACGCAGCATGTTTTCTTCGATCCGCTCCAGATCATCGGCAAACAGCTCATGGCCAAAGCCTTGCGGGGTGCCATCTTCGGCCCAGAACCGCATGTCACGTTCATAAGCGCCTACGAGCAGGCCGTTGCCTTCCTGACGCAGGTAATATTCACCGTCGCGGTCCGCAACAGAGGGTAGACGACGGCCAAGATTTGCAATCTCAGGGATGGTTTCGGTCACAAAATACTGATGTTCGGTTGGCTGCAACGGCAACTCAAATCCGGCCATCCGCGCGACTTCACGACCCCAAAGCCCGGCTGCGTTGACGATCCATTGCGTATGAATATTGCCCTTCGGCGTCTCTACAATCCATGACCCGTCCGTCTGCTGGGTCGTGGCCGTCACCGGAGTGAAGCGGTGCACCTCGGCGCCCATTTTTCGCGCACCCGCCGCGTAGGCCTGTGTCACGCCTGACGGATCAACATTGCCGCCATCAGGCTCATACATGATACAGCGGATGCCGTCGTAATTGACCAGCGGATGAAGTCGTTCAGCCTCATCCCTACTGATATGGTGAAATTCAGCCTTGAAGTAGCGCGCTTTCGCCTCTTGCAGGCGCAGCTGGATTTCCCGTGCCTCGGTTTGGGCAAGGTAAAGCGAACCGGGCTGCAACACACCGCACCCTTGGCCGGTTTCAGCCTCAAGCTCTTTATAAAGCTTCATCGTGTAATATTGCAGCTTTGAGATGTTGTTGTTGTCGTGCAGCCCGTGGATGTTCGCCGCCGCGTGCCATGTCGAACCCGATGTCAGCTCATCGCGCTCCAGCAAGACCACATCGCTCCATCCGAGTTTTGCGAGATGATACAGGATGGAACATCCGACCAACCCGCCACCGATCACAACTGCCTGCGCGTGCGTTTTCATATATCACCTAGCTCCGGAATGCTGAGGCTTGATCTTAGAAACCTTTGTCAGGGACGCCAGAAATCTTTATAGTATAATCTTTTGTAATGATCAGTATAAGTATTGCCCAATGACCGACGAACACCTTCCCGACTTGGCGCTTTTGCGCAGCTTTCTGGCCATTGCCGGAGGGGCGAACTTGTCGGTGGTCGCAAAACAAAACAGTGTTACACAGCCCGCCATATCACTTCAGTTACAACGGCTTGAGACGTTTGTCGGCCTGCCGCTCGTCGACCGCAGCAGTCGGCCGTTTAGGTTGACCGCAGAAGGGGCCGCTTTGGCGCAGGACTTGCCTGCACTTCTGGGGGGCATTGCCGCGTTGATTGATAAAGTCCGCGCCATGCCCGAAAGGCAACGCCAGACCCTTAGAATCGTAATGCCGGACAGCGTTTCGGGTGTGCTGGGGGCTGAATTTCTGTCAGCCGCCAGTTCTCTTGCACGCTCGGTCGAACTGCGTTCGGGTATCTCTCCTTGGATCGAGGAAGCCTTTCGGTCGCGTGAGTTCGATCTGGCGCTCGACAGCCCGCCTTTCGGCCCGGCTACCCTGGCCAACACGATACCGGTATTCGAAGATCCATTTGTATTGATCAGCCCGCGTCGATTGCACGGGCTTTCGCCTGCCGAATTCATTTTGCGTGAACCGCAGGTTGCCTATGCCCGAACATCAAAGTTCGGCACCCGTGCTGCAGCAATCGCGCGCGCTATGGGGGCCACTGCGCCATCGCGTTTCAGTTTCGATTCGAGCCAGAGCCTTTTGCGGTTCGTTCAGGCCGGCTACGGTTGGGCGGTCACGTCGGTTCTTTGTATTCTGCAATCCCCGGGGGCACTGCGGGATATCGATATGCATTCTTGTGCGCCGGGCGACGTTCGATCGCTGATGTTGCTCAATCGCAACTCAGAGACACGAGACCTGGCGGTTGAAGCGGCCAAGCGTCTTGAGGCCGTGTTCCGACAATTGGTCGATGGTCCTTGGCAGCATCTGTCGCCAGAAGCGTCTTCCCGGTTGCGGGCCGTGAATCCCACTGTCTTCTCGTCGGCAAGTGACGCCACGGCCACTGCCTGAGGGCGGGGCATATTGGAAATCCAGCCGAGGCGTTATGCCATCACGGTTCGGTCAGCGGGTCTGCGATTGCGGTTGTTCCGTCGCCCCTTGCAAAGAGGAACCAGATTCCGCAGTCGCGGCAGGTATCAGGATTTCCGTAGAATTGACCGGTGGGTCTGTTGGAGCCACCGCGATCCAATTGACGCCGAATGTGACAACAAACGCGGCCAAAGCTGCTGCTGCAGTGACGGCAGAAAGCGCCAGTTTTCCCGAGAAGACTTCTGGCTTGGTGGTCGTGATATCCAATTCATGAGCCGTTGGGGCGGCTTTGGGTTTCGGCGCCGCGACAAACGGTTGGGTTTCATCCAGCATGTCCAGCCAATCTTGGGCTGACTGAAGCCTGTCTTTCGGCATGACACCCAGAGCTTTATCTATGGAACGAAGCATTGCGTCGGGATAACCGTCTATGCGCCCGTAAAGAGGTATGTAGGTGTCGGCTTCGCATTGCACTTTGGCAGCCAGTCGCGCCTGACTGGTAGGCGGTGGGTGGCCGGTGATCATGTAGTGAAATGTCGCCGCAAGAGAATAGAGATCACTTGTTTCGGTCTGGTCGCCACCGGTCATATGAAGCTCGTAAGGCGAATAGCCGTCATCGATGCTGCGCAGTGTTGATAGCGCCCGGCTTGTCTGGGCAACCTGTTCACGGGCAGTTCCGAAGTCGATCAGAACCGGTTCATAATTTTCCGTGATGAGGATATTGTCCGGCGAAATATTGCGATGGAGTATTCCAGCGCAATGGACATGCTTGACCGCACTCAGCAACTTGCGAAGCCACCGTTCGGCAACTGCCGGATCAATTGGCGTATCTTCATCGATGATCTCGACCAAGTCGAACCCGTTGACATAATCCATAGTGATATATGCGGTACCATTGTCGCGAAAAACTTGGTGTATTTTCGCAATATTGGGATGGGACAGTTTTGCGTGCCGACGCGCTTCTTGATCGAAGTGAGCAATGGCGGCGGCGAACTCAGCGTTGTGCGCGCTCGACGCTGGCAGCACGTCAATGCCGCGCCGATGACAAATCGATTGCGGAAAGCACTCTTTGATCACAATCGTCCGAGCAAGGCTGTCGTTTGCCATATAGGTGATTCCGAACCGTCCTTTGTGAAGGAAATTCGTAATCGTGTATTGATCACCAAAGAGCTGCGTTCCCGCTGACAACTCATCAAAGGTTACCGCTTCTGGTTGGTCAATGTCTGGGTCACCTTTAACTAACTTTGCAATACTCATAACACGTCCTCACCGGCCCCCGGCAGACTCCCGTAGACCTACTAGTACTAATCAAAGCCGGTTTTTGTTTGCGGCAATTTGAGCTGAATTTAGGCCATATTTCGTTTGGATTTAGGCCCTAGCCCCATTTTTCAACCTTGCAGGGAAAATTTTTATCAAAACACAATAATTACCTGAGTCTGTCAGCAATAGGCTGAAGGCAAACCGGCGGCATTGCAGCGCAGCATCTTGATCGACAACACGCAAAATGGCGATGTTAAAACCGCTGCAACTTGTGCCCCGCTGATGATAGCCGATCACGGATTGTACGGGCCATTTCGACGGCGTTGGCAGTGTCCCCATGTAGGCAGATCGTATCAATCCGCGTCGGGATGTGTTTTCCGCTTTCAGATATGATCGCGCCGTGTTCAAGCATCGACAGAATGCGCGATGCTGCCGTTTCGCCCTCATGGATGACCGCGCCCGGCTGGCTGCGATCCACCAATGTAGCATCGTCCCGATAAGCCCGATCAGCGAATATTTCGCCAGCCCAATTGCAACCCAAATCCCGAACGACCGCCTCCATCGGAGTTGCTGCCAATACCATGATGATAATGTCAGGCTGAACTTTCAACGCGGCCTCGTAGCAGGTTCGGGCCAGTTCGGCAGATTCAGACGCCATATTGGACAGCGCCCCATGCAGTTTCAGGTGTCGCACCTCGCCACCTGCCGCGCGCGCCACCGCTTGGGCCGCCCCAAGCTGATAGGTCACCAAATTGCCAAGCTCATTGTGGGACAGGGTCATGCGGCGACGGCCAAATCCCTGACGATCGGCAAACCCGGGATGTGCGCCGATGCCCACGCCCTTCTGTGTCGCCAACCGCATGGTTTTTGCCATGACATCCGCATCGCCAGCATGAAACCCGCAGGCGATATTTGCCGAAGTGACAATATCCAAAAGGGCCGCGTCATCGCCCATCGTCCAGGGGCCGAAACCTTCGCCCATGTCAGAGTTTAAATCGATGGATCTAGTCATTAGATGCCCTTTCCAGATCGTCGCCCGCCGTCGCGCCCGAAATCAACTGATAGCTCAAAAGATCATGCAACGTGCCCGGATCACGGATCAAGGCTTGGGTTCTGCCACGAAGATCATGAAGTTGGGAAGCGCAAGAACGTGTCAAATGGTCGGCTTCAATCACCGAAACGGCCGCAAAACGCAAAGATGCCCCGGCAGGGGCTTGGGCAATTCGGGGCAAATCTGCTTCGATCACGGTGCCAATCCGGGGATAGCCACCGGTGGTCTGGCACTCCGACAACAAAACATAGGGAATGCCATCACCGGTCATCTGAACGTCGCCCATTTCAATGAAATCCGAGGCAATCCCGTTGGCAAGAGCTGTTCCAAAAGGCGCCCCGTCATGGCTAAGCTTTACGCCCTGCCGGTTCGCCTCGGTGCCACGTTGGAACGACGTGGTTAAAAACTGCTGCCAAATCTCTGATGAAAACAGCGCCGTTTGGGGGCCGGGCATTATCCGGATTGTTCCACCCTGGAACCGGTCGTCAACGGGCAATAGGCGGGGCGGTGCATCTAGGCGCGGGTCGGCATCGTAGGGCAGACAATCACCAGATTGCAGGCGTGCGCCAATTCCAGCAGCAAGATGTGCCGCGCGGCTGCCCTGCCATTCGGGTGTTAAAATGCCACCAGCAAGCGTGAGATACCCGAAAACCCCCATTTCCACCCCGCCAATTGACAGGCGCTGGCCGGGGTCAACCGTGTGCACTGCATTCCAGCGAAGGGATCGGCCATCAAGTGTTGCGCGCATTGGGGCACCCGTCAGCGCGATGCGTGTCTGCGTGGTAACGGTGAAATCTCCGCCCATCCCGGCCATTTCTATGGCGGCGATCGGGGCTGGCAATGCCAGCAGTGCTGCGGCTTCCACCAATGCAAGACGGTCAGCCGCCCCTCCGCGTGACAGGCCGTTTGCGGTCAGGCGCGACCGACCGAGGTCTTGAACGCTTAGGCCGGGCCCAGCCCTCAGGATGTTGAGCGTGCACGTCATGTAAGCACTTCGCAGCGCGCGCCACCCATGTGGGTGTCACCAAGGTCGGACATTTCGCTTTCCGCGATTTGCACAATGCGAATGGCATCACCGGGGAACAGTGGAAACGGTGTTGGGCTGTCGGGTTGAAACGGGCGAAACGCCGTCAAGCCGATCTGGCGCCAGCCAGTGGCGTTGGGCGCCGAGAATATGACCAACTGGCGCACTGCCACAACAAGCGCTCCTGCGGGCACCTGAGGTGTGAGCCGTGGTTGGCGCGGCATGTCCCAGTTGTCGCGCAGCAGCCCGAGATACGGCTGGCCAGGTGCGAAACCGATGGCCAATACCCGCAGATCGGCGCATGTCACGTCTTTGATGGCCTGTGTCTCTGACACTCCGGCGATCTGTGCTGCCTCGGCCAATTGCGGCCCGGCCGATCCGCCAAAAGCAAACGGAATTGACCAGCGGCGTGTTGGCGCGGGCGCGCAAGACGCGCCCCAGTCCTGTTCGGTTAGTATGGGACGTAGCGCCATCTCAATGTTGTCGCGCGTGCTGAGTGTCGGGTCAAATCGAACCAGAAGCGATGTAAGCGAAGGCGCGATTTCAATGACACCATAGATCTGTGTTTGCGCCAATCGGGCGTGAAACGCCTGCACCGCCGCGATCGCCGCTGGCGTGGGGCGCAGCGAAAAGCGGATCAGCACCCCGTATTGCCCGAGGGACAGAATCTCTGGTCTGATTGTTTCAGCATCTGAGGGCATGGCGCGGGTCGATTCTTGGGAGAGGAAAAATGCTACTTGACTATAATCGCAAAACGATTACAAATTGTCAACGTTATGTTATAAAAATGACCGTGACTAATATCGCTGGTTTCCACCAACGGGAGAGATCCGATGCTCAAAGCCACTGCAGGCCTCGCGCTTGCCCTCGGGCTGGCCGCGCCAGTCTTTGCCGAGACTTGGGACATGCCGACGCCTTACGGCGACAGCACGTTCCATACCGTCAATATCCGTCAGTTCGCAGCCGATGTCGCCGCCGCCACGGATGGCGCGCTTGAGATTACCGTGCATTCCGCAGGTCGCTCTTTCCGCATGGCGAGATAAAAACGGCTGTGCGTTAACGCCAGGTTCCGCTGGGCGAGTTCGTTTTGTCTACCCTTTCAAACGAAGATCTGGCCTTTGGTATTGACAGCCAACCATTCGTCGCCACCAGCCATGCGGATGCAGCCAAGCTATGGGCCGCGCAAAAACGGTGATCACCGACCTTTTGGCTGAACAAGCGCATGTTTGATGGCCTGTCACCTGAGGTTGAGGCCGCAGTGCTTGCAGCCGCCGCAGCCGCCGAGACGCGGGGGTGGGACATGTCCGCAGCCGAGGCCACCGAAAAGACCACGGTTATGGCGGATAATGGCATGTCTATCGTGGCCCCCAGCGAGGCATTGGTCGCCGGTCTGAAAGCCATCGGCGCCACCATGCTCGACAATTGGAAGGCCGGTGCCAGCGAAGACGCGTTGGCGATCTTGTCGGCCTATCAGGCGAACTGAACCAGATGCCGCCCCTGCCGGGGCGGCTCATCATTTTCATTTTGGGCGAAAGCTGGCGCTATGGTGACAAGTCCACCGGCATCATCGCCATTCCGCATTGGATCCTGCAAGCGGCGATGGTGGCGGGGCTTTGCCTTTTGACATTGGCTTTTGTGGATACATTTGTCGAAAGCCTTCGTGCCCGTACGCCCATCCTTACAGATACCGGATCGGAATAAGCCATGTCGGACCCAATGGACTTTGCGACCCTGCTGGGGATCTTGCTTGCGCTTCTTGCGGCCGGCGTGTGGGTGGCGCTGTCACTGATGATCATGGCCCTCGTGGCTTTGGTGTTCTTTTCGAACGCGCCCGAAGGGCTGGTGCTGACCACCACGCTTTGGGGCTATAGCCATAGCTGGCCGCTGGCGGCGCTTCCTCTGTTTATCCTGATGGGCGAAATCCTGATAAGATCACGGCTTAGTCAGGATATGTTTAGCGGTCTGGCACCGTGGCTCGGGCGCACGCCCGGCCGGCTGTTGCACGTCAATGTGCTTGGCTGCGCGATCTTTGCAGCTGTGTCGGGGTCTTCGGCAGCAACGGCGGCCACAATTGGCCGCATGTCCGTGCCGGAGCTGACAAAGCGCGGCTATCCGGAAAGCCTGATCCTTGGAACGCTGGCAGGCTCGGCCACACTTGGTCTGCTGATACCGCTCTTGATCATCTTGCCGATGGTCGAAGCGGTGGGGATCGACCCGCTTTGGTTCGGAATCTATTTGGTACTGGTGGTTGAGATGAGCCAGATAACCCCGCCCGTCGGCTTTAACCTGTTCGTCATTCAAGGGTTGACCGGAATTAACATTCTGCGCGTGGCCAAAGCAGCCCTGCCTTTCTTTGGGTTGCTGCTGTTGGGCACCCGTTTGATTGTCGTCTTTCCCGGTATTGTGACGGTTCTGCCCAATGCGATGGGCAATTGATCAAAGCGAGGCGGCGGCGCGGCTGGCCTGATCGTAAAGCCCCGACATCGCCCGAAGGGTCGCCGCAATCCGGCGCAGCTCATCTCCGCCAACACCGGTATGTGGTAAGGCCTCTAACAGACACTGTTCGCGCAAAATTCGGTAGCGCTGGCATAGGTCGCGGCCGGAGTCCGAAGTTTTATAGAACACTTCCTTGCCACGCTTGTCAGCCTCAAGCAGCCCTTGCTTCAAAAGCTTGCGCAAGGCGTAGTTGACGGTGTGCGTGTCTTCAACGTTGAGAAGAAAACAGATGTCAGCCAGCTTTTTTTCCCGGTCGCGGTGGTTGGTATTGTGCAAGACCAGTATTTCCAGCGGTGACAATTCCGGCATGCCGGCCGCTGTCATGCAGCGCTGCATCCAGCGGGTGAAGCCATTATAGGCAATGATCAGTCCATATTCGAACTCCGACGCCTCCCAACCCTCGCCCTCCGCCAGATGACGGGACGAAACGATGCGGCGGTTTTTCGGTGGCTCGGCCATTGGCAATTACCTTTGCATTTTGTCGATAAGTTGTAGTCATACTGGCTTGCTTTTACACATAGCTCAAGCTGAGGATTAATCGGGGCAGACCGGTTTCAGCGTGACCACGGCGCTGCTTTGGAGTAGCAGGGCATTTGCGGGCAGAACGTATTTTCCCAAGCAGAAGGCGGCGGCAATGCGACAGGCACAGACCGATGGCCAACCAGATGGCAGCGCGACACTGGCGCTTGCCCGTCTGATCGCTTGCCCGGTCTGTGACGTCTTGCATAATGACGATCAGGTAGCGCCGGGTATCCGTGCGCGCTGCTCTCGTTGCGGTACGGTGCTGATCGCGCCACGGCGCAGTGCGATGACGCAAATCGTGATGCTGGCCGCGACCGCCGCCATCTTGATGGTCGCCGCCATTTTCTTCCCGTTTTTAGAGCTGGCCGCAG
>JBARVN010000179.1:0-7258 GCA_049646285.1 Albidovulum sp. | reverse complement strand
GTCACCGTGATTGTCCAGGTACCGGTGCTGGTTGACACGAATGTTTCGATCACAGCATTGTTGGCGGCAAGGCCGATGCTTTGGCGCGTCTCACCAAATTTTGCGGCCAGTTGCGCGACCACATCGTCCCGTTTGGCGCAATTTGGCGTGGTCTGTGAAAAGGCGTGCTGGCTTGCAAAGATCAGCGCGCCAAAGCCCAATGACAAAGCGAAGAGTTTCTGTTTCATGGCGTAGCCCCGTTCGGTTGCGATAGACAGGTGTCAGGTACAGGTCGTTTGGCATGCACCCCCCGATTCATTCGACACCGCCGATCGGTGTTTTGGGGCTGCGATTGCGCCGATCCTGCGCTGAGAGTGGGGAAAAAACGGTTAACGGCGCGCACAAGACGGCGCACCGACGGGCTGATGCCGCGTCCTTGCGCAAGAAAGTTTCTGCGTTGCGGCAATTTGGGCTTGATGAATCTGTTACAGATGTGGTCACTGTTGAAAGATTGTTACAAGGACACGTCTATGCCGCCTGCTGATCCCCATCTTCGCCCTTATCGCTCGGTGTTATACATCCCAGGGGCGCGGGAACGGGCGCTGGAAAAAGCGCGCGCGCTGCCTGCAGATGCAATTATCTTTGACCTTGAAGACGCCGTGGCCGCCGATGAAAAAAGCGCCGCCCGCAGCTTGTTGGCCCGCGTTCTGGCCGAAGCGGATTATGGCCATCGGGCACGGATCGTGCGCATCAACGGGCTGGATACGAAGTGGGGGCGCGACGACATTGTCGCCTTTGCGGGTGCCGGGGTCGACGCCATTTTGGTGCCAAAGGTCGGCAGTGCTGCCGATCTGGACGCGGTGGCAGCCCTTGCCCCTAATGTCGCCCTGTGGGCGATGATGGAAACGCCTCAGGGCATCTTGAACGCGGCAGATATTGCGGCACATCCCCGCCTGACAGGTATGGTCATGGGCACCAATGATCTGGCCAAAGATCTGATGACGCGCTTTCGTGCCGACCGCGAACCGCTTTTGACCAGCTTGCAGCTTTGCCTTCTGGCGGCAAAAGCCTATCATCGGATCATCATCGACGGGGTCTATAATGCCTTCAAGGACGATGCGGGCCTGTTGGTCGAATGCGAACAGGGCCGGGATATGGGATTTGACGGCAAAACCCTGATACACCCCGCCCAACTGGCCATCGCCAATACCGCATTCTCGCCCTCGGCCGATGAGATTGAGCTGGCCCAGCGCCAGATTGAGGCCTTCGAGGCCGCCGTGCGGGACGGCAAAGGTATTGGCGTGGTGGACGGCAAGATCGTAGAAAACCTGCACGCGGCCACAGCACGGCAGGTGTTGGCGCGCGCATCGGCTATTGCAGAACGCGCGATTTAAGAGAAACTGCGCCAGGACTTTTCCGGCGATAAGAGGTGTACCATGCAAGTGATGATCCTTGGGCTTGTCCTTTGGACGGCCTCCCATTTCTTTAAACGTCTGGCACCCGGTCTTCGGACACGGCTTGGTGACCTGCCGGGCAAGATGCTGGTGACAGCGCTGTCCCTCGCGGCAATTGTGCTGATGGTCATCGGCTACCGCCGCGCGGAGTTTGAGCCTTTATACACGCCGATGGCGGGCATGGGCCATCTGAACAATCTGCTGATGTTGATCGCGGTCTTTTTGATGGGGGTGTCGCACACGAAAGGCATTGTGAAGGCGAAGCTGCGCCATCCGATGCTGATCGGAGTGATTATCTGGGCAGCGGCGCATCTTCTGGTCAATGGCGATCTGGCTTCTGTTGTGCTGTTTGGCTGGCTTGGGGTCTGGGCCATCGTCTCGATGGTCTTGATCAACGCACAAGACAGTTGGACGGCCCCGGCGGTCGGTCATATCCGCTCTGACCTGATCGGGGTGGCGATTGCGGTGGTGCTTTATGTATTGATCGCAGGCATCCACGTCTGGCTGGGCCATAACCCGTTTTTGGGGACCTATGCATGAAGCTTTACCGGTTCTTGTCCGAGGACGACACCGCCGCCTTTTGCCACAAAGTGACCGAGGCTTTGAACAAGGGCTGGGCGCTGCACGGCAATCCGACTTACGCGTTTGATGCTGCCAAAGGCATCATGCGCTGCGGTCAAGCGGTGGTGAAGGACGCCCCCGGAACCTACACACCCGACACAAAGCTGAGCGCCGCATGAAAACCAATCCGGGCCGTTTCTTTGAAAATTACAAGCTGGGCGAGGTCATCACCCATGCTGTTCCCCGCACGCTTTCTGGCGGTGAGCGCGCGCTTTACCACGCGCTTTATCCGGCCCGGCACGCGCTTTATTCGTCGGATGCCTTTGCGCAGGCGTCGGGTTTGCGGGCCGCACCAATGGATGATCTGATCGCCTTTCACACGGTCTTTGGCAAAACCGTGCCCGATATCTCGCTCAATGCCATTGCAAATCTGGGTTACGGCGAGGGCCGCTGGCGAAAGCCTGTGTGGCCGGGTGATACGCTTCGCTCCGAATCCACCGTGATCGGGTTGAAGGAAAATTCCAATGGCAAGTCCGGGGTTGTCTGGGTGCGCACAAGCGGGCTGAACCAGCATGATGAGACGGTGCTGGACTATGTGCGCTGGGTGATGGTGCGCAAAAGCGACCTGACCGCCCCGGCGCCCGAGCCTGTGGTGCCAACCCTTGCACCGGCGGTGTCTGCCAGCGATCTGATCGTGCCCGAGGGGCTGGATTTCACCCGCTATGACACCACGCTGGCGGGCGAGCCGCACCGCTGGGGCGACTATGCGGTGGGTGAATTGATTGACCATGTGGACGGCGTCACCGTTGAAGAGGCCGAGCACATGCTGGCAACGCGTCTTTGGCAAAACACCGCCAAGGTTCATTTCGATGCGACCAATCGGGAAGATGGGAAACGGCTGATCTATGGCGGGCATGTGATCTCACTCGCGCGTGCGCTGAGCTTCAACGGCTTGGCCAACGCCCAGATGATCGTGGCACTCAATGCAGGCGCCCATGCCAACCCGTGTTTTTCGGGCGATACGGTGCGGGCATGGTCCGAAGTGCTGGACAAGGCCGAAACCGCAGCCCCCGGTGTCGGCGCGATCCGGCTGCGACTGGTCGCGGTAAAGCATGGCGCGCCGGAATTCGCGCTTAGGGGCGAAAACGGAAAATACCTGCCCGACGTTCTCCTTGATCTCGATTACTGGGCGCTGATGCCGATGTAGGGGTATTCCCGTCTGCCCATCATTGTGGTTTGAAGCCCATGATCGATTGCATGAACGGGTCCATCGTACTCATATGGGAGAACCCGCCCTCGTCCACGAAGTACTCTGTGGGCGCGGGTGGCTTGTCAAAACCGGCGCCGAGCACGCTACTGGGTATCGGTAGGAAGGTCTGACCCACGGTGAGGCCGAGTCTGTCACAATTTTCACGAATGTCCTTGAGAACGGTGGCAGGCGTCGGAATGTGATCAGGTGCGTGCCAACCTATCCGTGCGCGCGTGTAGCTCGCCCCATTGGAGCGGTTGCAAATCTCTGAGGCGACAAGCGAAACACGCTCATCGGCATAGCTTCCTGCGTCATGCGAGGCGTACACATAAGGTGCGCAGCCCAGATAGACGAACGCTAGCGCCGCAGTTGCGGCGTCGCAGTCCGGCTGGCGCACGATCCACAGAACATAGTCGAGAGCCCATGGGCTGTCGTAGTTCATTCCATCGACGATCTGGTGCCAAAGGTCCGGGTTACGCTCGCTTTCTAGAAAGCCGATGGTTCGTTCCCAATCCCCGAAACCGTAATGCATATCCTCTAAATTCAATCTGAATCACCTTTCTTTCGAGTGTTCTTTCATCTGCGATATCAACCAAAGCAGAAGGAGCTTGGACCCGATGCCTTCACAACTAAACTCGATCTACGATCCGCACACAAGAAATAGCGTAACGTCGCATGGCCGATACGCCTCAGAGGCGAATCAGTGCTGTTTCTATTCCGTGCTGAACAGAACATGACTAGGGGCTGTTGACGTTCGGGATTCCCAAATCACGTAGCTTCTGATTCAAGGTTGCAAACAGAGGAGAGCAGCCTTGACCCGAAGAGTCCTGACCGATGCGCATTGGACAATCATCGAACCGTATTGTCTTGGAAAACCCACTGACCCGGGACAAACTGGGCGCGATCCTCGCCTGTTTGTGGAAGCCGTCCTTTGGATCGTTCGCACTGGGGCACAATGGCGCGAGTTGCCGGACGAATTCGGCAAGTGGAACTCTGTGTTCAAGCGGTTCCGCAGGTGGGTTAAGGCAGATATTTTCTATCATATGTTCAAAGTATTAGCCTCAGACGCCGACCTCGAATACGCCATGATCGATGGCACCATCGTCAAGGTTCACCGCTCCGGCCAAGGCGCAAAAGGGGGACTCTTTGCCAGGCCATCGGGCGCTCTCGCGGGGGGATAACCACGAAGATACTGGCGCTGACGGGCGCGCTCGACAACCTCGTCGATTTTTGCTTGATGCCCGGACAAGCCCATGATCTGCGCGAGACCGATACGCTGATCCGAAATCTGTCTGCCGGGCACTTGCTGGCGGACAGGGCCTTTGATGCGGATTGGCTGCGCAACGACCTGCTGGATCGCGACATCACTCCGGTCATCCCGCCGAAGCCCAACCGGAAGTTCCCGGCGGAGTTCGACAAAGACACCTACAAATGGCGGCACCTGATCGAAAACTACTTTGGCAAACTGAAGGAAAACAGAGGGATAGCTATGCGCTCGTGCAAAACAGACCCCAGCTTCAAAGCATTCATCTTGATCGCCGCTACAATCATTCACATCAGGTGAACGTCAACAGCCCCTAGTCGTCGTCGACCGTAGCCCAGTTCCCCATTGCGGTGCCTTTGTGTTCGCTTCCCTGCGCGTCGGGCGCTAAGGTGGACCGATGCGAGGGATTCTAACTCTACTTGGCATGGCCACAACACTCGGCGCCGGGCCATTGGCGGCGTGCGATCTGGCATTGGTGCTGGCGGTTGATGTGTCCGGCTCTGTCGACCGACAGGAATATGCGGTGCAGATGCAAGGGTTGGCCGAAGGGCTGCGTGACCGGGTGGTGACCGAAG
Source organism: Albidovulum sp. (assembly GCA_049646285.1). Lineage (GTDB taxonomy): Bacteria > Pseudomonadota > Alphaproteobacteria > Rhodobacterales > Rhodobacteraceae > Albidovulum. The sequence goes on along the minus strand of JBARVN010000179.1, from coordinate 2,176 downwards.
CCCTTGTCGACGGGCAGGCGGTGATCGCACTGGTGCAATGGACCGGGGCGTCACGTCAGGATCTGACCATCGGCTGGACACAGGTTTCAACCAAAGGTGATCTGGAAGCGCTCGCACAACAGATTGAAACCGCCCCCCGGCTTTGGGTCGAGTATTCCACCGCGATCGGTGAGGCGATGCTGTTTGTGGCTGATGTGTTTAACGATGCCCCTGCCTGCAAGCGGCGCGTCGTAGATATTTCCGGTGACGGGCGCTCAAACGAGGGTGCGGAACCCGCAGAGGTGCGCGTTGAGATGGAAGCACTGGCGATCACCGTCAACGCATTGGTTATCCGCGGCGACGACGTGGGCCTTCCTGCCTATTTCGCCGAGAATGTGATCAGTGGCGGCAATGCCTTTGTGGTGACCGCGGAGACCTACGACGAATACCCCGAACGCATGCGCCGTAAACTGCGGCGCGAGACCGAGCGGCAGGTTTCGATGGCGCTGGAAGAGGTGGTGCCGGTGGGGTTTGGTGGGGAATAAAGGTTTGACCCGAACACGCCCATGCCAGCATCCAATCCTGAGGGGTCGGAAGACGCATGCTGTTGATCTGGATGCCGTGCGGCCGACGCGCAGGAGGAAGAGCAGGCAGGCAAGGGTGATTGTTTTCAGCTGTGGGGTGAATGGTTGAATTTTGTGATCACGTACAAAAAACACGTGATCACAAACGCGATATTTAACGCTAACTTGCCGGGTTTCGTAGGATTTGGGCCAATCGCGACGTGACACGCGCGGGTTTTTCGCTATTGAAGGGGCAAGACTGCCTGCGCGGCGGGGTCCGCCCCCGTGATCTGCGCGGGCCGGGCTAAAGAAGGAACCGACCATGGCTGATGTCAACCGGGGCAATCGACCGCTCTCACCGCATTTGCAGATTTACCGTCCGCAGCTGACTTCGATCACCTCGATCCTGACGCGGATCACCGGCAATGCGCTGATCATCGCCGCCTTTTTGATCGTCTGGTGGCTGCTTGCCGCCGCGACCAGTGCGGAATATTTCGCCATTGCCAACGGGGTGCTGCGCAGCTGGTTTGGCAAGCTGATTTTCCTCGGCTCGATCTGGGCGGTTTGGTATCACTTTTTGGCGGGCCTTCGGCACCTGTACTTTGACAGCGGGCGCGGCCTTGACATTCCCACCGCTGAAAAGCTGGGCTGGGCGGTCATCATCGGGTCGGCGGTGCTGACCATCCTCACCATCATCATTCTTTAAGGGGGCGGGCATGGCTTATCTGACTGACCGTAAACGCGCCGTAGGGCACGGTTCTGCGAAATCGGGGACCGAGCATCACTGGCATATGCAAGTCAGCGCCGTGGCGCTGGCGGTGCTGATCCCGCTGTTCATCTGCACCTTTGGTGGCATTCTTGGTGGTACCTATGCCGAGGTTACAGCCTATTACAGCCGCCCCTTCCCTGCGATTGTGGCCGGCCTGACGCTGATCACCGGCATGATGCATTTCAAGAATGGCGCCCAGGGCATGATCGAGGATTACGCTCAGGGTCTGACCCGCAAGGCGCTGATCATTGGCACCATCTGCCTGTCTTATGCGCTGATCGCCACCGGGCTTTACGCGCTGATCCGCCTTGCACTTTGAAGGACTGACCCATGACCGCTTATCCCTATGAGACGCATGAATATGATGTCGTGGTTGTCGGTGCCGGGGGCGCGGGCCTTCGGGCAACGCTTGGCATGGCCGAACAGGGGTTACGCACCGCTTGCGTGACCAAGGTTTTCCCGACCCGGTCCCATACCGTGGCCGCCCAAGGCGGCATTGCTGCAAGCCTCTCGAACATGGGCCCGGATCATTGGCAGTGGCATATGTATGACACCGTCAAAGGCTCTGACTGGCTGGGTGATACGGACGCGATGGAATACCTTGCCCGCGAAGCCCCCAAAGCGGTTTATGAGCTGGAGCATTACGGCGTGCCTTTTTCGCGCACCGAAGAGGGCAAGATCTATCAGCGCCCCTTTGGCGGCCATACCACCGAATTCGGCGAAGGCCCCCCGGTGCAGCGTACCTGTGCGGCGGCCGACCGCACGGGCCATGCGATCCTGCACACGCTTTACGGCCAAAGCCTGAAGCATAACGCCGAATTCTACATCGAATATTTCGCCATTGATCTGATCATGACCGATGGCG
>JBARVN010000178.1:0-22569 GCA_049646285.1 Albidovulum sp. | reverse complement strand
GGCAATGTCGGCCGCCGATATACGAAAGCCGTTTTCCGGACGCAATGGCACCGGCACCAGCCGCGCACCACTGGCGGCAACAACGCCTTCGTAGGTCGCATACATCGGGTCGCCGACAAGTACTTCGGACCCGGCTTCGGCTAGCCCCATCAGCACCGCATAGAGCGAGGTCTGCGTGCCCGGAAAACATAAGATCTGATCGGCGCTGACCGTGCGGCCAGAGCGGGCAGAATAGCGCGCGGCCAGCACGGTGCGCAGATTAAGCTCACCCGGCCCATTGGAATATTGCGTGCGCCCGGCGCGCATTGCCGTCACTGCGGTTTCTACCAGAGCGTCAGGCGTCGGCACATCGGGGTTGCCAATGGTCATATCGATCACATCACGTCCGGTTTGGGCCAACTTAACCGTGGCGAAATGAACGCCCCACTTGGCGCCGCCAAGCCCCGCAAGCCGATCCAGGATGCCCGCATACGTCATTGTCTGTCCCTTTCAAATTCCCCGAGGTCCAGCCCCAGAATTGCCCCGACAGAGCGCAAGCCGATGGCGGGCAGTTCGCCATCGGTAAAGGCATCGGGCAGCGCCCCACCTTCAAGCCAGAGCCCGTCAAGAACCGCGTTACACGCGATGGCAAGCGCCCGCGTTGGTTCCCCCGCGCGCCCGGCTTCGCTCAGCGCACCTGCAATCAGCGTTTCGAGCCGGTCGCGAAAGAAGTAGTATCCGCGCTTGTGTGTTTCGCGCATGTCAGGATCTTTGCGCACTGCGTGCAAAAACCCGGCCCAGATCGACACTGCCGCCGGATCGACGACCGGCGGGGTCAGGCCGCCCGTGACAAAATACGCCAGACGGGCGACAGCGCTGTCTTGCCCTGTCTCCAAACTGGCACCGGAGGCTTCGGTCATATCGCGCATATGGGTTTCGAACGCGGCGCTTATCAGTTCTTCCTTGGTGGAAAAGTAGTGCCGGATCATGCCTTGGGTCATACCCGCCGCGTCCGCAATTGCACGCACCGTGGCACCACCCGGCCCTGCCTCGGCCAATATCCGCAAGGTCGCCCGAATCAGCGCTTCCTTGCGGTCCTCCGGGGCTTCCCGACGAAAGGATTTGCGTTCGGAAAACATCGCTTCGCCTCGGGCAAGTAATTATACACTTGCATAATTACCGAAGTTGGGTGTTACTACAACCAGATTCTTTCGGAGACATACATGCCGTCCGGACAGACCGCGCCACGTCAGACCCCTACCCCGTCACTTGCTGACGAGGCGATTAAGGTTGAAGATCTGCACAAATCCTTTGGCCCGCTTGAGGTGCTAAAAGGCGTGTCGCTGTCCGCCCGCAAGGGCGATGTGGTGGCGCTGATCGGCGGCTCAGGCTCGGGCAAATCGACCTGCTTGCGGTGCATCAATTTCCTTGAAACGCCAAGTTCTGGCCGCATCGTCATTGGCGGCGAAGAGATTGCGCTGCGCCCGGATGGCACCCCCGCCAGCCGCAAACAGATTGAGCGGGTCCGGTCCCGCCTTGGCATGGTGTTTCAAGCCTTCAACCTTTGGACCCACCGCACCCTTCTGGAAAACGTGACGGAAGTGCCGGTGCACGTGTTGGGCGTGCCCAAGGATGAGGCGCATGACCGCGCGATGGTGCTGCTTGAACGCGTCGGGCTGGCCGAAAAGGCCTCAACTTACCCCTCATACCTATCTGGCGGGCAGCAGCAGCGCGCCGCCATTGCCCGCGCACTGGCGATCGAGCCTGCGGTGATGCTGTTTGACGAACCCACCAGCGCGCTTGATCCAGAGCTGGTCGGCGAGGTTTTGAACGTGATCCGTGATCTGGCCGCCGAAGGACGCACCATGCTTTTGGTCACGCATGAGATGAAATTCGCCCGCGAGGTGTCGAACCACGTGATCTATCTGTCTGAAGGACGGATCGAAGAGGAAGGCCCGCCCGATCAGGTGTTTGGTGCACCGCAATCGGGCCGGTTAAAACAATTTCTGAAAACCGTCGCTTAGGGCGGAAAAACCACCATGGGGAGATACAAATGACTTTCAAGACCACACTCACGGCAGGCCTGATCGCCTTGGCCGCATCCGCCTTTTCAGCTTCGGCTGAACAGGTAAAGATCGGTATCGCCGCCGAGCCTTATCCGCCATTTGCATCACTTGATGCCGCCGGCAACTGGGTCGGCTGGGAAATCGAGATCATCAATGCGGTCTGTGCCGCTGCCGAAATGGATTGCGTCATTACGCCAGTGGCCTGGGACGGTATTATCCCTTCGCTGACCGGCAAGCAGATCGACACTATCATGGCTTCGATGTCTATCACTGAAGAGCGGATGCAGACCATCGACTTTTCGGACAAGTACTATGACACGCCGACGGTCGTGATTGCCGACAAATCCTCGGACGTGACCGCAACGCCCGAAGGTCTGGCAGGCAAGATCCTTGGCGTTCAGGCCTCGACAGTACATCAGGCCTATGCGCAGAAATACTTCACCGATGCCGCTGAAATCCGCGTCTACCAGACCCAGGATGAGATCAATCAGGACCTTGCTTCGGGCCGGATCGACGCCACCCAAGCAGACAGCATCGCCATGGATGATTTCATCAATTCTGATGCCGGCGGTTGCTGTGAAAGCAAAGGCGCAGTGGCCAACGACACTTCGATCCTCGGGCTTGGAGTTGGAGCTGGCATCCGCAAGGGCGACGACGCTTTGCGCGAGCAGATCAACAAGGGCATCGCGGCAATTGTCGCCGACGGTACCTATGACAAAATCACGGCAGGCTATTTCGCCTCGTCGATCTACGGCGGCTAAGTTCCTTTGGAACAGGCCCTTGAGCTTTTGGCACTCTCCCCCCCTGGCTGGGGGGGGAACCTGTTGCGGGGGCTCCTCCACTCACTGGAAATCGCCTTTGGCGCCTTCGGGTTCGGTCTTTTGATCGGGCTTGGAGGCGCTTGCGGCAAACTATATGGCGGGCCAATCCTGCGCGACCTTCTGGCCGTCTATACGACCGTCGTCAGGGCTGTTCCGGAATTGGTGCTGATCCTTATTCTTTACTATGTCGGCACGGATCTGATCAATCAGGCATCCGAAGCGATGGGCTACGGGCGCGTTGAGATCAGCGGCGTGACCGCCGGGATCTGGGTGCTTGGCATCGTGCAAGGCGCTTATGCGACCGAGATTTTGCGGGGCGCCATCAAGGCCATTCCCATTGGTCAGCTGGAAGCGGCAAAGGCCTTTGGCATGCCGCCCTTCAAGATGCTGCACCGCGTGACAATCCCCGCGATGATGTCCTTTGCGATCCCGGGTCTTGCAAACCTGTGGCTGATCGCCACCAAGGATACCGCCTTGCTGGCCGTCGTCGGGTTTAATGAGCTGACGCTGGAGACAAAACAAGCGGCAAGCTCTACCCGTGCCTATTTTACGTTCTTTCTGGCAGCAGGGGGGCTTTATCTGATGGTCACGCTTCTGTCAGGCCAGGTCTTTGCGCGGATTGAGACTTGGGCGCGCAAAGGCCAGCCAAGCTTGCGAAAGACCTCGACATGATCGCGCTTCGCGCCCTTTTTATCCCGCACCGGATTGTCATGATGATGGCTTTCGCCGCCCTTGTGATCTGGTGCGCGGTGACAATGCGCTGGGACTGGCTCCCGAAATACGCGCCACTGGCGATTGAAGGTATCTGGCGCACGCTTTGGATACTGGCAGTCACCGCGGTGCTGGGATTTTTATTGGCAATCCCGCTGGGTCTGGCGCAGGCAATCGGACCCTGGTACCTCTCCTACCCGGCCAAGGTCTTTTGCACGGTGATCCGGGGCACGCCGCTTTTGCTGCAAATCTGGCTTCTCTACTACGGCCTTGGATCGCTGTTCCCAAGCTATCCGTGGATCCGGGAAAGCGAGCTTTGGCCCTATCTGCGGCAGGCCTGGCCCTATGCGGTACTGGCGCTGACACTGTCTTATGCCGGGTATGAAGGCGAAGTCATGCGCGGTGCCTTTTCCGGCGTTGCCCGCGGCCAGCTAGAGGCCGCCGAGGCCTTTGGCATGCCGCGTTTCACTAAGTTCCGGCGCATCTGGCTGCCACAAGCGATCCAAAGCGCCCTGCCCACCCTTGGGGGTGAGACCATATTGCAGTTGAAAGCCACGCCGCTGGTGGCGACGATCGCCATCGTCGATATCTACGCCGTAGCCTCGCGCGTGCGGCAAGACACGTTCATCGTTTACGAACCGCTACTTCTGCTCGCCGTAGTCTATCTGATCATTGCGGGTCTGCTGGCGATGGTATTTCGCAAGCTGGAATCGCGGGTGCCGGTCAAGGGGCACTGAACAAACCGCCCCTTCAGACGATCACATCTATCTTTTCTTGCGGACCAACGCCAAAGACCCGCTTGTAGCGTTCAATCTGATCGGCCGGCCCCATGGCTTTGACCGGATTATCCGACAGTTTGACTGTGGGCCGCCCGTCTGCCGAAATCGCCTTGCACACAATGCTGAAGGGCGCCAATCCGCTATCTGGCACGAAATCACGAAAATCATTGGTCAACAGCGTTCCCCAACCAAACGAGACTTTGACCCGGCCTGCGAATTTCGCGTGCAACTCTTCAATCTTGGCTACATCCAGCCCGTCCGAGAAGATCACAAGCTTTTCGCGCGGATCCTCACCGCGGTCCTTCCACCAACGGATTGCGGTTTCCGCCCCGGTTGCCGGATCGCCACTGTCGATGCGGATCCCTGTCCAGCCCGCAAGCCAATCGGGCGCGCCTTTGAGAAAGCCTTCAGTCCCGTAGGTATCGGGCAAGATGACGCGCAGGTTGCCGTCGTGTTCATCGTGCCAGTCGGCGAGGACTCTGTAAGGCGCTTGCCCAAGCTCGGCATCCGAGTCGGCCAGCGCCGCGTACACCATCGGCAGCTCATGCGCGTTGGTTCCGATCGCCTCAATATCACGGCGCATTGCGATGCGGCAGTTTGAAGTGCCGACGAAGGCATCGCCCAATCCTTCAGCCATGGCCTGAACACACCAGTCCTGCCAGAGAAAACTGTGACGTCGCCTTGTGCCGAAATCCGCGATCCTGAGGCCATCGACCTTGCGCAACCGCTCAATCTTTTCCCAAAGGCGTGTCATGGCGCGGGCGTAAAGCACCTGCAGTTCAAACTTGCCCATCGCCGACAGAACGGACCGCGACCTGAGTTCCATCAAGACCGCAAGGGCCGGAATTTCCCACAACATCACTTCCGGCCAGCGGCCTTCGAAGGTCAGCTCGTACTGATCGCCGCGGCGTTCAAGATGATAGGGTGGCAGGCGCATATTCTCAAACCATTCCATGAAAGAAGAGCTGAACATCTGCCGCTTGCCGTAAAACATGTTGCCCCGAAGCCAGGTGCTTTCGCCGCGCGACAGCGACAGGGAGCGGACATGGTCGAGCTGTTCGCGCAGCTCGCCTTCATCAATCAGCTTCGCCAGCGGGATCTTTGTTGATCTGTTGATCAGGCTGAACCGCACCGTGGTGTCTGGCCGGTTGCGCAGAACCGACTGGCACATCAGCAGCTTGTAAAAATCCGTATCAATCAACGACCTGATGATCGGATCAATTTTGAAATTGTGATTGTAGACGCGTGACGCGATATCGACCATGGAAAGATCCTTTCCCTTCGCCTCTTACGCGACAGATGCGGGGATGGTCAAAGGCCGTTTGCAGCACGCGCGTGTTCAACGGGCCGGGTGCCAAGACATCTGCCGACACATTCCAGCAGATCTGCCTTGGCCAAAGGCTTTGTCAGAAAGTCGTCAAACCCGCGTGCCAGACAATCGCTGCGGGCCCCGTCGAACGCATGGGCCGTCAGAGCGACTACCGGACAGCGGCGCAGATTGTCTTCGGCCTCACCCGCGCGAATGAGGCCCGTGGCCTCATACCCGTCCATTCCCGGCATAGAAATATCCATGAAAATAAGGTCCGGAGAACAGTCGCGCCAGATCTGAACGGCCTTATCGCCGTCTTCGGCAAACACAACGTCAAGCCCAAGTCCGGCAAGCATCTTTCCGACAATCAGCCGGTTCGTCGCATTGTCTTCGGCCACCAGCACGCGGTAGCCCGAGAGGTCCATTTTTTGGTTTTGCACGGCTTTCATGGCGGTCGGAGGCGGAAGGGATGCGGCGCTTTCGCTTTGTACGGCGTCCTCGGAATCACTGACAGCACATGGCAAGCGCAAACGGATTGAGAACGTGGAACCATGCCCATCGACCGATCGCACTGTGATATCGCCGCCCATGTCCCGAGCAAGCGTCCGCGAAATCGTCAGACCAAGCCCGGTTCCGCCAAATCGCCGCGTGATATTGTCATCTGCTTGCGTGAAGCTATCAAACACCAAATCGATACGATCTGAAGGAATGCCAATTCCCGTATCCGTGACGTCGATATCGACCAGATGCATCCCAGCGCCGTCCGGCCCGTGCGCAATGGTAACCACAACGCCGCCGGCTTCGGTAAACTTGATCGCATTTCCAACGACGTTCATCAGAATCTGCCGTACACGTCCGGCATCGCCTGCGAGCCTTGGAGGCAGTGGTGTCGGCAGCCGGAGCACCACCGAAATCCCCTTTTTTTCGGCAAGCGGCGTCAAGAGTTCAGCAACGCCGGACAGGCAATCTGCAATCGAAAACGGCACAGACTGGGTGTACGGTTTACCTGATTGCAGGCGCGTCAGGTCGAGAATGTCATTGATAATCGCAACAAGCGCGTCACCGGATTCCAAAATCGTTTCAACGTAGTGCCGCTGATCGTCTGACAGCGGGCTTTCCGCCAAGATTTGCGCCATGCCAATCACGCCGTTCATTGGTGTGCGAATTTCATGGCTCATCGCGGCAAGGAAGCGGCTTTTTGCCTGCGTAGCCTCTTCGGCTTCCAAACGTGCGCGTGCCAGTTCTGCTTCACGCTCCTTCATGGCGCTGATGTCGCGCTCCACGCCGATGGTCATGGCATGGCTTCCATCGGGGTTGAAAATGGGTGTCAGGCTGGTCTCCATCCAGATCAGATCGCCAGATTTCCGGCGATTCAGGACTTCGGTCCGGATCGGAGTTTTTGATTTTTGCGCTCTGGCAAGTTTGGCGATGGTTTCTGGCGCCGTTTCGCCGGAATTCAGCAGATCCGCAGGCGACCGCCCGATCGCTTCATCGTCTGAATAGCCGGTAATTGCACGGAAGGTTTCATTTACCCAAATGATCAACCCGTCCGGGTCGGTGATGATAATGCTGTCATTGGCATTTTCGGCAACCAATGCCAGCTGCCGCGCTTGCCGTTCCTTGTCGATAAGTTGCGCGCGCGACGCTTCCAACCGCGCCTGTTCTGCCAGAATCTCGGCCTCATAGCGCTGTTTGTTGGCAAAGCTCTTTGACACATGGCTGATGAACCCAATGGCCAGAAAGCCTAAGACGAACATTGCGACAGCGTCAAACCCCCATGATGATAGTGGCATTTCCTGTGTGACGAACATTGCCGAATTGTGAACAACCATCACCACGAAGGCCGCCGCATATAGCAACAGCCGCACGATTGCGCTGGGGCGGTGATATGGCAGCGTTACGCCAGCATTGATGGCGGCGGCCACAAGGAACGCCGATACAAAGAAATCCGCGTCTCCTGTCGTCGAGGTGAGGCAAGGCGTAAGCACACAGCCGACAATCGCCGCCGCCTGAACCCCTGCGGATAAAGTGGCGCGAATATGATCGCGCCGCGTGATCGGTCGCGTGGCAGACCGGCGCATGATGCCGCGCAAGACGGCCCCGTCCAACAGGTCACCCAAAAGTGCCAGCACTATCAGTAGCAGGCCCATGCGGACCGATGAGATCGCCATCAAGGTGACCCCGCCCGTCAGCGTGAGGATTTGGCGAACCCAAAAATTTCGAACTCGCCCCCGGCAATAGCGCAAAAACAGAAGGTCAGGCGCGGAACGCACCAAATCGGGGGCCGATTGGCCCTTTGGCATTTTCCCAAGCGTATCTGAGATCGTCATCGATCATCCACAGCCGCTTGTTGGGGCCGTCCCAACCTTGATTGGACTACTGCGAAGGAGTTAAGAATTTGGTCACCAGGTTTGGAAAGATACATCCAAGCTCATAACAACTGAACGCCGGCGTCGCCCATCAACTGCCGCGCCGCATCGAGCGACCCGTCAAGGTCAATGGCACGGCAGCACGGCTCCAACACGGTCACCCCAAAGCCAAGCTTGGCTGCATCAATGGCTGAATAGGCCACGCAAAAGTCCAACGCCAACCCGACCAGCGTCAGGTCAAACACCCCCCGAGATCTCAGGTATCCTTCAAGCCCTGTCGGGGTTTTGTGGTCATTCTCAAAGAAAGCAGAATAGCTGTCGATGTCAGACCGGAAGCCTTTGCGGACAATCAGATCGGCCGGGTCGGTTTTAAGATCGGCGTGGAATGCGGCCCCTGCGGAGCCTTGCACGCAGTGGGTGGGCCACAGGACCTGCGGGCCGTAGGGCATTTCCGTTACACTAAATGGGTCCGCGTCCGGGTGGTTGGCGGCGAAAGAGCTATGATCGGCAGGGTGCCAGTCTTGTGTTAAAATCCGCACCGCAAACGCATCTATCAAGGCGTTGATCGGGGCGACAACTTCATCCCCGCCCGCAACTGCCAAAGCCCCGCCTGGGCAAAAATCATTTTGCACATCAATGACGATCAAGGCGTGGTTTGCACTGCGCATCGGTTCCTCCGCAATTCTCATCAATGGGTACGCAGGCCCCGGCACAGGGTCAATCCTTTCTTGCCCTTGCGTGCCGGGATTGCTAAAGCGCGCCTCTTTTCATGCACAAGGCCGCATCTCATGTCCGCCACACCGATCGCCATCGATTTTGGCACATCGAACACGGCGGCGGCGGTTCTGAAGGATGGCAAACCGCATCTGCTGTCCCTTGAGCCGGGGCAAAACACCGTGCCGACAGCGATTTTCCTGAACTATGCTCGCCGGGACATGCTGATCGGCAGTGCTGCCGTGCGTGCCATGATCGACGGGGAGGAAGGGCGGTTTATGCGCGCCCTGAAAAGTATTCTGGGCACGCCCCTTGCCCGCGAGCGCCGCCAGTTTTTGAACCGACGCATGACCCTTTTGGAAATTATCGCTGCGTTTCTTGCCCAGGTCCGCGCCCGCGCCGAGGCAGAAACCGGTGAGAAAATAGTCGAAGTCATCGCCGGTCGCCCGGTGCATTTTCACAGCGCCGATGCTGCGCGCGACGCACAGGCCGAGGTGGATCTGGCCGAATGCTACCGTATGGCTGGTTTTTCCTCCGTTCGGTTTTTGGCTGAACCTGAGGCCGCAGCCCGCGCGGCAGGCGCGGACACCGGGCTTGGCCTGATCGTGGATATCGGTGGCGGCACGTCGGATTTCACCTTGTTTCGATCGACAGGAGCTGCCCCCGAGATCGTTGCCAGCCACGGTGTGCGTATCGGTGGCACCGATTTCGACAAGGTGCTGAGCCTTGCCTACGTCATGCCGCTATTCGGCCTGGGTGGTGAACTGCGCAATGAAATCGGGCCCGGACGTCATGCGGTTCCCCAAGCGATATTCCATGATCTGGCCAGTTGGGAAAAGATCGCGTTTCTCTACGGTCCAGCCACCCTGCGCGATGCCAAATTGATGGCCCGTATGGCGGTTACGCCGCGCCCGCTGACCCGATTGGCACAGGTGCTGGAACTGGAGCAGGGTCACGACATCGCTTTTGCAGCGGAGACCGCCAAGATTGGGGCCAATGATGCTGGGCAAGCGGCTATCGATCTGACCGAGATCGAAAAGGGGCTGGCCCCGACCTTGTACCGTGACGATCTGGGCCCGCTTTTGTGGCCGCTGGTCAGCCGCGTTGATGCCGCCGTCACCGAGTTGCTGGACCGAACCGGGATTCCTGCGTCCGATGTCGGGCGTGTGGTGTTTGTGGGCGGCTCAAGCCTGATCGGGGTGATTGATGCCGCGATGCGAGCACGGTTTCCGGGTGCGGGCTTTGAACGCAATGAGGTGTTCACCGCCGTGGTCGACGGGCTGGCGCTGGCCAGCGCCGATGGCGTCTAAAGGCTTGCTGCCATGACCGCGCCGATTTATCACATGCCCATGTTTACCGTAGCCGCCCTATATAAGTTCACCACCTTCCCGGACCCTGCTGCCTTGCGCGCGGCGCTGGAGGATGTGTGCATCCATGCCGGTGTCAAAGGCACGCTGTTGCTGGCGCGGGAAGGCATCAACGGCACTATTGCTGGGTCACGGGACGGGATTGACGCGGTGGTGGCCCATATCCGCGCCCTGCCCGGCTGTGCCGATCTTGAATGGAAGGAAAGCCCAGCCCAGACGATGCCCTTCTTGCGCATGAAAGTGCGCCTGAAGCGCGAGATCGTCACCATGGGCCAACCCGATGTCGACCCGGCCGCCGGTACGGGTCACTATGTCGATCCGGCCGAATGGAACGCCCTTATCGCTGCGGATGACGTGGCCGTCATAGATACGCGCAATGCCTACGAAGTCTCGATCGGCACGTTCGCTGGCGCTATTGACCCAGGCACCGAGTCTTTTCGCGATTTTCCAGCCTGGTGGCGCGAGAATGGCCACCGCTTTGCCAATAAACGGGTTGCGATGTTTTGTACCGGGGGCATTCGTTGCGAAAAATCCACCAACTTCTTGCTGAAAGAAGGCGTGGAAGAGGTTTATCACCTGAAGGGCGGCATTTTGAAATACCTTGAAGAGGTGCCCGAGGGTGAAAGCCTTTGGCAAGGTGCGTGTTTCGTCTTTGATCAGCGTGTCAGCGTGGGCCACGGGTTGAAACTGGGCGGCCACCATCTGTGCTTTGCCTGCCGCCGCCCGCTGTCACCGGAGGATCTTGAACATCTTGCCTACGAAGAAGGCGTGGCCTGCCCGTTGTGTATTGACGAACAAACCGACGCCCAGCGCGCCGGATTTCGCGAACGGCAACGTCAGATCCGGTTGGCAAAAACGCGTGCCACGACCCACTTGGGGCACAGTTGACGCCCACGCACCCGTTAACCGCACCATTGATCCTGTGTGGATGCCGATTGCCAACCCTCGGTATCGAGATACTGTGATCCAAGATTGCACAATGTTGCGAGTTTGCCCGGTAATGATTGTGATTCAGAACGCCATCATGGACAGGCGCAGCCGGCTCGTTTAGTCACTGAGGCGAATAGCAAAAGAGGGCCTGTTGTCTTGAGCGAGATGACCGCAAGACACCCGGCACAGGGCGTGCCTTCGAACCGGCCCGTGGCAGGGACGGGACGTCCGGTTATGGTCACGATTGCATTGATCAGCCTGATGTTGCCGGTCAGCTTCAATATCGGCAGTTGGCTGATGTCACCGTCACGTGCCCTTTTTCTTGTTATGCTGCCGATCTGGATGATTTCGCTGTTTCGCGGACAATATGGCAAGGTCAATTACATAGACGTGCTTGTCTTGCTCTATATGGCATGGCGCACCTTTGTACCTTTTATCCATAATCCGCAGGTTGCGTTGCAATATGCCGGGTCGAATTCGATCATATTTCTGGGTGGCTATATGGCTGCCCGCGCTTCGATCCGCTCACCCGAAGATTTCAGGTGGATGGCAAAGGTGCTGGGCGCATTCGTCATATTCTCATTCCCCTTTGCGGTCTACGAAGCGACCACGGGTGATTTCGTAATCCCGCACCTGTTCGAACAAATCCCCGGCATCACCAGCGTCAAAGACGTCAACTATCAGCGCCGTCTTGGCATGGACCGTGTGCAGTTCGTGTTTGTTCATCCTATCCACTATGGGCTTTTTTGTTCGATGGCGGTTTCAGCCTTTTTTCTGGGGCTGAAAGGCGTGATCTCCGGGTTCTGGCGTTGGATTGGAACCGGGCTAATTCTTGGCTGCTGTCTGATGTCAGTTTCAAGCGGCCCGTTTCTGGCCGCGTTGGCTCAGATCGGCCTAACGATGTGGGGCTTTATGTTCCGCAAGAAGGAGAAGCGCTGGAAAATCTTTGGCGGTCTGTTTGCGGCGTTTTACGCAATTATCGAAATCGGATCGAACCGACCCGGGATTGTGGCGCTGATCTCATTGCTTTCGTTTTCGTCATCTACGGCCAATGTACGCTTTATCTTGTTTGAATATGGCATGCAGCAAGTCTACCGGACCCCGCTGATCGGGATCGGCTTTAGACGCCTTCCCCTGCCGCCGTGGATGACGGGCAGTCTTGACAATTTCTGGCTGGCTATCGCGGTGATCTTCGGCGTGCCAGCCTTCTTGTTCCTTTTCTCTGCCGTGGTCTTCGGGCTGATCGGCATCGGACGGCGCAAATTTAAGCCCGGCGGCGCGCTTGATAACACTCGTCTGGCCTGGGCAATCACGCTCATTAGCATCACGTTGACGCTGTCCACCGTGTTCATCTGGACCGAGGTTGCATCGCTTGTCATGTTTATGATCGGCAGCGGTGTATTCCTGTTACACGCCCAGGAAACAGAAGACGGTGCCGCCCCGGTCCCCGTCGACACCGGACGCCAACCCATGGGCTATTCGCGCTACGCCCCCGAGATGTCCCGAAATTCTCCAGCCGAACCGCTGCCGCCCGGCAGACGGGCCGCGAAAGGTAAGACATGAGTACTGCATTGTTTTCAAACCGCTCAAACCTTCTTGATACGATCCGGGCGGTCGCGGTCATGATGGTGGTGCTGTTTCACGTGGCTACCCGCTATCCGGTCGAAGAGCTTGATGGTGTGGCCCGTCAGTTCTTGCGCTATGGGTTTTTGGGCGTCGATATCTTTTATCCGCTCAGCGGCTTTTTGATCACCCGCTTTTTGCTAAGCCACACGGACGAAGGCGCGATCAAAACGTTCTTTATGCGCCGGGTATTCCGGATTGTTCCGCTTTATGTGGTCGCAGTAACGATCTTTTTCATCGCGGCCCGCATTACCGGCCATGAGGCGGAGGCATTGGATAAAATCTGGGCGACGTATCTGTTCCTGACAGGGTGGTTTGCGTTTTTCTCCGGGCCGGACAGCGTGCCCTACACCATCACCTGGTCCCTGTCCGTGGAAGAATTCGCGTACATCCTCTTTGGACTGTCCGCGCTGTTCATGCGCCGGTCCTTTCCGCTTATACTGGTGTTCTTCGCCATTGCTCCGTTTCTATTGCGCATCTGGCTTTATGCGGGTGGCTATTCCAACATCTACTATTTCCCACTGGCGCGTCTGGACAGTATTGCCACGGGCGGGCTCGTGGCGCTGTTGATTTTACGGGTCCGCCATCTGTGGGCCTATCTAGCTGGGATGACCTTGGTGTCAGCGATCATCGGACAAAGCGGAGGAGCGGTTGGATCGGCCGCGCTATTCTCAACCGTCACGTTCGCCACTTGTACTGTGATCGCTGCATGCGAAACCGTGCTGCGCGGGGTGCGTTCGCCGATCCTTGATGGCGCAGCACGGATTGGGCTTTATTCCTACTTCATCTATCTCTTCCACTTCTTCGTTCTCTACGCGCTTTTCATGGTGTTTGGCCGGCTTGGCCTGCAAACGCCGCCTTTCTGGATAGTGGCGGGTTTGTGCATGGCAGGCACGTTTGTTGCGTCGTGGGTTTCATTCACGATCTTCGAAGCGCCGATCATGCGATTTGGGCGCAGACTTGAAGCCCGAAAGGCAGCCGCACCGGCAACCGCCGGAGGGTCAGGCGCATGAATGACACGCCGACCCTGAAGAAGGCCCGCAAGCGCGGACTGAACCGGTTAAGCGGGCTGCGCAACCTTTTGGTTGATCTCAAAAGAACCATCTACCGACGCGTCTGGCACATGGATATCCATGAGACAGCGCAATTTTCATTGTCAGCCAAGTTTGACCGAACCTTTCCCATCGGCGTCCATATCGGCCCTTATAGTTACGTCGCCTTCGACACCCGTATCTTAACCCATGACCGCACACGCGGCCTTTACCTGCACACCCGCATTGGCGCGAATTGCTTCATCGGGGGCTGCAGTTTGATCTTGCCCGGGGTAGAGATTGGCGACAATTGTGTAGTGGGTGCAGGCTCGGTCGTGACCAAATCCGTCCCACCCCGATCGATCGTTGCAGGCAATCCAGCCAAGGTGATCCGCTCGGATATCGAGGTCGTTGAATATGGTAGGTTTGTTGACGCCGACGCGACCGAAAGTGCGTTGGCGGAACAAGGCCTGACGTAGCGATGCGCCGAGGTCTGACGGCCATTTTGATGGGGCTGACCTTGTGCGGTGCGGTCTGGCTGTTATGGCCCCGCCCAACCCCTGGCATCCGCGATCTGCCTTTTTCCGCCCAGGCGCCGGAAGGGCGCCCACTGCATATCGTTGCTTTTGGCACGAGCCTGACTGCGCGCGCGCTTTGGCCAGATCAGGTCGCCGAAAGCCTTTCTGCCTGTATTGGCGCGCCAGTCACAGCTGCCCGCATCGCGACCGCAGGAGCAAATTCGGCAGACGGTTTGCAGATGATTGAACGGGTTATTGGACAGAATCCGGATCTGGTCTTTGTGGAGTTTGCCATCAACGACGCCGACATTCTTGATGGGCTTTCGCCACGGAAAAGCCGTGACATGCATGCCGCCATCATCCGTAAGCTGCGCACTGCACGGCCGGATCTAGCGATTGTCCTGATAGCTACAAATCCCGCGAGCGGATTGCGAGGGCTCGCAAGACCAAGACTGGATGCCTATTACGGCGCATACCCAGAGATTGCCCAAAGCGAAGGCACCGGGTTTTTGGCCGCATATCCACGCTGGCTGGCCAAGGGCACAGGCGCGATCACAGACGGGCTGCACCCCGAACCGGACGCGGAAGCCGATCTGATGCGCGCGCCTTTGGTGACGCTGGTCGCGCAGGCCTACGGGTTTGACTGCTGAGTTCAGCGCAATCCTGATACTTCGTATCGCCGCAGCGCGCCTCAAGCCACAAAGCCGCAACGCCCCGGCCCCGATGCTATGAATGCCTGGCAATTTTCCTGCACGGGGTGCGGGCGGGTTTCGCCGTCTGGCGGTGCCTGACCGGTCCCCCGTGCCGGTTCCAGCCACCCGGACGAGCGCCGCCGTGATCCGGTTCCGTTCGGCCGGCATCGCGGCGCTGGTCCCGCAAGACGGGAACATACCATGATTTCGCTTTCTGCCCTGACCGTTGTCCAAAGCCCAAAAGGCACAGGCTCCAGCCCCCCGCCGCCCTCGGGCAATGTATCTGTCACCGCGTTCACCGCGGACCGGGTGATCTTTGACAGCGGTGCCGCGTTGGGGCAGGCGCAGGCCGATATTGCGCTTTCCGGCACCGGCACGACGGGCGAGATCATTCAGGCGCGCGCAGTGTCACTGGATGATGGCGGAGCGACCACCACGGCTTGGGCAGATGTCGGTGCTGTGGGCGCGCTTGGGGATTGGGCAGGCATCATCACTGTGCCGCGCGGGCCATCCTGGTATCGCCCACAGGTTCGGTTGAAGGCCTTCCCGGGTATCGCCGCCCTTGGGGCGATGCGCTTTGGCGTTGGTCATGTGATCGCGATCTGGGGCCAATCCGAGCCTGACCGCATATTGTCGGCCTTTTACGACAACACCACGGCGCCACCGGTGTCAGACCCTGAAGCTGTCCAGATCTTTCACGGTGTATCGACGACGCCAACCCGCCACATCGTCACGGATGCTCAGCCCCTGACCGCTGCTGTGGCCGCAATGGCTAACACATTGATTGCAGCACGGCCGGGCGAGAAATTCGCACTGATCTTTCAAACAGTGCCAGGTACAGATCCGCGCGCGCTGGTCAATGACGGGAACGCCAGCCGCAGTTGGGCCGCTGACAAGGCCCTGCACGACTTTGCCACCGGTGACGGGCAACACGTAGGCATCGCCGCAATGTCGTGGTTCGCCGCCCCCGGCAGCCTTGGTGCGGCCTACGGTGAAGCGTTGTTTCCGCTATTCTCTGGCAAGCTGATCAACGGTACTTCGGTCAGCTTTCCGGCGACCATCACCTATGGCGGAAATTCCAGCTATCAGGCGGATCATTGGTTTGGTGAACTCTATGACTATGCACAGACCCGCTGGGTACCTTATGGGCCGCACCGCTTCGACATTACGGCTGACATGCAAGACGCGACGCATTTCGCAGGCGGCGGACAGGATTTCAATCTGGTGAACAAGGAACTGGTGCGCAAAAGCTGGCGCGCGATGTTGTCCTTGCCCGATGCCACGATGTTCCAGCCGCTGGGGTTGGAGCCGACGACTTATGTAAATGGCTTCGACAACGCATTGGGCGGCTGGACAGACATCCCCCATCCCGCGGGCAATACCCCCGACGGCACGCAGGCCTTTGCAAGGCTGACAGCCGAAGCGATCTTGCAGTCGGCCGGGCTGACCACCTGGTCACCGCCCGAATTCGACCAGTGTTTGTGGGAACCATCGGGGGCTTGGGTTGAGGTTTGGTCCAGCGCGGGTGCGGTAACGACAACGCGGCTCGCACGGGGCGATGTGGCGCTTGGAACCACACACCCCCACTGGACTGAGGTGTTAGGCTTTCAGATCAACGGCCTGCCAGCCAACACCACCCAAATCGTAGCAGGGCGCGTACGGATCTTTCCCAATGGCGGTGCCTTTACCGCTTCAGACACGATCCAATACGGCGAGGGCGGTGCCACGGGGATGATCGACTATCCGGACGATCATATCGCCGGTGTCTGGAAAAACCTGCCCATCGTCGATCTCGGCCTGGCCGGTCTTGACGGTGTGCCGGTGCGGCCGCTGGCGAATCCGCTGGTGCTGGCCAACACCCTACCTGCGGGCGCCATGAGCTTCACCACATCCTCGGGTGGACCCTATTTCCTGAATCCCGTCAATGTACCGGCAGGAATATCTGCGATCACTTTCGCCGCAAAGGTTCGTTTCGCCGCCTTGCCTGGCAGCACAGCTATTCTTTTTGCTCAGTCTTCAACCGGCTTTGACGTCGAACTGATGAACAATGGCAGCTTGCGCGTGACCCTGGAAGATGGGAGCGGAGCGAAGATGCTCAGTTCTCATATCGTTGCAACCGCGTTGGGAACGGGTAACTGGTATGAACTTGTGGTGTCTGCGGATCAGGCGGCGCAGGTGCTTCGGGTGGTTGTTAACAACGCGCTGGTCGCAGCGGTGCCTTTCACCGGAACCTCAAACGGCGTGTTCCAAAGCAACCGGGCGCTGAGCTTTCTGGGGCGCAACAACGGCTCGCTGCAATTTGCGGGTGAGATCGAACACCTGCGGGCCTGGCATAGTGCAACCGCCACAGGCGACGCGCCTCAGGCGCCCCCATTCAAGGAGATTCTGGGGCCCGCAGCGGTGGCAAATGCCGATGGTTGGAAGCTGGGGGCAAACGCTGTCTAAACAACATCAGTGCGCGAACTCGGTCGGTGGGCATAACGTCTTTGTCCACCGGCTTTAACGTCCCTTTCGCGTCCAGTTAGGCCATCTGCCGCGAAGGCGTTCTGCTCATAAGAAAACCCGCCTTGCATTGCTGCAAGGCGGGTTTTCTCATCTCAATATATTTGGCGGTGGCGCGTGCCTCCGCCGAAGCTCTACCAAAGCGCGACGATATTTGTGGCGGTTGTACCGGTCGCATTGATGCCCTTTGCCCGGATCGGCAGCAACGTACCGGCTTGTGCATTTGCAAACAAAACCGTCTGCCCCCCCGCCAGTCGCACGGTCACATCACCGGTCTGGCCGATGTAGACGGCGCGTGGCAACACAGCCAGATCAAGCACGTCATCTGGCAAAACACTCGCGGCGTCCCGTGCCGGGGCCGTCAGGCTTGTCGGGTAGTCGGAAAATTTGTCCATATCTCTCATCCTTACCGTCGCTTTGCTACACACCATTCGATCCACAAGTTCGGGTGGGTCAAACGCATCCGGTGCGGCGAAGACATTACGTGGCATTTGTGGGATGGCAGGCCGCGGGGCCAGCATCCGATAATCGACTTATTGCGGGATAAAATTAACATTCCGGCAAGCAACCGCCCGGCCACATTGTTTCCAAAGATTTGAGCAAGATCCGGTTACAGTCAGCGGATTATTGCCGGACTACTTAACAGAATCCTTATTAAACCGGCCCAATTCATCCTCATCGACGCATCGGTGCTCCATTTGCGCCCCATATTTGCCACGTTGTCCCTCATTGTTGAAGCCGGGGATCCACTCGCGCTTTGAAGGAATATCTGGTATGAAACTTGTCCGGTCTTTGGTTGTTGTAGGGTTCAGCATCGTTGCATCAACGTCCGGCTCTATGGCCGCTGACTACTTCCTCCAACCTGTAAAACCGGGCCCAGTTTCCGGTACGCCTTTGGCGTCAGTTTCGCTTCAGGCAAAGAAAGTTTACGGCGCTGCACGTGGTGACGCATGGCTTGCGGCACGCGCCAAATGGCTCGCCAAACAAGCAGCCGCGGAAAGCGGTTCAGGTGAGAGCGGTGCGACGCCCGTTGTCCCAACACAATCGACGACAACTCCCACAAATACAGGCCCGGTGTCGGGTGAGACCGGCTCCAATGCCGGCAAATGGGTATCTGCACGCAAGAAGAAGAAGGAAGGCGGCGAAACTCCTACTCCAACACCGACGCCTACTCCTACTCCTACTCCTACTCCAACGCCCACTCCTACTCCAACTCCAACGCCCACTCCAACTCCAACGCCCACTCCAACACCAACGCCCACTCCAACACCAACGCCCACTCCGACGCCTACAACAGGTCAGACATTCCCGAACTTCGCCGCGCTGGTAAAGTCGGGCAAGTTGGCCGGCGGCGACCGGGTGTTCCTGATGTCGGGATACCATGGTCCGCTCATGGTCCGGGATCTCAAGTTCAGCACGCCGGTTGTGATTGCATCTGCTCCGGGAGAGGTGGCACAGCTCGACTCGATCACCGTGTTGAATTCCCAAAACTTCGTGTTCAAGGACATGAAAATCTGGGCAACATCGCCGAACGCCGGCACGGGCGCTTTGATCCGGACCTATGGAAATGCAAGTGACCTTGTATTTACAAACCTGGACATCCGCGCAGTTGCAACATCAGGCAATTACGCACAGTGGACGCAGACCGATTGGCTTGCAAACCAGCGGGTTGGATTTCAGGCCGACGGAAATCGGGTAACCATTTCACGCAACCGTGTGACCGGGATCTATCACGGCATCCTCAGCCTTGCCGCAAATGCTCTGGTTGAAGAAAACATCGTCGATGGCTTTGGTGGCGACGGCATGCGCGCAGTGGGCGACAATTCAATTGTGCGTCGCAACAAGGTGCAAAACTGCTACCAGATCAACGCCAACCACGCAGATGCGTTCCAATCCTTCTCACGCGGTTCAACGGGCAAACCAGGGTCCGGCGTGCTTAAGAACCTGACCGTCGAGGAAAACAAGTTCTTCGAATGGACACAGGCCACAACCAATCCGCTTCGTTGTAAGCTGCAAGGTGTGGGCATGTTCGACGGCATGTTTGATGGTGTGACGATCCGCAACAATGTCATCGCAACCAGAGCCTATCATGGGATCGCCATTGCAGGTGCGTTGAACACGAACATTACCAACAACACCGTGATCCATGCCGATGGTGTCGCCGGGAAGTTTCCTTGGATCCGGATCTCCAGTCATAAGAATGGCACACCATCAAACAACGTCAATGTAACGAACAACATGACGACCGCCATGAGGGTGACCGCGGATCCAGCCAAAAAGATCGCGATTGCCAACAATATCGTGGTCACCAATGCGACCGGAGAATTCACTTCAGTCACGCAACGGGACTTCACGCTCAAGTCCAATTCGAAAGGCGTCGATGCAGGTTCAGTCGCCGCTGCACCGAAAGCAGATATCGCCGGCACACCACGACCTAAGGGTAAAGCCCCGGATGCAGGTGCTTACGAAAGCTTCTGATATTTCCGCTATCCCGTTGAAACCCCCGCCCTTCTTGGCGGGGGTTTTTCTTTTTTGGATGCACTCAACGCCGGAGAGATTGACCAAGCATCCACCAAGCCCGCAACCCTCGAAGCAAAAGCAAAGTGCCCGCCCCGCGCACCCGTTCACCTATCCCGTTGAGTTTTGGGCTGAACATTATCTTCGGCAGATGGGCTACGCCGCTTAATGCCATTAAGAT
This sequence comes from Albidovulum sp., assembly GCA_049646285.1. Taxonomy (GTDB): domain Bacteria; phylum Pseudomonadota; class Alphaproteobacteria; order Rhodobacterales; family Rhodobacteraceae; genus Albidovulum. The sequence goes on along the minus strand of JBARVN010000178.1, from coordinate 2,460 downwards.
TGCCCGCGCCCCCCAGATGACACGCCCCTTCGCACCGGGGCGGGATTGCAGATGCAAACTGTGCATTTCATCGGCAATCCGGCGCCATTTCTTCACCAGCTTAGGCCAGTCAGATCGCGTAGGATGCGCCACGCGCAAATCCTCGTTCAAAACCAGTTTGTAGCCTTTTGCCCGTGCCCGAAAACACCATTCTGCGTCTTCCGATACCCCATTGATGAACGGGCCGACGGCCAAAAACACTTGCCGGCTGGTCATCAGATTGGCGGTGACTGAAAACCCTTTCTTTTCAATGTACTCCCGGTAGTTGAAAGCAAAAACAGTTTCAAAGGCCTCTGCACCGGTGCGGGGCGGCGGTGTTTCATCAAACACGTCAATGGCACCGCCAATTATGTCCGCCTGCCCTGCTGCGTTTCTAACGGCCGCGAGCCAATCCGGCGCTGGAATGCAATCTGCATCCAGAAAGACGATGGAAGGCGCGGTGCTTTCAGTCACTCCGCGGTTTCGAGCGAGTGCCGCACCCTTGCCGGGTTCATCAACAAAGCGGACCTTGGGGAAATCAGATCTCAGCATGTCCAATGGTTCGGTCGAACCATTATCGACCACAAGCACGTCTACCCCGGTCAGATCGCCAGCAACCAGCGCAGAAAGACAGCTCCGCAGCCGAGCAATATCATTGTAGTGCGGAATAATTACGACGTAGACAGAATTCATGGCGCGCCCACTCCCTTCGGGTCACGCTTCTCAAGACCAGAGCGTGTTGTCCAGTGCTGTATTCTGTAAAGCCCGTGACAATATTGCCGTGTTGCCTGTCAACTCCAGACACCATCGCGCAAACTTTGTTTCACATATGGAAACAGACGTCTTGCTTTTGGGTTAAACTGTCCAGCTGGTAAGCAACAGCAACCAGAAGCTGTGCCCCTCAGCAGGCTGTCAATTCGGCAACAATAGGACTGTTGTGTGTTGAAAGTACGGCAATTCGTGATATATGATCTACTGGGTAGCGAACACTTTTTTATTGGTTTGAAGGGGTATTGAAGATGGGGCTGAAATGGTACGCTGGCGCGGTTGCTGGCCTGGCATTGACTGCTGCAGGCGCTGCTGCGAACGCCTATGTGATTGATTTCACAAAGGCGAGCACGGGTACAACCGGTACACTCTTTCAAGGTTCAGTTAGCTGGGAGCTAAGCGCAAGTGGCCGCTTGAACCACAATCAGTCTTTTGACGGTGATACGATCCCGTTTGCGGACCTTGCTCTTGAAAGGGACGGTTACGGCGTCGGTAAAAGAGACGACAAGATCGGATCAAATTCCGAAAAGAAGGAATGGATCAAGATCACCTTCAGCGCGCCTGTTCTGATTGATGCCGTCTACTTTTTGGATCTTCTGATTGCGGAAGACGGGTCATCGACCGAAATAGGTCAGGCTTCGATCGACGGGAGTGAGGTTCAAGTTTTGGCCGCTGCTACCGAACGCGCCCGTAGGCGTGCCGCGGGCGGTGCCGAAGCGACGTTTGAACCAACATATGCTACGTCGGTGGTATTCACCATCGGTGGGTCGGGCGAAGGTGCTGATGCCGTCGATGGCGCTTTGGCCGGAGTTGGCATAGCGCCCGTTCCCGTGCCTGCGGCGGGTCTGATGCTGATTGGCGGCCTGGGCGGTCTGGCGGCCCTGCGCCGGCGGCGCTAAGCTAACTAAACCTGGTATTCGCGAAGACCGAAAGCCGGGCTAATGCCCGGCTTTTTTGTTTCTTCCGGACCTGCGATCAGTCGCGCGCGGAGATATCCACATACGGATATCAGCCGTATGTGCCGTAGTTATACCCGACAGACTCATCCTCATACCGGCACTTATTCAAAACCACGCCCAATACATTGGTCAGATGCGCCAGTTCCTTTTCGCAAATATCAATATTCGCCAAAGTTGTGCTTTCCGCAGCTGCAACCAGCAATCCACAATCTACGTTCCCAAGGAAGCTGACGTTGTCGTCGCTGGCAAGCATCGGCGACATATCAAAGATCATCACGTCGGGCTGCCATTGCCGCTCAATCTCATCCAAGACTGACCGCGTCGCAGCATTCTGCAGCAACTCCGCAGGGCTGCGGCAGGGTCCTTTGTTCATGCCCACGATCAGATTGTCACCGATCCGGGTCGCGATAGACTCAAAGCTCTTCGTGCCTTCCAAGACCTCGTGAAAGGAATGCTCCGGATTGTACCCCAACGCCTTATGCAGCGCGGGGCGCCGCATATCGAGATCAAAGAGCATGACGCGAAGATCCTTTTGGCGCGACAAGCTAAGAGCAAGATTGAGCGCGATAGTCGTCTTCCCGCATGCAGCGCCCGGCGACGTGATCGCAAGCCTGCTCCACCCTTTTTCTTTCATCATGCGGATCGTGCGAGAACGCAGCATATCATATGGGGCCGCGTCCTTTCCGCCGAGCAAAGTTGTGATCCTGCTGTTGCG
>JBARVN010000177.1:0-18329 GCA_049646285.1 Albidovulum sp. | reverse complement strand
GGAAGCGCCCCGTCGAGGGTCAGGACGACCGTTCCCGACGCGATGCCTTTGATCTGTGCGGTGGTGTGCGTTCCGACGGCTTTGCCGGTCAGCTTCTTTGTAGCCATGTTTGCCATGGGGTTCCCCGATTTTACTGCCTCGTATTTTTCTTTCAGAATATGTCAAGAATGCGTTACGGGCGAGTACTTTCTGTGACGCTTTTTTCCGCTCGCATCGCGCAGCGGTTCTTGTTAGAAGGGCGCGGATTTCGGGAGCGGTCCCAAATGGGGCCGCTCTTGCGTATTGCGGGTGTGGCGAAATTGGCAGACGCACCAGATTTAGGTTCTGGCGCCGCAAGGCGTGGGGGTTCAAGTCCCTCCACCCGCACCAGAGATAAGAAGGACGAAGGAATGCAGGTCACCGAGACCCTAAAAGACGGCCTCAAGCGCAGCTACACGATCACCGTGCCTGCCGCCGATTTGGATGCGAAAGTTACCGAAAAGCTCGTCGAGGCCCAGCCTGAGATCGAGATGAAGGGCTTTCGCAAGGGCAAGGTGCCTTTGGCGCTTGTGCGCAAGCAATTTGGTCAGCGGATCATGGGCGACGCGATGCAAGATGCCATCGACGGCGCTATGAAGACGCATTTTGATGCCTCGGGCGACCGGCCTGCTGGCCAGCCCAAAGTTGAAATGCAAGGCGGTGAAAGCTGGAAAGAGGGCGACGATGTCGTCGTCGAGATGTCCTATGAAGCGCTTCCAGAGATCCCGGAAGTGGATCTGTCGAAGGTCAAGCTGGAGAAGTTGGTCGTCAAGGCCGATGAAAAGGACGTGACCGAGGCGTTGGAAAACCTTGCCAAATCCGCGAAGAATTTCGAGGACCGCAAGAAAGGCTCCAAGGCGAAGGATGGTGATCAGGTTGTCATCGACTTTGTCGGCAAGATCGACGGCGAGCCGTTTGAAGGCGGCGCTGGCGAGGATTATCCGCTTGAACTGGGGTCCGGATCATTCATTCCGGGCTTTGAAGAGCAGTTGGTCGGTGCCAAGGCCGGTGATGAGAAAGCTGTCACCGTGTCATTCCCGGCTGAGTACGGTGCTGCACATCTTGCCGGTAAGGAAGCCGTCTTTGATTGCACCGTGAAGGCGGTCAAGGAAGCCAAGCCAGGCGAGATCAATGACGATCTGGCCAAGCAATTCGGTGCTGAGGATCTGGACGGCCTTAAGGCTCAGATCTCGGAGCGGTTGGAAGCTGAATATGTCGGAGCGTCACGTTCGGTTATGAAACGCGCGCTTCTCGATCAGCTTGACAAACTGGTGACGTTTGAGCTGCCACCAAGTCTGGTCGAGGCTGAAGCGGGTCAGATTGCACATCAGCTGTGGCATGATGAAAACCCTGACGTGCAAGATCACAATCATGATCCTGTCGAGCCGACTGATGAGCATAAATCGCTTGCCGAGCGCCGCGTTCGTCTGGGGCTTTTGCTGGCTGAGATTGGTCGCAAGGCAGAAGTTGAGGTCACCGACGCTGAGATGACCCAAGCCGTGATGATGCAGGCCCGTCAGTATCCGGGCCAAGAGCGTGCGTTCTTTGAATTCGTTCAGAAGAATCCGCAGATGCAGCAGCAATTGCGCGCACCGATCTTTGAAGACAAGGTTGTCGATCTTGTCGTGGCCGGATCCAAGGTGACCGACAAAGAGGTTTCCAAGGACAAGCTGAAAAAGGCCGTAGATGCACTTGACGAACTTTAATCGTCCCGGCTGAGAGAATTGAGACAAGCCGCGCCCTTGGGTGCGGCTTTTTTCGTCTTGGGGCCGCGTAAATGGGCGATAGTGTCGTCTGCATTTCGCAGGAGGTGGCCGTGATTCCCGAAATCGAGACCGAGAGGCTGATATTGCGTGGTATGATCCGCGCGGATTTTCCGGCCTATCTTGCGATCTGGCAGGAACCTGAGGTGGTCAGGTTTACTGGCGGCACCACGCGCAGCGAATCTGAGTGCTGGTCGCGGTTTTTGAACATGGCTGGGAGCTGGATGATCGAGGGCTTTGGCCAATGGGCCATCACCCTGAAACCGGATCAGGCGCTTGTCGGGCAGACCGGGTTTTTCAATGCACGACGGGATATAGGTGATGATTTTGATACGGCACCTGAGGCCGGGTGGGTGCTGAGCGCCAAGGCGCATGGGCGGGGCTATGGTCGTGAAGCGGTGGAGGCTGCTCATCGTTGGTTTGATACCCAGCCTTTTGGCGGGTGCAGCCATGCCATGATCGATACGGGGCATGCCGCTTCGTTCGCGATTGCAGATCGTTTAGGGTACAATACCATGCGTCACTGCCAATATGCTGGTGAGCCAGTTGCGTTGTTGCGCCGCGATATGCGCAAAAAATAGGTGTGCATGTTGCTCAGGCTGAGGGGTGGAATATGAAGCGGGATATGATTGCACTGGCTTTTGCCGTTTTGGTTGTTTTGGCGGCCGCGGTAATGGGGCTGCCTGAACTGCTGGGTGCTCATCCCTTTTGGGGGCAGAAAACGGCGGCAATCGGCGCAGCGATTGGGGCAGGTCTGGCTTGTGTTCTGACGATCACCCATGTCCGGAACGGTGTTCGCATAGGGATTGCAACCAGTGCGCTGGCGGTGGCCTTTGCCTGCGCCAAGATCGGCGCCGCGCGATTTGCGGCCTCATACGCAGAAGACGCGGTCGCGGGTCAGATGTGGTTTTTGGGCTGGATCGGTGTCGCTGCGGGCGCGTGTTTGTTGATCTGGTCTTTGGCTGGGTTTCGCCGGGCCTGAATTGAGCCGCTATAAAGACTTTGAAAACAATTTTGGGTTTAGCCTGAACGAGCTTAAGCTTACTCCAAGGGCATGACGGTTTATCCGTGCCCTCTGATTCCTTTGCCCGCGTGCAGCACGCCGGGCCAGCGCATGGGAGACCCCGATATGATCCTATTTCCCACAATCGAGTTGAAAAACGGCCAATGTGTCAGCTTGAACCGAGGTCGGATTGAAGAGCCCGCGGTCTGGCATGTTGACCCGGTCGCGAAAGCGCAGGAATTCGCCCACGCCGGTGCTGAATGGATGCACGTCACGGATTTTGACGCAATGCTGGGATCAAACGCCAACCATGATCTTGTTCTAAAGATCATTCGCGGGGCGGGTATTCCCGTGCAATTGGGGGGGGGATTTCGGTCCCGCGACAGGATCGAAGAGTGGATTGATCTTGGGGCCGGGCGCATCGTGGTGGGGACGCTGGCGGCTGAAAACCCTCATATGGTCAAGGAAATTGCAGTGCGCCATCCCGACCAGATCGTGTTGGCGGTGGATGTTTGGAAGGGCAATGTGATGATCGAGGGGTGGCGCCAGCAAAGTGCCTATTCGCCTGAAGGCTTTGTTGACGCGTTTGCCGATACGCCGTTTGCCGCCGTTATCGTTACGGATATCGACGCTGATATTGACGATTCGGATCGTTCGCTTGGGCTGATCGCAAAGATTGCCGAGCGGGTGAGGGTGCCGGTCATTGCAAGCGGCACCATTCGAACGCTTGATGATGTCTCTCGTCTGCGTCTTCTGGGTGGGGTGTCCGGGGCGATTGTCGGTCGGGCGCTTTTCAACAAGACCATTGATCTTGATGACGCATTAAAAGAGGCGCGCCCGGATACCGCACATGTAGCTGAATTCATCTGAATGGCGAAGGACTGCCACTGATCGGGTAACGGGCCTTGCCCGCCCCATCCCAAGCCGTGTATCAATCCCCGGATTATACTTTGATTGGGGAGTGCCATGAGGCGGGTTGTCGTTACAGGTTTGGGTCTGGTCACACCGCTGGCATGCGGGGTTGAGGAGACTTGGGCACGACTGATTGCTGGCAAATCGGGCGCAGGTGCAATCACGCGGTTTGATACATCGCAAGTGATCACCACCTATGCATGCGAAATTCCGATGGGTGACGGATCGGACGGTACTTTTAATCCGGATGACTGGATGGAGCCGAAGGATCGCCGCAAGGTTGATGATTTCATTCTTTATGGGATGGCCGCGGCCACCCAGGCCGTCCGGGATGCCGGATGGGAGCCCGAAGACGAGGAAAGCCGCCAGCGCACAGGCGTGATGATCGGATCGGGCATTGGCGGTCTGACGACGATTGCCGAGACGGCTGTGCTGATCAAGGAAAAGGGGCCCAGGCGTGTGTCGCCCTTCTTTATCCCCGGATCTTTGATCAACCTGATTTCTGGTCAGGTTTCTATCCGGTTCGGCTTTAAGGGGCCAAACCATGCGGTGGTGACGGCGTGTTCCACCGGGGCACATGCCATCGGTGACGCAGCGCGTCTGATCCAATGGGGCGATGCCGATGTGATGGTTGCTGGCGGCGCTGAAAGTCCGATCAGTGAGATTGGCATAGCAGGCTTTAATGCGTGCAAAGCCCTGTCCACCAAGCGCGCTGACGATCCGACCAAAGCCAGCCGCCCTTATGACGCCGACCGCGATGGGTTCGTGATGGGCGAGGGGGCCGGAGTGGTGGTTTTGGAAGAATACGAGCATGCCAAAGCGCGGGGTGCCAAAATCTATGCCGAGATCCTGGGCTACGGCCTGTCGGGCGACGCCTACCACATCACCGCGCCGTCTGAGGATGGGGATGGCGGCTTCCGGTCTATGGCCGCAGCACTGAAGCGGGCCGGGATAACGCCTGAGCAGATTGACTATATCAATGCCCATGGCACCTCGACGATGGCCGATACGATTGAACTGGGGGCTGTGGAGCGGCTGATGGGAGATGCGGCCGCCGGTGCGACCATGTCTTCGACCAAGTCCGCCATTGGCCACCTGCTGGGCGCTGCCGGAGCGGTTGAGGCGATCTTCTGTGTTCTTGCGATCCGGGATGGTGTGGCACCGCCGACCATCAACCTGGACAATCCAGCCGTGCAACCAAAACTGGATCTGGCCCCCAATGCTGCCCGCAAGCGCAAGATTGACATTGCTTTGTCCAACTCGTTTGGATTTGGCGGCACCAATGCATCGTTGGTTATGGGCAGGGTGTCGGACTGATGTGGCGCAGCATCGCTTCGAACTTTCTGACGGTTGCGGTTCTTTTACTGATCGCGGCGGCGGCTTTGGTGGCATGGGGCAAGACCCAATATGCGGGACCGGGGCCGCTGGACGACGCGATCTGTTTCAAAGTTGAAAGCGGCGCCACGATGAAAAAGGTCGCCTCTGCGCTCGTATCGGAGGGCGCGATCGGTTCGGAGTATCTGTTTAAGGTTGGCGCAGACTATCAAGGCAAGTCGGGAAGTCTGAAAGCGGGTTCCTATTTGATTACACCCGGCAGTTCGATGGCCGAGATCGTCAGCACGGTTACGAAAAGCGGATTGTCGACCTGTGGCACCGAGATCAACTTTCGTATCGGCATTGCTGGTGCTGATGTAGTGGTCCGGGAGTTGGACCCCGCGACGAACCGTTATGAAGAGGTGGCAAAGTTTGATCCGACCGCAGAGGCGGCACCGCAAGCCTACCTTGACCGCGCCGAAGACAGGGATGTGCGGTTTCGGGTGACCCTTGCTGAGGGGGTGACGAGCTGGCAGGTTGTTGAAGCCTTGAAGCGCGCCGAGTTTTTAGATGGAGAGCTGGGCGAAGTGCCTCCTGAAGGGATGTTGTCGCCAGACAGCTATGAAGTGCTGCGCGGTGCTGCACGCGCCGATATTCTGGCCGACATGCAGGCGCGCCAAGCGGCGGAGCTGGATGAGCTTTGGGCCGGGCGCGACGCTGATCTGCCCTATGCCACACCTGAAGAGGCGTTGATCATGGCCTCGATTATCGAAAAAGAAACCGGCGTGGCCGAAGAACGCGGGCTGGTTGCAAGCGTGTTCATCAACCGGCTGCGCGACGGTATGAAGCTGCAAACCGATCCGACGGTCATCTATGGGCTGACAAAAGGCCAAGGCATTCTTGGGCGCGGGTTGCGTCAAAGCGAGCTGCGCGGACGCACACCTTATAATACCTATGTGATCGACGGATTGCCGCCCACGCCCATTGCCAATCCCGGGCGCGACGCGATTGCTGCCGCATTAAACCCTGAGACGAGCGAGTATTTGTTTTTTGTCGCCGACGGCACGGGTGGGCATGCGTTTGCAGTCACCCTGGCCGAACATAACGACAATGTCGCACGGTGGCGCGAGATTGAGGCGCAGCAGGGATCCGCGAACTGAAAGGCGCTGGGCCAAGTTAACAACTGGTAAAGGCTGCGCGCGCCAACCCGTTGTAACCAAACGGTTTTTATCTTGACTTGGCGAACGGTCCCGGGTATACCTTCGGGCATGCTAGAAGAAGTGGGCAAGCGGCGCGGGGGCAACCCCGGGGCCGCTTTTTCATTTCGCTCGTGCGGACAGGCATGAGAGGCGGGCGCAGACTTAATGACAAAAGGACTGTCGGCTGAGGAGCCGTCTTCGAGATCTTTGATCTGCGAAGCAGAAGGGTTGCTTCATGACTTCGCGGCGGAGGTTTCGTTGGCGACGTCTAAAATCAAGCAAGGTGAATTTGACGATCTGAAGGACACGACGAAGGTCTTGAGGGACCTGCGTTCTGCCCTTCAGGCCGCTTTTGAGGAGAGGGCGAGAGTTGCAAAACTCAACAAAGATGATGCCGGGGTTGCCTACGACTATGCGCTCGACCTCGACGCGGCCCGCGATGAAATCAGCCGCCGGTTGGCTCGCTTGCGCGACGCCGGAAGTGGTGGATGAATTTCTGGAAGGTTTAAGCGACGAGGCGCTGATGGCGCTGCCCTGGCTTTTTGAGTTTTGGGCTTTGCCACATCAACTGGCGCCGGAAGGTGCTTGGAAAACCTGGGTGATCATGGGCGGGCGCGGTGCGGGGAAAACCCGCGCCGGTGCCGAGTGGGTTCGATCCGAGGTTGAGGGGCCACGCCCCCTTGATCCTGGCGTCTCGGCCCGTGTGGCGCTGATTGGTGAGACGATTGATCAGGTCCGCGACATTATGGTGTTTGGCGACAGCGGTATTCTGGCCTGTTCCCCGCCCGACCGCAAACCGGTGTGGGAAGCGACGAAGCGTCGCTTGGTCTGGCCGAATGGGGCGATTGCCAGCGTCTATTCGGCGCATGAGCCTGAAAGCCTGCGGGGCCCGCAGTTTGATGCGGCCTGGGTGGACGAGTTGGCCAAGTGGAAAAAGGCCGACGACACATGGGACAATCTTCAGTTTGCTCTACGGTTGGGGACCCATCCGCGTCAGGTTGTGACCACGACGCCAAAGAATGTGGGGGTTTTGAAATCGATCCTGAAGAACCCGTCAACGGTGCTGACGCAAGCGCCCACAGAGGCGAATAAGGCCTATTTGGCGGCCTCATTCCTTGAGGAGGTGCGTGCACGTTATGCAGGCACCCGGTTGGGCCGCCAAGAGTTGGACGGGATACTTCTGGAGGATGCCGAGGGTGCGCTTTGGACTACAGCGGCATTGGAGGCCAGCCGGTCCGAGCCGCCGGAACGATTGAGCCGAATCGTGGTGGCCGTCGATCCTCCGGTCACGGGGCATGCCGGATCAGACGATTGTGGGATTGTGGTGGTGGGGGCCGTGACCGACGGGCCGCCGACCGACTGGCGGGCATGGGTGCTGGAGGATGCGAGCGTATCGGCGGCGTCGCCTGCAGATTGGGCGCGCGCTGCAGTCGGCGCGATGGAACGGCATGGGGCCGATCGGCTGGTGGCGGAGGTCAATCAAGGCGGTGATCTGGTCGAAAGTGTGGTGCGCCAGATTGATCCTTTGGTGCCGTATCGATCTGTTCGTGCCTCGCGCGGGAAGATCGCGCGCGCAGAGCCGGTGGCCGCCTTGTATGAGCAAGGCCGGGTGCATCACACTAAAGGGCTGGGGCGTCTGGAAGACCAGATGTGCGCTATGACCGTGCAGGGCTATGAAGGCAAAGGATCGCCGGACCGGGTGGATGCGCTGGTCTGGGCACTGACCGAGCTGATGATCGAGCCCGCAGCGAAATGGCGGCGCCCGCAGGTGCGCAGTCTTTGAGGGACGGTGCTTGGGATGGCAGGGGATGCCTCCGGCGGGGATATTTGAACCAAGTGGAAACGTGGGCGGTCTGACTTGATCCGGACGCATGTCTGGTGGAGCGGAGACAGGAGACGACAAGATGGCATGGAATTTTTTCCGGCGCGCTGAAGGCGTGGTTCCGGAGCAAAAAGCGTCGGCGACAGGGCGGGTTGTGGCGTGGGGATCCTCAGGGCGTGTGGCCTGGAGTCCGCGGGATACGGTAAGTCTGACCAAGACCGGGTTTTCTGGTAATCCGGTGGGGTTTCGCGCCGTGAAGCTGATTGCCGAGGCGGCAGCGGCCCTGCCGTTGATCTGCCAGGATGCCGAACGGCGCTATGATGTTCATCCAGTGCTGGCATTGATGCGGAGGCCCAACCCTGGACAGGGGCGTGCCGAGGTGCTGGAGGCGCTATACGGGCAGTTGTTGTTAAGCGGGAACGCCTATTTAGAGGCCGTTGGTGTCGGTGGGTTGCCATCTGAGCTGCATGTTCTGCGCTCTGACCGGATGTCCTTGGTGCCCGGGGCGGACGGGTGGCCAGTGGCCTATGAATATGCCGTCGGTGGACGCAAGCATCGGTTTGATATGACCGGACCGGTTGACCCGATCTGCCATATCAAATCCTTTCACCCACAAGATGATCATTACGGGCTATCGCCGATGCAGGCGGCCGCGACGGCCGTGGATGTGCACAATTCTGCCTCCAGCTGGTCAAAGGCGCTTTTGGACAATGCCGCCCGTCCTTCGGGCGCGATTATTTACAAGGGTGCGGACGGGCAGGCGCAGCTTTCCAGCGATCAGTATGATCGTCTGATCCACGAGATGGAGATGCACCATCAAGGTGCGCGCAATGCGGGCCGCCCGATGCTGCTGGAGGGCGGGCTGGACTGGAAGCCGATGGGGTTTTCGCCCAGCGATATGGAATTTCAGAAAACCAAGGAGGCGGCAGCGCGCGAGATTGCCGTGGCCTTTGGCGTGCCGCCGATGCTGATGGGTATTCCCGGAGATGCCACCTATGCCAACTACCAAGAAGCCCACCGCGCCTTTTTCCGGCTGACAGTTTTGCCGTTAGCCTCACGTGTGACTGCGGCGGTGTCATATTGGCTGTCAACGCATCTGGGCGAGGTCGTGGAACTGCGCCCCGATCTGGATCAGGTGCCGGCCCTTGCCGCAGAACGCGATCAGCAATGGCAGCGGGTCGGAAGCGCCGATTTCCTGACCGAGGCCGAAAAGCGCAACATTCTTGGTCTTCCACGGTTGACGGATGAGGATTGAAGATGGCGGGGGCGGGATCTCGTTATCTCAAAGAGCCGTTCGAATGCGCGCATGAGCACCGTTTTGAAGCGACCGAGAAGATTATGGCCTTGCAGTTTCAAACCGTTGAAAAGCGGCTGGAACGTATTGAAGCGATGATTGCCGGGGTCGAGAAGCGGTTGTGGATGACTGTTTACGGGGTGGTCGGAGTGATCCTGAGCCAAGCGGCGCAGAGTATTCTGGAATTCGGGCCGAAATAGGAAAATGCACATGATGACAAGTGATTACGGGCTGGAGGTAAAGTTCTGCCGGCTGGGTGAAGATGTCGCCGTAAAGGATGGGTGCCGGATTGAGGGCTACGCTTCGTTCTTTGGGATCAAGGATCAGGGCGGCGATGTGGTTCAAGCCGGTGCCTACGGCAAATCGCTTAACCGTCTGCGCGCCGAGGGGCGGGCAGTGAAGATGCTGTGGCAACACGATCCGGCCCAACCCATCGGGATATGGGATGAGATCGCTGAGGACGGCCGGGGCCTGCGCGTAAAGGGCCGCATTTTGACCGAGGTTGAAAAGGGTCGTGAGGCCGCGGCCTTGATTGCGGCTGGCGCAATTGACGGGCTGTCAATCGGCTACCGCACGGTAATGGCGGAAAAGGATGCGAAGGGGCTGCGGCTTCTTCGTGAGGTGGAGCTTTGGGAAGTGTCACTGGTGACCTTTCCGATGCTTCCTGAGGCGCGGGTCGGGGCCAAGGGTGATCAGCCCATGGACGCGGCCTTGCGGGAACTGGCGGCGGTTTTCGAAGACGCGCGCCGGGTGCTGGCGGGGCGGTAGACGTTGTGGGTCGATGAGGCCCATGGCGCAATATGCCCCATCAAACGCAACCCCTGACTTGAGGTGATGGGTATGACGAAGACCGAGACGAAGGCTCGGGCCGGGGAAGGCGTGTCTGACGCTCCGGCCCATGAGATGAAATCTGCGCTGCAGGGATTCCTCAGCGAGTTCAAAGGATTTCAGGACGAAGTGACATCAAAGCTGCAACAACAAGAAGAGCGACTGACCATGCTGAACGCAAAATCGATTACTGCTGGGCGCCCGGCGCTTTCCGCTGCCGCCGACCATGGCGCGCCGCACAAGAAGGCATTTGCCGCCTATCTAAGGTCGGGCGATGATGATGCGCTGCGCGGCTTGACCCTTGAGGGCAAGGCGTTGAACACGCAGGTCAGTGCCGAGGGCGGGTTCTTGGTTGACCCTGAAACCTCTGACCGTATCCGCGGTGTGCTGAAATCAACGTCGTCGATCCGGGGCATTGCGAATGTAGTGAGCGTCGAGGCGACGTCATTCGATGTGCTGGTTGATCACACTGATCTTGGCTCGGGCTGGGCGACGGAAACCGGGTCGATCAGTGAAACTGCGACACCGCAGATCGACCGTATTTCTATCCCGCTGCATGAGTTGGCGGCGATGCCGAAAGCAAGCCAACGCCTGTTGGACGACAGCGCCTTTGATGTAGAAGGTTGGCTGGCCGAACGGATTGCCGACCGGTTTTCGCGCGCCGAAGCACAGGCGTTTATCTCGGGTGACGGGATCGACAAGCCAAAAGGGTTTCTGACCCATTCCACCGTGGACAACGGAATTTGGGCCTGGGGGTCGCTTGGGTATGTGCCGACCGGTGCGGCCGGTGACTTTGCACCGACCAATGCGTCAGATGCGATTGTTGATCTGGTTTATGCGTTGAATGCGGAATACCGCGCCAATGCGGCCTTTGTCATGAACTCGAAAACAGCGGGTGCAGTGCGCAAAATGAAGGACGCGGATGGCCGCTTCTTGTGGTCCGACGGCCTGGCCGCGGGTGAACCCGCACGCCTGATGGGCTATCCGGTGCTGGTGGCAGAGGATATGCCGGATATTGCAGCCGATGCATACGCGATTGCATTTGGCGATTTCCACAACGGCTACACCATCGCCGAACGGCCCGATATGCGGGTGTTGCGTGATCCGTTCTCGGCCAAGCCACACGTCTTGTTCTACGCGTCCAAGCGGGTAGGCGGTGACGTCAGTGACTTTGCTGCAATCAAGCTTCTGAAATTCGCGATCTCGTAAGAGCGCGCGATGGGGTCGGTGCCTTCTGGTGCGGACCCCGGCGGGCGCGGGTTGCCTGAGCCACGTGTTGTCTAGCTGCTCCCTCCGTTCGAGCAATACGAGGCTGACCCGCGCCCGATCCTGATCCAAGAGGGGCGTGACTATCGGAGATTTGCCATGATGCTGAGCGAAATACTGGCGGTGCCGCAGGCGGCGCTGCCGATTGCGGAATTCAAAGACCATCTGCGGCTTGGCACGGGGTTTGCCGATGATGGGGCGCAAGATGCACTTGTCGAAAGCTATCTTCGCGCGGCTTTGGCCGCGATCGAGGGGCGTATCGGTAAGGCATTGTTTGCCCGCGACTATCTTTTGTCATTGAATTGCTGGCGTTGGCCGGACAGCCAGGCTTTGCCGTTGGCTCCGGTACAGGCCGTAGGGTCGGTGACAGTTATTGACCGCGATGGCGTTCCCGATGTGATTGACCCCAGCCGCTACCGATTGGAGCGCGATAGCCATCGCCCGAAATTGGTGGCCGAGGGGACATTGCTGCCGGGAGTGCCGACAGGCGGCACGGTCGAGATCGTCTTTACCGCAGGGTTTGGCCCCGCTTGGGCGGATGTACCTGTCGATTTGGGCCAGGCCGTGTTTTTGCTGGCGGCCGGGTATCATGAAAACCGGCATGAAAGCGGCGATCGCACGCTGGCGCTTCCATTTGGCGTGATGGCACTGATCGAGCGTTGGCGCACGGTGCGCACGTTCGGCGGAGGTATGGCATGAGCGCGCCAAAGCTGAACCGCAAGCTGATCTTGGAGGAGGCCCAGCGCGTGCCAGATGGTGCCGGTGGATTTGTGCTGACCTGGGCGACGCTTGGCACACATTGGGCGCGGATTGAGGCAAGTTCAGGCCGCGAACGAGCGGGAGAGTTTGTCACGGTTTCTACCGTGTCCTACCGGATCACCGTGCGCGCCGCTGTGGCAGGGGCACCGTCTCGGCCAAAGCCGGAACAGCGGTTTCGCGAAGGCGCCCGCGTGTTTCGTATCACGGCCGTCACCGAAGATGATCCTGCGGCCCACTATCTGACCTGCTTTGCGCAAGAGGAGGTACTGGCATGAGTTACGGGGCAGGAGCCGCATTACAGGCCGCTGTGTATCAGCGGCTGACTGCGGATAGCGCGCTGGACGCGCTGGTATCGGGGGCGATCTATGATTCCGTCCCGCCGGGTGTCACGACAGGAACCTATGTCTCGCTTGGCCCCGAGGATGTGCGCGACGCGTCTGACCAGATCGGGCGGGGCGCATTTCATGAGTTCGTCGTGTCCGTCGTGACCGATCAAGCAGGCTTTCAAAATGCGAAGGATGTGGCCGGTGCCGTGTCGGATGCCCTGACCGGAACCACATTGATCCTGACGCGTGGTCGCGTGGTCGGGTTGTGGTTTCTGACGGCGCGGGCGCGCCGGGTCGAGAAGGCGGATGTGCGTCGCATTGATTTAAAGTTCCGCGCGCGCATCGAGGATTAGACGGACAATCGAAGCTGTCGTTGCTGCAATAAACGAACATTATTGGGTGCCATTTCTTGTCATATGGCCCTTTTCTTTCACTAATCGGAGAATTGACATGGCTGCCCAAAACGGCAAAGACCTATTGATCAAGCTTGACCTGACCGGGGGCGGGCTGTTCACGACGATCGCAGGACTGCGCGCGACGCGGATCAGTTTCAACGCGGAAACGATCGACATCACCAGTCTGGAAAGCCAAGGGGGCTGGCGCGAACTTCTGGGGGGGGCTGGCGTGCGTTCGGCCGCCGTATCTGGGTCTGGCGTCTTTATCGACTCGGCCACGGATGACCGCGCCCGGCAGATTTTTTTCTCGGGCACCGTTGAGCTTTTTCAAGTGATCATTCCTGATTTCGGCATCGTGGAAGGGCTCTTTCAGATCACCTCAATCGAATATGCCGGAAGCTACAACGGCGAGGCGACATATGAGTTGTCGCTGGCCTCTGCGGGCGCTTTGACGTTCACGGCTATCTGATGGCGAACCCATGGACAGGCGAGGTGGCAATCAGCCTGGACGGTGAACGCCATGTTGCCAAGCTGACGCTTGGTGCGCTTGCCGAACTTGAAGCAGGATTGCAGACCGGAACGCTTATCGAGCTTGTTGAGCGGTTTGAAGCGGGGCGGTTTTCTACACGAGATGTGTTGATGCTGATCGTCGCAGGGCTTCGCGGCGGCGGTTGGCAAGGCACGGCGACGGATTTGCTGCGCGTTGAAATAGGGGGCGGACCTGTTGAGGCCGCCCGTGCTGCGGCCGAGCTTTTGGCCCGCGCTTTTTCAGTGCCTGAGCCTCGATGAGTGGGCTTGATTGGCCAGGATTGATGCGGGCGGGCCTGAGCGGGCTTGGCCTGAAACCGGCGGAGTTCTGGCGCCTGACGCCAGCCGAACTGGTGCTGATGTTGGGAGATCCCGAGGCTTCGGCCCCGCTCGATCGGGTGCGATTGCAAGAGCTTGCAAAGGCCTGGCCTGACACGGCCCCGAACACTGAATAGGAGTGCTGACATGCCGGTAACGGACGGATTGGACGGGGTTGAGGGGCTGGCCACACAGGCCGCCGCGCTTGAGGCAAACCTTGGTGGCGCGCAAGCGATGACGGCTGCATTTGGCACTGAGCTGGAACGGATGCGCGAAAGCATGATCTTTACCAGTCGGGAAGTTGATAGCTTGTCAAAGGGTATAGGTGGCGGATTGCGCCGTGCTTTTGATGGATTGGTCTTTGATGGGTTGAAGTTGTCGGATGCGCTTAAAACCGTCGCGCAGTCGATGATCGACAATGTCTACAACGTGGCCATGCGCCCAATTCAGAATGCGGTGGGTGGGGCAATTGCCGGTGGCGTTAACAACCTGCTGAGCGGGATATTTCCGTTTGAGAAGGGCGGCAGCTTTGCCCAAGGCCGCGTGATGCCATTTGCGCGCGGGGGCGTTGTGTCCTCTCCCACGATGTTTCCAATGCGCGGCGGTCGCGGTTTGATGGGAGAGGCTGGGCCCGAAGCTATCATGCCGCTGGCGCGCGGCGCTGATGGACGGCTTGGCGTACAGACCGCTGGCGGGGGGCGGGCTGTGAACGTGACGGTGAATGTTACGACGCCGGATGTGCAGGGCTTTGCCCGCAGCCAAAGCCAGATTGCCGCACAGATGGCCCGCGCCTTGTCGCGTGGTGACCGAAACAGCTGAGGAGCAGGCCATGGCATTTCATGAGGTAAGATTTCCCGCCAATCTGAGCTTTGGTTCAGTTGGCGGACCAGAGCGGCGCACCGAAGTTGTCGCACTGACCAACGGGTTTGAGGAGCGAAATACACCTTGGTCGCAATCCCGCCGCCGCTATGACGCGGGAGTCAGCTTGCGCAGCCTTGATGATATCGGCGCATTGATTGCGTTTTTTGAGGCCCGTCAGGGGCAGTTACACGCCTTTCGCTGGAAGGACTGGTCGGATTTCAAATCGTGCCCTGCTTCGGCCGTGATCAGTTATGATGACCAGTTAATCGGGGTGGGGGACGGGGTTCGGACAGACTATCCTTTGATCAAGACCTACGCTTCGGGCAATGAAACCCAGCAGCGCATGATCCAAAAGCCGGTTGCAGGGGCGGTATTGGTCGGGCTGCAGGGCGATGCCTTGCAAGAAAGCGTGCACTACTCGGTCGATGTCAGCACCGGGATCATCACCTTTGCCAGCCCGCCTGCCGTAGATGAACAGATCACCGCCGGATACGAATTCGACGTACCCGTTCGCTTTGATATTGACCGCATTCAAGTGTCGGTTGCTTCGTTTCAGGCAGGAGACGTGCCGCAGGTGCCGGTTGTGGAGGTGCGTCTGTGATGGGCTATCCGGATACATTGAAAACGCATCTGCTTGGTGGTGTCACAACATTGGCTCGCACCTTCGCCGTAACCCGCAAAGATGGTGTTGAGCTGGGTTTTACGGATCACGACCGCGATCTGCAGTTTGAAGGGATTACCTTTCTTGCAGGGTCTGGCATGACCGCAAAGGCTATCCAGCAGGCGACCGGTCTTGCGGTAGACAACACCGAAGCATTTGGCGCCCTTCAGTCTGCGGCGATCAGCGAGGAGGATATTCTGGCTGGCCGCTACGATGGCGCACAGGTTCGGGGTTGGTTGGTCAACTGGGCTGATGTTTCTGTCCGCACTTTGCAATTTCGCGGAACAATGGGCGAAATTGTCCGCTCTGGCGGCGCGTTCAATGCAGAATTGCGCGGCATTGCCGAAGGGCTGAACCAGCCGCAAGGCCTAATCTATCATTCCCGCTGCTCGGCGGTGCTGGGCGACAACCGTTGCCGGTTCGACCTAAGCCAAACCGGTTACAGCGATGAACGCCCGGTTGAAGCGGTTGAAGATGCACGCGTATTCCGTTTTGCCGATTTCACTGGATATGAAGACCGCTGGTTTGAGAAGGGCCGGTTTCAGGTTTTGTCCGGGAAAGCGGCTGGCCTTATCGGATCGGTCAAAAATGACCGGCTACGCACCGCCGGAGTGCGCGAGGTTGAGTTGTGGCAATCACTTGGCACCACACCGGCGCCCGGAGACTTGGTGCGGATTGAGGCAGGGTGTGACCGGCGGTCGGATACCTGTCGTTTGAAATTCGCCAATTTTGACAATTTTCGGGGGTTCCCGGATATCCCGGGTGAAGATTGGATCATGTCCTATCCGGTCGGGGCCAATGTTAACGATGGCGGGAGCCGTCGCGGATGACTGGTCAGGGCGACAGAGCGGTGCAAATTGCGCGGCGTTGGATCGGCACGCCTTATCACCATCAGGCCTCGGCACTGGCTGCCGGAACCGATTGTCTTGGTCTGCTTCGCGGGATCTGGCGTGAGCTATACGGCGATGAGCCAGAGCCGGTACCCGCCTACACACAAGACTGGTCTGAGCCCGAAGGCGTAGAACGGCTTTGGTCTGCCGCCGAAAAGCATCTTTGCCGCTGTGACCGGAATTTACCCATAAAGCCGGGCGAAATTCTGCTGTTTCGAATGCGCAGCGGGTCGGTTGCAAAGCATCTTGGCTTGGCCGCGATGGGCGGCCAGTGGCCGACATTCATTCACGCCTATAGCGGGCACGGGGTTGTTGAAAGCGCGCTTTCCGCCCCCTGGCTGCGCCGCGTTGTGGCGCGGTTTGAATTTCCCTGAAGGAGGGTCGGCATGGCCACCATTTTGCTTTCGGCTGCCGGGGCTGCAGTCGGCGCCGGTTTTGGCGGTTCAGTTTTGGGCCTTTCGGGGGCGGTTATCGGCCGCGCCATTGGTGCGACAATCGGGCGTGCGATTGACCAGCGTCTGATGGGGTCAGGGTCGCGCGCGGTCGAGACTGGCCGCGTTGACCGTTTCAGGTTAACGGGCGCGAGCGAGGGCGCCCCTGTCGGGCAGGTCTGGGGCCGGATGCGGGTTGCAGGGCAGGTCATTTGGGCGACACGGTTTTTAGAGACCGTCAACATTTCTGGCGGCGGTGGCAAGGGTGCTCCTTCCGGCCCGCAGGTGACGGAATACGCCTATTCAGTGAGCCTTGCCGTGGCACTTTGTGAGGGCGAAATCACGCGCGTTGGACGCATCTGGGCGGACGGCGTAGAGATTGCGCGCGATGACATTGTGATGCGCGTTTACACCGGGGCCGAGGATCAGCTTCCGGACCCGAAGATGGAGGCGATTGAGGGGACGGGTGCGGTGCCGTCCTATCGTGGCGTGGCTTATGTTTTGTTCGAAGATTTGCCGTTGGCGCAATTTGGGAACCGAGTGCCGCAGTTTAGCTTTGAAATCCTGCGCCCGGCACAAGGCCCGTTTATCGATACGGTTACGGATCTGACCCGTGGCGTCAGCGGCGTTGCGTTGATCCCGGGCACTGGTGAATACGCGTTGGCCACGACGCCGGTGCATTATGCAACCGGGGTTGGCCAGAATGTCTCGGCCAATATCCATACGCCGGGGGGCAAGACCGATCTGGCCGTGTCTCTTGAGACATTGCGCGAGGAATTGCCGGGCTGTGGTTCGGCTTCGTTGGTGGTGTCGTGGTTTGGGGACGATTTGCGCTGTGCGTCGTGCAGTTTGAAACCCAAGGTGGAAGATGCCAGCTTTGACGGGGTCGGACTGCCCTGGCGGGCGGGTGGGATCGGCCGTGCACAGGCCGAAGAGGTCGTAACAGATGCGGGGCGTCCGGTTTACGGCGGCACGCCTGCTGATGGCGCGGTGATCGAGGCAATTTCGGCACTGAAGGCCGATGGTAAAGAGGTCATGTTCTATCCGTTTATCCTGATGGAACAACTGGCTGGAAACGGGTTGCCCGACCCGTGGAGCAGTTCTGACGATCAGCCCGTGCTGCCCTGGCGCGGGCGCATTACCTTGTCCGTGGCTCCGGGCCAACCCGGGTCGCCGGATCAGTCCGGAACGGCAGCCGCCCAGGTCGCGGCTTTCATGGGGACAGCACAGGCGTCTGATTTTTCTACTAGCGGTGCGTTGATCAACTATTCGGGCCCGGCTGAATGGTCCTATCGACGTTTTATACTGCATTATGCGCATTTATGCGCTGTTTCCGGCGGGGTCGACGCCTTTTGTATTGGATCCGAGATGCGCGGTTTGACACAGATCCGTGGAGCTGGTGGCACCTTTCCGGGCGTTGATGCACTACGAACGCTCGCAGCGGATGTACGCGGAATTCTTGGCCCGAATGTGAAGATCAGCTATGCCGCTGACTGGTCTGAGTATTCAGGTTATCAGGACTCGGCGGGCGATCTTCACTACCATCTTGATCCGCTTTGGGCGGATCCGAATATCGACTTTGTCGGCATCGACAATTATATGCCGTTGTCGGATTGGCGCGAAGGGCAGGATCATGCAGATGCTGGCTGGGGGTCAATCTATAATCTTGGCTACTTGCAGTCTAATATCGAGGGTGGTGAAGGGTATGACTGGTATTACTCCAGTCAAGCGCATCGGGACG
>JBARVN010000176.1:0-10819 GCA_049646285.1 Albidovulum sp. | reverse complement strand
GCGGCAGTACAGTCTTTGAATTCGGCAGTACGGCACGCAGGTTTGAACTTTTCGAACGCTTCTGGGTAGCGCAGATAATAGGCAGGGCCATGGCTGCCGATCTGATGCAGAACCAGCACGGTGTCTTGGGTGATGGTCGGCAGGTAGCTGCGCAGTTGCTCAATTAGTATCCCGTCATCACACTCGCCGGCACTGCAATGCTCGGGGTTGTCAGAATTGGCAAAAAACTGCACGGGAAGTCGCGCTGCCACACCCTTGTCGCCGGTATTATTGTCCCACCATTCGACGTGAAATCCGGCATGGGCCAACACATCCAGCAAACTTTCGGTCGAGATCCCCTTGTCATAGGAATAGTCATCTCTGGTGTACTTTGAGAACATGCACGGCAAGGAAGTGGCCGTCGCCGTGCCGCAAGAGGTGACGTTTGTGAAACTGACGACGTCCCTTTTCGACAGCTCCGGATTGGTATCGACGCCGTAGCCATTCAGGCTGAAATTCTGGGATCTGGCGGTTTCCCCTGCCACGATAATCGTCAAAGTGGGTTTGGAATTGGTTTGATAAACTGCCCCCTTGCGCGCGTCTTCACCAATCGGTGCCACCACCACATTGACGCTACGTGTCATCATTTTCGCATAGCGAATTGCCGCGACGATCGGTGCGCCAGGTTGATAACTGCTCATCAGATCTTTGCGTTCGCGCAGCACTGATGAATATGTTTTGAAGTTAGACATCAAAAGACCGACCGCCAGTGCAAGGCACACCGCACAGGTTGCAACGGGCGATATGATGGCCATCCAGCGCTTTTGCGGTTTCACCCGAAAGAAGAGCAAGACCACCAGCGCAGGTAGGGCACCAAACACGGCAACATGCAATATAAACGCAGCTGTGAGCAGATGTTTGGATTCTGTCAGCGTGGTTGTGACCACATTCTGGATCATGTCCCGGTCGATGATCACACCTAAATTGTCCATGTAATAGGATGTGACGGCACCCAGAATCAAAACGAACGCCAAAAACGGCCGTAAGATATATGGCAGGGCAAACAGCGCGAAAAACGCCATCGTAAGCAGAAATATCGCGGCATAGAACAAGATCAGCTGACCGATGTGGCCGCCGAAAACCTCCAGCCCTTTTGTCCAGAAAGTATCGTTGAAGGCCACGAAGATATACGTAACGACCAGCACCAGCAGCATATGCGGAGAGCAGTATATTTTCTGCGTCTTTAAACTGGCGAAGAGCGTTTGCGCAGCGGTAGGTTGATGCATCCGGCTATCCAAAAAATGAAGATAGCGCCGTTGATCATTTTAACCTTACGGGAACCTTACGGCCAAAGATGCAGCGGGGACTTCCGGCAAGTATGGCGCTTCCGGAAAATGCTTGCGGGGTCGGCCTGCCTAGTTGAGCGCCGCATTTTTCCCTTGCAATAGGTGTGAATACTGGTGATCGAAAATCCATGCGCTCACTTTACCCAATCATTGCGATTGTCGCTGCGGCTTGTGCTGCAACTGCGGTTTTTGGGATCTCGTACAATTATTTTAAATCGGAAGAACAATCAAAGGCTGCGGGGCGCTTGTCGCTATACCGCAGCACTGTGGTAGCCGAGCTTGAGCGGTTCTCACATCTTACCTACGTGTTGGCACGCGATGCTTTCGTGATTGACACCGCGCAGGGGCGCGGAACCGAAACCCTGAACCAGCGCCTTGCTGCTTTTGCACAACAATCAGGGTTGGATGCCATCTATCTGATGCGGCCTGACGGGGTAACAATCTCGGCATCGAACGCGTCTCAAAACAACAGCTTTGTCGGGCAGGACTATTCGTTTCGCCCGTATTTTCAGCAAGCAATGCAAGGTCAGCAGGGCCGGTTTTACGGTATTGGTGCCACCACCGGACTACCGGGGTACTTCATTGCAGATGCTGTCACGGATGAGCGTGCGCAGATCACCGGCGTTGTTGCGATCAAGTTGGATCTGTCGAAGCTGGAAGACAGCTGGCGGGCGGCGGGCGAACAGGTGTTCTTGGCAAACAGGGACGGTGTCGTGCTGTTGTCAGCCGACCCCACGTGGCGGTATCAGGTCTTACAGGACCTGTCCCCCGATCAGCGCAAAAATATCGAAGTGGCGCGCCAATTTCCCGGCCAAGCGCTGGCTGCCTTGGATTGGGAGGCGCAAGGTATAGGCGAGGCGATCATCGCCGGTGACCGACGCATTCATCTTACGTCGTCAGCGTTGCCGCACGGTTGGACCTTGCACTACTTTGCGGATAGCAATGCCGCGGCAACCCGAAGCTGGTTGTTAACCGGGTTGGTCATGATATTGGCCGCGACCGGTTTCATTGCATCGCAATACCGCCACACACAGCGCATCGGTGCAGCCTTGCGAAGGTCAGAGGCGGAAGAAGTGCAGTTGAGGCTGGCAAACGATCGGCTGGCGATTGAGATTGATGAACGCAAAACCGCAGAACGGCGTTTGAAACGCACACAAGACGAGCTGGGGCGCGCAAGCCGCTTGGCCGCACTTGGGCAGCTTGCAGCCTCTGTCACCCATGAGCTTGGTCAGCCGATCGCTGCAATGCGCAACTATCTGACCGCCGCCGAGATTGGTGATCAAGATGGCAAAACTGTTGTGCCCCGGATCGCCGGGCTGGTGGACCGGATGGAAGGCATCACAAGGCAGCTCAAATTCTTCGCCAAGACAGAGCAGGAGGACTTCAGTGACGTTGATCTGCGCAGCGCCCTGCAAGCATCCATTGCGTTGCTTTCCCCAAATATCGACAACGCTGAAGTCGAGCTAAGCGTTGAATTGCCGCGCTTGCCCATTGTGGTACGTGGCAATCAACTTCGCCTTGAACAAGTCATGACAAATATCTTGCGCAACGCCATTGACGCGGTTGAGGATGGCGACGCTAGGCAAATTTGGGTGCGTATGGGTCAATCGGAAAAAATCGGGTGGTTTGAAGTCGCCGATAGCGGCCATGGGCTTGGCGACACAACGCTCGCCGACCTTCAAGAACCCTTCATCACCACACGCGAAAGCGGGCGTGGTATGGGCCTTGGGCTTGCGATTTCGGCAAACATTGTCAAAGAGCATCATGGCCTGATCACAGCCCGCGACCGTGACGGGGCTGGTGCTGTGTTTCGGGTCGAACTTCCAAAGCCTCCGACGGATGAGGAACCTGACGCGCAATGACTACGGTAAACTCTTTCAGCATCTTGCTCGCTGAAGACGACAAAGAGATGCGGCTTTCTTTGACCGAGCTTTTAAACGCGGCAGGCTGGCGGGTAGAAGCGGTGACGCGTGCAGCCCGTGCGGCCGAAATGCTGGTCGGGTTTCAGCCAGATGTGATCTTGTCGGATGTCCGTATGCCGGGGATGTCAGGGCTTGAATTTCTGGCCAGTCTTGACCCGGATATTGCACCTCCTTTGGTCTTGATCTCGGCCCACGGTGATATCCCCACAGCGGTCACAGCCATGCAAGGTGGTGCTTACAGCTTTGTCGAGAAGCCCTATGAACCGCGACGGCTTTTGACGATCCTTCGCCACGCCGCCGAACAAAACCAAATGCGCAAAACCACAGCACGGCTGAGGGCGCGGCTGATGCGGCTGTCGGGCCTTGATCGTGTATTGTTGGGCCAGGCGTCCGAAACGATTGGTCTGCGCAAGGACATTCTTGACCTTGCTGAAAGCACAGCACCGGTTCTGCTGTTGGGTGAAACCGGCACCGGCAAGGAGTTGGTGGCCCACGCTTTGCATGATCTTGGGATTCATGCGGATGGTCCGTTTATCGCCTTGAACTGCGCAGTGTTGTCAGCCGACAGTTTTGAGGCGGACATGTTCGGTTCAAAAGGCGATCATGGTGGTTGGCTGGCGTCTGCCAGTGGCGGCACGCTGTTTTTGGACGAAATATGCGCATGCCCGTTGGCGGTTCAGGCAAAGTTACTGCGGGTGATTGAGGACAAGCAAATATTGACGCCGGGCACAGCAACCCCGACACCGTTACGGTTTCGCGTCATTTCAGCGACCAATGAAGACACCCAAAAGGCGGTTTCCGACAACCGTTTGCGCCAAGACCTGTTGTTCAGGATCAACACGATGTCCCTGACATTGCCAAGCTTGCGGCAACGCCGTGAAGATCTGACTTTGCTGATGACGCATTTCATAGATGAATATGCCCGAGTTTATGAGGTAGCAGCCCCCGAACTTAGCCAAGACGACATCGCCGCACTTCTGGCACATGAATGGCCGGGCAATGTGCGCGAACTGCGCAACGTGGCCGAACGGCGCGTGTTGGCGGCCCGACGCGGTGGTGGTTCAATTGCGCGCGCAATCAGCATCGATCAGCCTCTGGATGACGTGCCAGACACGTTGCGCGGTGCCGTTGCCGCCTTTGAACGCGAACTGATTGGCAAAGCCATCCGTGCACATCGCGGGCAAATGGATGCCGTGGCCGAGGCGCTGGGCCTTGGGCGCCGCACCTTGAACGAAAAAATCGTCAAACTTGGGCTGGATAAAGAGGCACTGCTTTGACCCGCCGTGAAGGCTGATGAAAACCGCCCTGCGGATTTCCGCAGGCAGGTTCGGTGGTGGCGCGCGAATTCCTTCATAGCCAAATGGGTTTCTTTGCCTATCCTAGCGGCATCCATCAAACTGATGAGTCTTTGGGAGGAACATCATGAAGAACCTTTTGGGCCGCGTTGCGGTATCGGCGCTCGCGATCTCTTTCGCCGGCGAAGCTTTGGCAACAGAATGGAACGTTTCCTTATGGGGTAAGCGCCGGGCGTTCACCGAGCATGTTGAAAAGCTGGCCGAGCTGGTCAGCGCAAAGACCAATGGCGAATTCACGCTGAACATAAGCTACGGCGGGCTGTCGAACGAAAAGGAAAACCTTGACGGGATCTCCATCGGCGCATTTGAAATGGCGCAGTTTTGCGCAGGCTATCATGCCGACAAAAACCCATCCTTGACGGTGCTCGAACTGCCGTTCCTTGGTGTCTCATCCTTGGAAGAAGAAACCAAGATCAGCATGGCGCTTTACAAACACCCGGCCGCCGTTGCCGATCTGGGTCGCTGGAATGCTACCTTGCTGATGCCTTCACCGTTGCCGCAATACAACTTTGTGGGAACCGGCGATGCGCCGCGCACATTGGAAGACTTTAAGGGCCTTTCGGTTCGCGCCGTGGGCGGCATCGGTGCCGCAATGGCAGCGATTGGTGCGGTGCCCACATCTATGTCTGCAGCCGAGGTGCGTCAGGCGATGGACAGTGGTGTGGTCAAGGCCGTGTCATTTGCACCCCACGCACATATGTCCTTTGGCACCATTGAGGCAGCCAACTGGTGGACGACCAACCTGAACCCCGGCACAGTGAATTGTCCTGTCGTGGCCAATACTGATGCGCTTGCAGCCTTGAGTGATGCTGAACGCGACGCGTTGCTAGGGTCGATCGACGAAGCGCTGGACCACTACATTGCCACCTATAACGGCAAAACGATGGATGCGTGGGGACCTGCGTTGGATGAACGCGGGATTGAGCGGATCACCTATTCTGATGAAGATCTGGCCACATTCCGCGATACCGTGGCAGGACCGGCTGCGGCGGCGTGGGTTGTTGACAATTCCGCCCGTGGCCTGCCCGCTCAGGAACTGCTGGATTTCGTAACCGGCATGATCGGTAAATAGGCGAAACTCATATGCGCCCGCCGCGATAGACACGTGGCGGGCGCCTTTTGCAGGGGGCAATACGATGGCAGGATCTGCATCCGTTCTGGAAGACGGATCGACGCTCAGCCTTATCGATCAAAAACTCTATAATCTTGAGCGCGTTCTGGCTCTGGCCAGCGGCGTCGCGGTTTTCGCGCTGATGCTGCTTGCGGTTTTTTCTGTCGGTGGCCGGAACTTTTTCAACGCGCCGTTGCCCGGCTATGTCGACTGGATCGAACAGGCAATGCCGCTGATCGCTTTCATGGGGATAGCCTATGCACAGCGCGACGGCGGTCATATCCGAATGGACATGCTGGTAGGTCAACTAAAAGGCCGCGGCCTTTATTTAGCGGAACTGATAACAACATTTGCAGTGCTGGTGTTGATGATCTTGTTGGTTTGGGGCACCTGGGCGCATTTTCTGCGCAGCTTTGATTTCGCAGCCCCAATGTGGAGCCGCGACAGTTCCATGGATATTGGCCTGCCCATCTGGCCAGCAAAACTTCTGGCGCCGGTGGCGTTCTTTGTGCTGGTGCTTCGGCTGCTTGTCCAATGCGCGGGATTCACATCTGCATTGCGGTCCGGCACAGACACACCGGTAGCCGTGCCCCTTATTATCGATGTGGCCACGCAGGCGGCCCACGAAGCGCGGCATGTCTCGGGCCGGGAAGGCTAAGGAAAGATAATGGACCCTATTGATATTGGCCTTGTCGTCACTGGCGGCCTGCTTGTTTTTGTTGTCCTCGGTATGCGCGTGGCTTTTGCCGCGGCACTTGCTGGCCTTGTTGGCCTGATCTGGATCTTTTGGGCAAAGAAGAACTACGCCATTGATGACTTCGGCTGGGCACTGACGGTTGCGGTAAAAACCGCCGGGCAAATTCCCCATGCTAAGGTATCGTCCCAAGCGCTTAGCCTAATCCCGACATTCATTCTGATCGGTTATCTGGCCTATTATGCCGGGCTGACGCGCGCGTTGTTTGAGGCTGCAAAGCGCTGGGTCGCTTGGGTGCCGGGGGGGCTTGCCGTATCAACCGTGTTCGCCACGGCAGGTTTTGCGGCGGTTTCGGGTGCCTCGGTTGCCACCGCTGCGGTTTTTGCGCGCATTGCTATCCCTGAGATGCTGGCAATTGGCTATGACAAGAAATTTGCCGCGGGTGTCGTGGCGGCTGCAGGTACGCTTGCTTCACTGATCCCTCCGTCTGCGATTCTGGTGATCTATGCGATTATTGTGGAGCAAGATGTAGGCAAGCTGCTTTTGGCCGGGTTCATTCCGGGCATGTTTTCGGCGCTGGTCTACACGCTTCTGATCATCGGTATGGCACTGTGCATCAAAGGCTTTGGCCCGCCGGTTGGCGGCTATACTTGGCGGCAACGCTTTGCATCCTTGCCACCTGCATTGCCGATTGTCTTTGTGGTCGTGACCATCGTGTTCTTTGTTTACAACCCCTTTGGTGGTGATGCATGGGGCACCCCGACCGAAGGCGGCGCACTTGGCGCATTCGTGGTGTTCGTGATGGCCGTTTTCAAGGGCATGCGCTGGGCTGAGCTTAAAGACGCGCTGTTGGAAACCGCCAAACTGTCGGTCATGATATTCACAATCATCTGGGGCGTGCTGATCTATGTACGCTTTCTCGGGTTTGCCGACTTGCCGGGGGCGTTTTCCGATTGGGTTACGTCGCTGGAACAATCACCGATGCTGACTTTGGTTTTCATCTTGCTGGCCTATGCCGTTTTGGGAATGTTCATGGATGCAATCGGCATGCTGCTTTTGACCTTGCCGGTGGTCTACCCTGCGGTCATGGCGCTGAATGGTGGCGAAACGGTCGCAGCGGCGGATAGCGCTTTTGGCATGTCAGGCCCAATGTGTGCGATCTGGTTTGGCATACTCGTGGTGAAGATGGCCGAGTTCTGTCTGATCACCCCGCCCATTGGACTGAACTGTTTTGTTGTGGCTGGCGTGCGCGATGATCTGACCGTCCAAGACGTATTCAAGGGCGTCACACCGTTCTTCATTGCGGATGCCGTGACAATCGCTTTGCTTGTCGCGTTCCCGTCCATTGTGTTGTGGTTGCCCGGCCTCGCCGGGTAGCAGGGCTGGCCGGCCTTAATGTCGCGCCAGCATGGAAAGCCGGATCAAAGCGCGTTCCATGACGGCCATTGCAGGGGCGCGTGATGTTGATCGCAGCGTAAGGTCTGTGTCTGTCAGAATACCAAGGGCTGCTTCCAGCCGTTGCATACCCCAGCCCTGAACCTGTTTCAGCATCCGGTCCCGGCGCGGGCCGAAAACGGGTGGGCGCATACGCGCAATTCCTTCCGCAGCACCTCCTGGTGCCGCCGCTGCGGCGTGCAGGGTCCGAAAATGGCGCATCGCCTGAATAGACAAAGTGACGGGATTGACCCCTTGCCCTTCAAGTCGTCGCATCAGAGGGCCTATATCGGCGCTGCGTGCCTCGGCCACAGCGTGCAACACATCGTCCACTTCAGCCTCAATCGTTGCGGGCGCACAGCACATGATGTCTTCTGAACTTAGCGGGCTGTCATCGCCAAACTTGAACAGTGCGATCTTTTCGACAGTCTGGCGGAAATCACCCGGATCCAGATCGCGGGCAAGGGCCAGCAGGTCTGCCATCTGATCTGCACCGATCTGTTTCAATCCAGCTTTGGCCAGCGTCGCCTCGATCTCATCGCGGGACGGAGGATCATCGTAGATCCCGGCCGCATAGGCATTCGGATGCTCTTCAAAGGCCTTCTTCAAGGCCGATGCCTTTGTCAGGCTGCCAGCCGTTACCACCAGCATTGCGTCACCCGGTTGCCAATCGGCCAGTGCCGATTTCAGCACCGGCGCGATGCCGTCGCTTGCTTCTTCGACAAAGGCCACGCGCGGGCCCGGAAAGAAACCTTGCGCCTTCAATGCGTCATCCACGCGCGCAGGATCTTTGCGCAGCTCGCCGCCTTGTATGCGCGTCAGACGCATTTCCGCTTCGCCTTCTGGACCGATCAGCGCGGCAATCACTTCTTGACGTTTAAGGGCTACCCGCATCGCGTCTGCACCAAAGATCAGCAATCCGGCGCGGTTTGCTTCCGGTCGGGAGAAATAGCGGGTGGCGGCGGCCCCCGATAATTTCATGTGTCGTTCCACTCCGCGGATGTAGCGATCAGGCGGGTGACAACTTCATCGCCAAGAATGCGCATCAGGCGCGTGCGCGCGTCTGCTTCGGACGCCGCTGTTGCCACAGACGTACCAAAGGCGGAATATGCGGTGAAATTTGAAACCTTGCCCGAAGTGAGCGCGGCCCCTGACGCGGCATCATGCAGCGTAAAGGCGATGTCCCCGTCTATTCTATACCGGTTGATCGTGCTGACGGAGGTGATGGCCTGACCCGTGACGCTTGTTTCCACCCTGTAAGCCAATCGGAATGCAGGGGTCTTGGTCCGCCCCAGCCGTTCTTCCAGCCGTTCAACAAGATCAAACTCGTCCTTATCGTTCGGTGCGTCCAATATGACACGGCCAAGCAGACCTGCGGCTGGCCCCGCCGGTCCATAGGCCGGGGTGAAGCCGCATGCGGCCAGTGGCAATATAGATGCCAGTCTCAAAAAGGTTCTGCGGTCAGATGACAACATTGACGATGCGCCCCGGCACGACGATTAGCTTCTTTGGCGTGGCCCCTGCCAACGCCTTCAGCACAGCTTCGTCGGCTAGCACGATCTTTTCAACCTCGGATGCTGGCATTTCTTTCGGCACGCTGATTTCCGCGCGGCGTTTGCCGTTGATCTGGATCGGCAAGATCACCGTGTCATCGACCAAAAGCGCCGCGTCTGCCTTTGGCCATGGCGCTGTCGCCACCAGACCTTCGCCGCCCTGATGTGCCCAGATATCTTCGGCCAGATGTGGGGTCATCGGCGACATCAGTTGTGCCAGCGCCATGATCGCCTGGCGTTGTGTGGCCTTCGACGCATCTGATTTCTGGATCGCATTGGCAAATTCGTAAAGCTTGGCAATCGCCTTGTTAAAGGCAAACCCCTCGATCGACTGGGTTACATCGTGAATGGCGCGGTGCATGGCGCGCACCAGATCTTCATCACCGCGGCCGGGTTTGTCGGCGGGCAGGGTGCCGATCCGGTCACAAAGCGTCCAAACCCGATTGAGGTGTTTGCTTGAAGCCTCTGCCCCGGACGCCGTCCATTCAACATCGCGTTCCGGAGGGCTGTCGGACATCACAAACCAGCGCGCGGTGTCCGCACCGTAACGGGCGATTATATCCATCGGGTCCACAACGTTCTTTTTGGACTTCGACATTTTGATAACCGGGCCAATGGTTACGGGTGTCCCATCTGCTAGCCTCGCCCCGTCAGACTCCCTAACCACCTCCTCGGGTGTGTGCCAGACAGGGCGGCCACCGTTGCCTTTGGTCGAATAGGTTTCGTGTGTCACCATACCTTGGGTGAAAAGCGCGTTGAAAGGTTCAATCGCCTTTTCAGGAAGGTGGCCGCATATTTGCATGGCGCGCGCGAAAAAGCGCGAATAGAGCAAGTGCAAAATCGCGTGCTCAATGCCGCCGATATACTGATCGACGTTCATCCAGTAGGTGGCATCCTCCAGATTGGTTGGTGTAGCCGATTGCGGAGCGGTGAAGCGCGCATAGTACCAAGACGAATCGACGAACGTGTCCATCGTATCGGTTTCACGCATGGCTGGCGCACCACAGGATGGGCAGGCACAGTTTCGCCAAGTCGGGTGACGGTCCAATGGGTTGCCCGGTGCGTCAAAGGTGACATCTTCGGGCAGTGTGACGGGCAGGTTTTCTTTTTTCTCCGCCACAATACCGCAGCTGTCGCAATGAACCACAGGGATCGGGCAGCCCCAGTAGCGCTGACGCGACAAGCCCCAGTCGCGCAGGCGATAATTGGTAACGCCCTTGCCCCATCCCATTTTCTCAAAGTGGCCGATGGCATGATCGATGGCCTCTTGTCCCGTCATCTGGTTTGGTCCGGCCACGGCGCGAACGAATTCAACAACTTCGTCCTTTCCGGGTACGTAGGGCGCTGCCAAAATCTCAGGCATCACATGATCATCGCCACGATCGGCCCCTGCAGGCCGGAATGTGTCAATGATCGGCAGGTCGT
>JBARVN010000175.1:0-2631 GCA_049646285.1 Albidovulum sp. | reverse complement strand
GGTCTGCCCCTATCACGCATGGACCTATGAGCTGACGGGCGGCCTGCGCGCAGCGCCCAACACCAAATCCGTTGAAGGCTTCGACAAGTCGAAGATCTGCCTGACGGAGGTCAGGACCGAAGAGTTTCTGGGCTTCATTTTCGTCAACCTCGACCTTGATGCAAAGCCCATGGACGAGTGGTTCCCGAACGCGCGTGCGGAACTCGAAAGCTTCGTGCCGCAGTGGGCAGAGCTGAAGCCGTTGGAGTGGGTGGACATTCCCGAGAACTGCAACTGGAAGGTCTCGGTCGAGAATTACTCGGAATGCTATCATTGCAGCCTCAACCACCCGACGTTTTCGACGGGCGTGATCAAACCCGAGACCTACGACATCCAGCCCCAGGGATATTGCCTGCGCCATACGACTGAATCAGGCGCGCTGGAGCAGATGAGCTATGACATCAACAGCGGGTATGAGAATAATGACAAGTATTCGAGTTGGTTCCTCTGGCCGATGTTCTCGTTCCAAGTCTATCCCGGAAACCTGCTCAACACCTATCACTGGCGCGCGATTGACGCGGATCACGTGGTGGTCTGGCGTGGCTGGTATTCGATTGGCGGCTATGACGATGAAACCGTGCGCCGCATGGCGCAGCAAGACCGCGCCACCACGGTGGAGGAAGATATCCACCTTGTGGAAAGCGTCCAACGCGGGCTGAAATCGCGTGGTTACGTGCCGGGCCCACTGGTGGTTGATCCGAACTGTGGTGTGAATTCCGAACATTCGGTGATGCACTTGCAACGCTGGATGCGAGAGGCGATTGATGGCTGAGATCAAAGACTATTGGAAGAACTACATCGACGGCGCATGGGTTGATGGCGGTGCGGGCCGTATTGATGTGCTTGATCCGGCGACGGGCGAAATACTGGCCGCCCATGCCCTCGCAGATGCAAACGATGTGGACCGCGCGGTGCAGGCTGCAAAGCGTGTTCACTTTTCGGGTGCTCTGCGCGACATGCGCCCGATCGAGAGGGGTCGTCTGGTGCAGGCCATGGGCCGCTACCTCCTGGATCACAAGGATGACATCGCCCACGTTCTGACGCTGGAACAGGGCAAACCGCTTTGGGAGTCCCATGTAGAAGTCAAAGGGGCAGCGCTCTATTTCGAGTATTACGGCAATCAGGCGAGCACGGTTGAAGGTCGATCCATTCCTCTTGGCGCAGGCTATTTCGACTGGACGGAGCATGAGCCGCTTGGCGTGTCGGCCCAGATCATCCCGTGGAACTACCCCCTTGAGATGACCGCGCGTTCCCTGTCGGCGGCCCTCGCGACAGGCAATGCCTGCGTGGTCAAGACGCCCGAACTGACGCCCCTGACCAATGCATGGTTCGCCAAGGCGGCTGAAGCCGTTGGCCTACCCAAGGGGGCGGTCAATATCCTGTGCGGTTTGGGACTGGACGCAGGCGCTGCCTTGTCCGCACATCCCGACGTGAACCAGATCGTTTTTACCGGATCCGTTCCCACGGGGATTGCGATTGCGAAGGCCGCCGCAGGGAATGTGGTGCCCTGCGTGCTGGAACTGGGCGGCAAATCGGCGGCCATCGTGCATGCGGACGCGGACCTTGAGGCGTTCGAGAACGACATCCGCTGGGGTATCTATTTCAATTCAGGCCAAGTCTGCTCTGCCATGTCGCGCGTGATTGTGCATGAAAGCCGCCACGAGGAGATGCTGGAGCGCGCCGAAGCGGTCGCCCGCAGCCTGTCTGTCGGGCCGGGCATCGAGCGTACGGAGTTTGGAGCCAACATGGGCGCGATGGTCTCGGACGCTCAACGCGACCGCGCCGTCAGCATGGTCGCGGCCGCCCAAGACCAAAATGCACAGCTTGTGACCGGTGGTCATGCGCTCAACCGCGCGGGGGCCTTTATGGAGCCGACCGTGCTGTCGGTGACCCCGGACATGGACATCGCACAGCAAGAGGTCTTTGGCCCCGTGCTTTCCGTCATGCCGTTCCGCAGTGACGCCGAGGCGATCGAGATCGCCAATGGCACTGACTACGGCCTTGTCGCGGGTGTCTTCACCGCCGATCTGGACCGCGCCACCACCGCCGCACGGGCCCTGCGCGCGGGGCAAGTGTTTGTCAACGAATGGTATGCGGGCGGTGTCGAAACCCCCTTTGGTGGCTACGGCAAATCCGGCTATGGCCGCGAAAAGGGGCGTGAGGCACTTTGGAATTACGTTCAAACCAAGAATGTCGCCGTCAGGCTGAAGGGATAACACATGAACACATTTGACGAAGACCTCTTTCTTAAGGGGCTTGAGCAACGCAAGGCGACGCTCGGCGCAGAATATGTTGAGAAAAACCTTGCCGCCGCGGACGATTTCACCCGCCCGTTCCAAGAAGCGATGACTGCATGGTGCTGGGGCTTTGGTTGGGGCGACGATGTGATCGACGCCAAAACACGGTCGATGATGAACCTGTCGATGATCGGCGCTTTGGGCAAAATGGCTGAGTGGGAAACCCACTGCCGCGGCGCCATCACCAACGGTGTCACCCAAGATGAGATCCGAGCGATCATCCACGTCATCGGCATCTATTGCGGCGTCCCTCAGGCGCTGGAATGCTTTCGCGTTGCGCACAAAGTGTTGCATG
>JBARVN010000174.1:0-9563 GCA_049646285.1 Albidovulum sp. | reverse complement strand
GGATGCAGACCAACCGGGCCAATCCGCGCTTCGGTCCAGATCGTCGAACATCCAACGCAAGCGGCGTTGTTCAGCCCGATGTCATTGCCCCAGGGATAGGCGGTGACACTGCCGGCACGCGCGGCATATTCCCATTCGGCTTCAGTTGGCAGGCGGTAGGTCTGTCCGGTTTTGGCACTCAGCCATGCCGCAATCGCCTTGCCGTCATACCAGTCGATCTGACTGACCGCGCGGCTCAGATAATCAGACGTGCCGAAATCGGGTTTGCGCGGCGCGCGGCCGGTAATGCGCTCCCAATCCGGATCATCCTGGGCCGCTTCCCATTCAGCAAAGGTCAACTCATACCGCGCCATGGCAAAGGGGCGGGCGATATGGACCAGCCTGCGCGGGCCTTCGCGATTGGCGAACTTAAGCTGTTTGCGATAGGGGCGACGCTCCCAGATATGGGCATATCTGTCCATTTCAAACAGATGCGAGCCCATCAGGTAATACCCTGCCGGAAGTTCGACCAGCTCGGGGCACGCATCACAATCGCGAAAGACCCTGGCTTCGATCGCCGATGCGATTCGCGGCTGGCGCAGCGGCAGAACCTGCGATGTGACAAACAGCGCGGCTTTCTGGATCTGCGAGATTGGTGGCTCGGCCGCCAGCGGATCTGCGCGGTCCAGATCCCCCAAAGTTCCCAAAGTAATGCCATAAAGCGTTGCAAACACAGCGGCGCAGACCAGAACTGTCCGCCATACCCAGCGTACCAAAAACCGAAAACTCCGCCCGATCATGCCCGTCTCCCGTCCCGTCGCGCAATGCCTTATGCATAGCCCTAAGCCATGCGGCAGGCTGAGGGAAGATGCTCATGCCGCAGCGCAGCAGACTTGCGCGCGCGCCTTTGAAGGATTACCCAATGCCGCGACACTCACCTGGACCCGGAGAACTCATCATGGCCAGACCTAAGATTGCCCTTATCGGTGCGGGACAGATTGGCGGCACGCTCGCCCATCTCGCCGCGATCAAGGAACTCGGTGACATTGTCTTGTTTGACATCGCCGAAGGCACACCACAGGGCAAGGCGCTCGACATCGCGCAATCCGGCCCGGTTGAAAAGTTTGACGCCGCCATCAGTGGCGCCAATGATTACGCCGGTATTGCTGGCGCCGATGTGTGTATCGTCACCGCAGGCGTGCCACGCAAGCCGGGGATGAGCCGCGATGACCTGTTGGGCATCAACCTCAAAGTGATGAAATCCGTGGGCGAAGGCATCAAGGCCCACGCGCCGAACGCTTTCGTCATCTGCATCACCAACCCGCTTGATGCGATGGTCTGGGCGCTGCGCGAATTTTCCGGCCTGCCGCATAACAAGGTCGTCGGCATGGCTGGCGTGCTTGATTCGGGCCGTTTCCGGCATTTCCTGTCCGAAGAATTCGGCGTGTCCATGCGCGATGTGTCGGCCTTTGTGCTGGGCGGCCACGGTGACACGATGGTGCCCCTGGTGCGCTATTCGACCGTTGGCGGCATTCCTTTGCCGGATCTGGTGGCGATGGGCTGGACAACGCAGGAAAAGATGGACGCAATCGTACAGCGCACCCGTGATGGCGGGGCCGAGATTGTGGGGCTTTTGAAAACCGGCTCGGCCTTCTACGCCCCTGCCGCATCCGCGATTGAGATGGCCGAAGCCTTTCTCAAGGATCAAAAGCGCCTGCTGCCTTGTGCGGCCTGGGTCGATGGGGCGCTGGGCCTGAACGGCATGTATGTCGGCGTGCCCACCGTGATCGGTGCTGGCGGGATCGAACGTGTGGTCGATATCACGCTGAACAAAGACGAACAGGTGATGTTCGACAAGTCCGTAGAGGCAGTCAAAGGTCTGGTTGAGGCTTGCAAGGCGATTGACCCGTCGCTGGGCTGATCGGATCATCTTTGTTTCCAAGGGGCGCTTCGGCGCCCTTTTTCTTTTTGGCGGTGCGGCCCGTCGGGGGAATCTTCGACAATCGGCCACATAAATTCAATTTGTGATCACACCATTTATGCCTGTGATCACAAATTGGAAATAATGACGCCATAGCGCGTCCAAATGCGCATTTATCATTTCGTGACACCCTCGCACTATGCCATGTCCGGTTGAAACCGAACCGATACGGGGACAGAGCGATGAACATTCACGAATATCAGGCCAAGGCCCTTTTGCGCAGCTACGGCGCCCCGGTCTCGGATGGCCGCGCGGTGATGCGCGCCGAAGAAGCGAAAACCGCCGCGGGCGAAATTGACGGGCCCCTTTGGGTCGTCAAGGCGCAGATCCACGCTGGCGGGCGCGGCAAGGGCAAGTTCAAAGAGGCCGAGGCCGGCGAAAAAGGCGGCGTGCGCATCGCCAAATCCGTGGAAGAGGCAGCACAGCAGGCCAAGCAGATGCTGGGCCGTACGCTGGTTACGCATCAGACCGGCCCCGCAGGCAAG
This sequence comes from Albidovulum sp., assembly GCA_049646285.1. GTDB lineage: Bacteria > Pseudomonadota > Alphaproteobacteria > Rhodobacterales > Rhodobacteraceae > Albidovulum. Next base: position 7,118 of record JBARVN010000174.1, on the reverse strand, counting down.
CAGGTCAACCGCATCTATATCGAAGATGGTTCAGACATCGCGCGCGAACTTTATCTCGCCCTTCTGGTTGATCGTGGCTCCAGCCGCATCTCCTTCGTCTGCTCGACCGAAGGCGGCATGGATATCGAAGAGGTGGCCGCCTCAACCCCCGATAAGATCATCAGCTTTTCCGTCGATCCGGCCTCGGGCCTTTCCGATTTCCACGGCCGCCGCGTGGCCTTTGCGCTCGGTCTCGAAGGCGGGCAGGTCAAGCAATGCGTCGGCCTGATCCGCATCCTTTATAAAGCCTTCCTTGAGAAGGATATGGAGATGCTGGAGATCAACCCGCTGATCGTCACCCCCGATGGCAATCTCAAAGTGCTCGATGCCAAGGTCAGCTTTGACGGCAACGCCATCTACCGCCACCCCGATGTGGCCGCCCTGCGCGATGAGACGGAAGAAGACCCCAAGGAACTCGCCGCCTCCAAGTTCGATCTGAACTACATCGCGCTTGACGGTGAAATCGGCTGTATGGTCAACGGTGCGGGCCTTGCGATGGCCACGATGGACATCATCAAGCTTTACGGAGCCGAGCCTGCCAACTTCCTCGATGTCGGCGGTGGGGCGACCAAGGAAAAGGTCACCGAAGCGTTCAAGATCATCACCTCCGACCCGCAGGTCAAGGGCATCCTTGTGAACATCTTCGGCGGCATCATGCGCTGCGATGTCATCGCCGAAGGCGTAATTGCTGCGGTGAAAGAGGTGGGCCTTCAGGTGCCGCTGGTCGTACGGCTTGAGGGCACGAATGTCGAAAAGGGCAAAGAGATCATCAAAACCTCCGGCCTCAACGTCATCGCCGCCGACGACCTGAAGGACGGGGCGGAGAAGATCGTCAAGGCGGTGAAGGGGTGAGATACGTTACCCTGATATCAGCGCTGCTTTCCAGCGTTTTACTTTCCGCCTGCGTAGCGGAGAAGCCTTCGGCGCCGCAGGTGGCGGGCAACTCCGGCGTTGGGGCGCTGATTACTTCTGCGCGTTCCGGACAGGTCGTTCCCGGCCCCGACCCGGTCGACATGGCAACTGCTGCCAACATGTTCGATAGCGTCTGCAAGGAAACGCAACCAAGTCTTGCACGCGCAGAAAAGGTTGTTCGCTCGCTGCCGTTCACCCAGGACCCGAAAACCGGCACGTATTTCCATAAAAAACTAGATCTTTCGGTCAAATTGGTTCGTGACAATGGTGGGGCGTGCTCCATGGTGTTCGGCTCCAAAGAAGAGCCCATGGTTCTGGCGCTTGCCCTAGCAATGTCAGTCTCCTCCAACGGGGAGATTGGAGTTGACGCGGCAAATGGCGCTTCTGCAACGAAGGGCCCCGGAAACTCCGAGTTCACCTTTCTGACCGTCAATCGCATGCGCAACCGAACTTACTTCCACGCCGTTCTGAGCCCCCGGAAGTAACGTCGGCAAACAAGGAAAACTGACATGTCTGTCCTCGTCAACAAATCCACCAAAGTCATCTGCCAGGGCCTGACCGGCTCGCAAGGCACCTTCCACTCCGAACAGGCCATCGCTTACGGCACCAAGATGGTTGGTGGCGTCACACCCGGCAAGGGCGGGCAAAGCCATATCGGGCTGCCGGTTTTTGATTCCGTGCACGAAGCCATGCATGCGACCGAGGCGAATGCGAGCGTTATCTACGTGCCGCCGCCCTTTGCCGCCGACAGTATTTTGGAGGCGATTGATGCCCAGATGCCGCTGATTGTGTGCATCACCGAAGGCATACCGGTGCTCGACATGATGCGGGTCAAGCGGGCGCTGGAAGGATCGAAATCCATCCTGATTGGTCCGAACTGCCCCGGCGTGATCACCCCGGGTGAATGCAAGATCGGCATCATGCCCGGCCATATCCACAAGCGCGGGTCATGCGGCGTCGTCTCACGCTCCGGCACGCTGACCTATGAGGCGGTCAAGCAGACCTCGGATCTCGGACTTGGCCAATCCTCTGCAGTCGGCATCGGCGGCGACCCGATCAAGGGCACCGAACATATCGACGTGCTGGAATGGTTCTTGGCCGATCCCGAAACCCAGTCGATCATCATGATCGGCGAAATCGGGGGTTCCGCCGAAGAAGAGGCCGCCCAGTTCCTCGCCGATGAGAAAAAGCGCGGGCGCTGGAAGCCGACCGCAGGCTTTATCGCAGGCCGCACCGCGCCTCCGGGCCGCCGCATGGGCCATGCAGGCGCGATTGTCTCGGGCGGCAAGGGCGATGCGGAATCGAAGATCGAAGCGATGAAAGCCGCTGGCATCGTCGTGGCCGACAGCCCCGCAGGTCTGGGTGAGGCCGTGATGAAGGCCATTGGTTAAGATAGTCAGCCCGACGCCCGCGCTGGGCGTCGGATCTACCGAGAAGGGTGTAAAATGCCAGTTGTTCGAATTGCAGGTAACCTCCACTACTACGCCCATGTCCCCAAATGCGGCGGGTCGTCGGTTGAGGCTTATCTCAAGAGCCGCTTCGGCAGCCTCGCCTTTCTCAACACCCGCTATCTTGATCTGCCCGACGCGGCGCGCTGGACGAAATCGTCGCCCCAGCACCTGCCCCATGCCGATTTTCACCGGCTGATCCCGGCGGATTGGATCACGTCGTCTTTCGCCGTCGTGCGCCATCCGATGAAACGGCTTGTGTCGGCCTTTCTCTATCAGGTCGAGGTTGAAGGCACCGTGGCGGCCCTTTGGTCGATCGACGAATGGTTTGACGACTGGCTCAAACGTGCCGAGGCCGAGCCGTTCCTTTACGACAATCACCTGCGCCCGCAGGCCGAAATCGTCCCCGAAGGTGCTGCGGTTTTTCGGCTGGAAGATGGGCTTGATCCGCTGGTCGCCCACTTTGATACGCTGGCCGGTGACACCAAAGGTGCGCGGGCGATCCCCGCTGAAAATGTGCGCAAAAAGGCGATGGCACCGGATGCGGAACGCTTGAAACCTTCGGATGAGACCAAGGCCCGGATTGCCGCCTACTACGCCGCCGACTTCAGCCGCTTTGGCTATTCTTCTGACATGCTCCCAAAACATGCCAGCCCGGCTCCCAAAGGAATATTAGGACGGCTGACAGGCGCATTGGCAGGGCGGCGCTGATGGGCCGCATTTCCAGATTTTCCCCGACTGCGTCTGAAACGCGCGGTCAAAACCCATGATAACAGGAGCGGCTGGCATCACCACCGGCCGAATAAGATCATGACGGAACAAACCCCCAACGACCAGTTCCACGCCTCAAGCTTCCTGCAAGGCGCGAATGCCGAATATGTGGAGCAGCTTTACGCCCGCTTCGCCGCCGATCCTGCGGCGGTCGATGCCACATGGGCGGCCTTCTTCCGCTCGCTTGGGGATAGTGAGGCGGATGTGCGCCGCGAAGCGCAAGGGGCGTCATGGAACCGGCCCGACTGGCCGCCCAGCCCCTCCGATGATCTGACCGCGGCGATGACCGGTGAATGGCCGGCAGCGGCGGCCGAGGTCAAAGGCGCGGGTGACAAGATCAAAGCCAAGGCGGCCGAGACAGGCGTGGCCGTGACCGACGATCAGATCAAGCGCGCCGTGCTTGACAGTATCCGCGCGCTGATGATCATCCGTGCCTACCGGATCCGTGGCCATCTGGTCGCCGATCTGGACCCGCTGGGCATGACCAGCCAGGTGCCGCACCCGGAACTTGACCCGAAATCCTACGGCTTTTCCGATGCCGATATGGACCGGCCGATTTTCATCGACAATGTGCTGGGCCTCACCCATGCCTCGATGCGCGAGATTATCGACATCGTCAAGCGCACCTATTGCGGCACATTCGCGCTGCAATACATGCACATCTCCAACCCGGCCGAGGCGGGATGGCTCAAAGAGCGGATCGAAGGGTTTGGCAAGGAAATCCAGTTCACCCGGGAAGGGCGCAAGGCCATTCTCAACAAGCTGGTCGAGGCCGAGGGTTTTGAAAAATTCCTCCATGTCAAATACATGGGCACCAAACGCTTTGGTCTGGATGGCGGCGAAGCGCTGATCCCGGCGATGGAGCAGATCGTCAAGCGTGGCGGCAGCCTTGGGGTGCGCGACATCATCATCGGCATGCCGCACCGGGGCCGCCTTTCGGTCTTGGCCAATGTGATGGCCAAGCCCTACCGCGCGATCTTCAACGAATTTCAGGGCGGCAGCTTCAAGCCCGAGGATGTCGATGGCTCCGGTGATGTGAAATATCACTTGGGCGCGTCATCGGACCGCGAGTTTGATGGCAACTCGGTGCACCTGTCGCTTACCGCCAATCCCTCACATCTTGAGGCGGTAAATCCGGTGGTTCTGGGCAAGGCGCGCGCCAAGCAGGCGCAGCTGAATGATAAAGATCGCACGCAGGTTCTGCCGATTTTGCTGCATGGCGACGCGGCCTTTGCCGGACAAGGCGTTGTGGCCGAATGTTTCGGCCTCTCGGGCCTGACCGGTCACAAGACCGGCGGCACGATGCATATCATCGTCAACAACCAGATCGGCTTCACCACCGCCCCGCATTTCAGCCGCTCATCGCCCTATCCGACTGATATCGCACTGATGGTCGAAGCGCCAATTTTCCACGTCAACGGCGATGACCCGGAAGCCGTGGTTCACGCTGCCAAAATCGCCACCGAGTTCCGGCAAAAGTTCCACAAAGACGTAGTCATCGACATTTTCTGCTACCGCCGCTTTGGTCACAACGAAGGCGATGAGCCGATGTTCACCAATCCGGTGATGTACAAGACCATCAAGACGCACAAGACCACATTGCAGCTTTACACCGAACGGCTGGTCAAGGATGGCCTGATCCCGGAAGGCGAGATTGAGGATATGAAGGCGGCCTTTCAGGCCCATCTGAATGAAGAGTTTGAGACGGGCCGCAACTATAAGCCCAACAAGGCCGATTGGCTTGATGGTCGCTGGTCGCATCTCGACCGCGAGGGGCAGGAATACACCCCCGGTAAAACCGCGATCTCAAAGAAGCTTCTGGGCGAAATCGGCACTGCCCTGACCAGCGTCCCCGACGGATTTGGTATCCATAAAACCGTAGCGCGCCAACTCGAAAACAAAGCCCAGATGTTCAAGAACGGCGCGGGCTTTGACTGGGCGACCGCCGAAGCGATGGCCTTCGGGTCTTTGCTTGCTGAGGGTTTTCCAGTACGACTTTCCGGGCAGGATTGTACGCGCGGCACCTTCTCGCAACGCCATTCCGCCTTCATCGACCAGACCACCGAAGAACGGCACTACCCGGTGAACCACGTCAAGGCCGGTCAGGCCCGCTATGAGGTCATCGACTCGATGCTCTCGGAATACGCGGTGCTTGGTTTTGAATATGGCTATTCGCTGGCCGAACCCAATGCGCTGGTGATGTGGGAAGCCCAGTTTGGCGATTTCGCCAATGGCGCGCAGATCATGTTTGATCAGTTCATCTCCTCGGGCGAGTCGAAATGGTTGCGCATGTCTGGCCTTGTCTGCCTGCTGCCACACGGGTTTGAAGGGCAGGGGCCGGAACACAGCTCTGCCCGGCTTGAACGCTTCTTGCAGCAATGCGCACAAGACAACTGGATCGTGGCCAACTGCTCGACACCAGCGAACTATTTCCACATCTTGCGCCGTCAGCTGCACCGGACCTTCCGCAAGCCGCTGATCCTGATGACGCCGAAATCGCTGCTGCGCCACCCGATGTGTATCTCTGATGCGGATGACTTCACCACCGGCTCGTCCTTTCACCGTTGCCTGTGGGACGACGCGCAAAAGGGGCATTCGGACACCAAGCTGAAACCCGACGCCAAGATCAAACGGGTGGTGATGTGTTCGGGCAAGGTCTATTTCGATCTGCTCGCCGAACGCGACGCGCGCGGCATCGACGATATTTACCTGCTGCGCCTCGAACAGTTCTACCCCTTCCCGGCGCAATCGGCGGTGAAGGAGCTGGAACGCTTCAAGGGCGCCGAAGTGATCTGGTGTCAGGAAGAACCCAAGAATCAGGGCGCCTGGACCTTTGTTGAACCCAATATCGAATGGGTGCTTGGCCGCATCGGTGCAAAATCCAAACGGCCCGTATACGTGGGCCGCGCGGCCTCGGCCTCGCCCGCCACGGGTCTGGCCAGCCGCCACAAATACGAACAAGAAATGCTCGTGAACGAAGCCCTGACCCTAGGAGGTGCCGCCTGATGAGTATCGAAGTACGGGTTCCCACCCTTGGCGAAAGCGTCTCCGAAGCGACGGTTGCCACATGGTTCAAGAAACCCGGCGACACGGTCGCACTCGATGAAATGCTGTGTGAACTGGAAACCGACAAGGTCACCGTCGAAGTGCCGTCACCCGCCGCAGGTACGCTGGCGGGAATCGTCGCCGCCGAAGGCACCACCGTGGGCGTAAATGCCCTTCTCGCACAGATCGCCGAAGCCGGGGCCGCAACCCCCAAAACACAACCCAATAAAGGCGCCGCAGCGCCGCAAGCGGATGAGGGCAAGATGTCTTCCAAAACCACCGATGTTATGGTTCCCACTCTCGGCGAAAGCGTCACCGAGGCGACAGTTTCCACCTGGTTCAAAAAGGTCGGCGATGCCGTCGCCGTCGATGAAATGCTGTGTGAGCTGGAAACCGATAAGGTCTCGGTCGAAGTGCCGTCACCCGTTGCGGGCACGCTGGCCGAAATTCTGGCACCCGAAGGGGCCACCGTCGATGCCAAGGCCCGCCTCGCTGTGGTGTCCGAAGGCGCCGTTGCAGCCTCCGCGCCCGCCGCCGCGGCCCCCCCCACCGCCGCAAAGACAAAAGAGACCGAAGATGCGCCCTCGGCCAAAAAGGCGATGGCCGAAGCCGGGCTTTCGACCGGCCAGGTCACCGGCACCGGGCGTGATGGTCGCATCATGAAGGATGACGTGGCCAAAGCCGCCGCCGGTCAGACCGCCGCCGCCCCCGCCGTGGCCTCTGCAACACCGGCCCCGGCTGCGGCCCACCGCGCGCCTGTGCCTGCCCAGGATGCCGCACGCGAAGAACGGGTGAAGATGACGCGCCTGCGCGCCACCATTGCCCGCCGCCTCAAGGATGCACAAAACACCGCCGCGATGCTGACGACCTATAATGAGGTCGACATGTCCGCCGTGATGGAAC
>JBARVN010000173.1:0-42370 GCA_049646285.1 Albidovulum sp. | reverse complement strand
CAAAAACGCCTCCTTGGCCCTATTGTCTTTAGGTTTATCGGTCGGGAAAAATAATCTTTCCGGCCGTTTTCAGACCGCTGCCACAATTCGCGACACCTTGCGGGCACGCCAAGCGGGTGCCTGTTCGTCCCGAACCGGGGCGCCCCATCAAGGCCCCAGGCGTCATCACCCAAACTTGGCCCTCATGGCCTTGGCCGGGCACCGGTCTGGCACATGCGCCCACAGGAGTGACGCATCTACGATCCGCCCAGCGCATTGCGCATGAGGATAGGATCAGCTGAGATTAATTTTATATATCAAAAACTTGAATGCGGCTTCATGCTACGGCCAGACAGCGGACCATCTTCTCCGCGCCGCCCGGACAGTACCGCACGGACACAAAATTGCCGCCGCCAGTGCCGCAGGCCTTGTCGTCAAACCCCTGCACCCCACTCAGAGCGTGAGCCACACCTGCCTGCGCCCCTTTCGCGCTGAAAAATCTGGATGAGCCTGGCCGCATCTTGCACCATCACGCTGTCACACGCCACAGCTCACAGGGGCCGGCGACACCAAAATGTCTAAATTTTACAACAAATGCGCCAGACACCGATGCCATCAGGCGACCGAACACCCGTGACGATTTAACAAGGAAAACGAGTATGCACTTCGCAAAACCTATTACCGCACTCAAGAGTATTGGCATTGCCTCCGTCTACACATTCTCAGCAGCTGCAATTGTGCTGGCCGCCGGTCTGTCCACAGCAAACGCTGGCTCCAGCCCGGCCGCCGCTTTTAACGCAACCTACGGTTCTGACAATGCCAAGATGCGTCTGGCGGCTGCATATACGGCATCTGCCGATGCAGGTTCCGTGTCCGGCATTCGCCCCTTGCGCTATTCGCGGGGTACGCCGGTGTCCGACATTCGCCCGCTGCGCTATTCGAAAGGTACGCCGGTGTCCGACATTCGCCCGCTGCGCTATTCGCGCGGTGTCGCAGGCTCGGAAATTCGCCCATTGCGCTATTCTCGGAACATGACCGCGAATGCGCCCCTGCAACTTGCTGACAACACCGACTTCTGATCGGTTCACCGGGACCGCCAGAACGCTCAATACCCGCCGGAACCCCGGCGGGTATTGATCTGTCTGCCGAAAGCGACATCGACTGTGATCGCCAGATTTCCGTACCGCAACTGTCGACTTTTTCGAAACAAATCCATATTCCTGCCCCAATCCGTTGCTAGCGAGCGGGGTAATGATGACTGCAGATATGCCCCTTTCAAAAGACCAATCACCTCCGCCCTCGCGGCGGCTGCGTGAGCTTTTGGTGATTGGCGGGTTGATTGCATTATTTTTCGCAGGTCTCCTCGGGCTGGTCGCTGCCACCGGTTGGGAAGAAACCCGCGCCCAGATTGCCCAGCTGACTTGGGCGCAAGTCGCGGTTTTGCTGGTGCTTTCACTGGTAAACTACGTGCTTCGAGGTCTGCGCTGGCATCTCTTTGCCCGTAGGCTTGGGCTGTCTACGACGCTTGTGCAAAACATGCGGCACTTCTTGGGCGGGTTCGCCATGATCGTCACACCCGGACGTGTCGGCGAATTGGTCCGCATGCGCTGGCTGAAGCGCGAAACTGGGTGGAGTTTTGAACGCACCGCGCCGCTTGCCCTGATGGATCGGGCGTCGGATCTGACGGCAATGGCCCTGATCCTTGGGCTTTCGGTGGCGACCGCCGCAGGTGGCATCACCGGCGCATTGCCTGTCACGATACTGGCCCTTCTCGCGGCCTATGTGGCCACACGCCCTGCCCTTTTGTCAGCGCTTGTTACCTTGGCGCACCGGATGATCGGGCGCGGCGCGCGGTTCTTCGGGCGGCTACGGACCGCCGCCCGGTCCCTCAGCCGCTTTGCGAATGCCGGGGTTATGATCCCAGCGCTTGCCTTGGGCGTCATCGGTTGGCTGGCCGAAGGTTATGCCTTCCATCTGCTGCTGGGCTGGATGGGCACCGATATCGGCCTGATGAAGGCCATTGCGATCTTTGTCTTTGCAACCCTTGCTGGCGGGTTGACCGGCGCGCCCGGCGGCGTTGGCGGTGCCGAGGCCGCCATGATAGCACTTCTGTCACTCGACGGTGTGGGGATGGAAGTATCGGTCCCTGCCACGGCGATCATCCGTGTCACAACTCTCTGGTTTGCACTGGGAATTGGTATGATCCTGTTTCCCTTTGCAGAACGCCTATCCCTAAGGGGGAAAAATGCTCTGGAAGACAACTGACTATAGCGGCTGGGGCCGCGCGCTGAAGGCCACGGGCGAGATTGCGCGACCTGAGCGGCAAAGCGCGTTACAGGCCTTGTTGAAAAACGGGCTGATCCCGGCGATTGGCATGTGCCGGTCTTACGGCGATGCCGCTTTGAACGACGGCGGCCAGGCCATTGATATGACCCGGCTTGACCGGATGGTGTCTTTCGATCCTGCCACCGGCATCTTGGATGTCGAAGCAGGCGCACAGATTGGCGAGATTGCAGCAGCCTTCGCCCCGAGGGGCTGGTTGCCCGCGGTTATGCCCGGCACAGGTTTTGCGACCGTGGGGGGCTGCATCGCGCAAGACGTGCACGGTAAAAACCACCACCATGCAGGCTCATTTTGCCAACACGTGGCATCTCTGACGCTGATCACCGCGAAGGGCGAGGTCGAAGTAACGCCCGAAGATACGCCAGAGCTTTTTCAGGCAACCGCTGGCGGGCTCGGTCAGACCGGGGTGATCACCTCGGCCCGGTTGCGGCTTTTGCCGTGCAAGGGTGACGTGATGGTGGTGACCGAGCGTCGGGTTGACGGGTGGGATGAGTTTCTGGCCCTGCTCGACAGTTCGACCGCCACCTATACGGTCGGCTGGATCGACGCCACCGCCAAGGGCGACGCGCTTGGGCGCGGGATATTGGAAGAAGGCGAAACCGGTTCGGGCCTTGTGCCGAAACGGGTAAAATACCGCAAAGTGCCCTTTAACGCGCCCGGCTTTGCACTGGCTGGGCCGATCGTGCGCGCCTTCAATGCCGCCTATTTTCGGCGCGTGCCTGAAGCTGGGCGGACGGTTGTAAAGCCAATCTCAGATTTCTTCTTTCCGCTCGACAAGATCCATGACTGGAACAAGCTTTACGGCAAACGCGGCTTTCATCAGTTTCAATGCGTCGTGCCGCTGGCCTCATCGCCCGCGCTGCGCGATATGCTGGAACGGATCGCCGGTTCCGGCCTTGCCTCGCCGCTCGCGGTGCTCAAGCGCATGGGGCCGGGGCGCGCGGGCTACCTTAGCTTTCCCATGGAAGGCTACACGCTGGCTGTGGATTTCCCCAATCGCGCAGAAGCGCGCGAGCTGATCAAATTGCTTGAAGATCTGGCTGCCGCCGCAGGCGGGCGGATTTACTTTGCCAAGGACAGTCTGGCCAAGGGCGCAGAAGTCAAAGCCATGTACCCTGAATTGCCCGACTGGCAGACCGAGGTTTCGAAAGCTGACCCGAAAGGCGCCCTTGCCACCAATCTCACCCGCCGATTGTCGTTGAGGAGCGCGCTATGACCACGACCTGGATTATTCTTGGCGCCACATCGGCGATGGCGCGCGCCTTCGCCCGCGCCGTATCCGCCGATGGTGCCGCCGTGCTGCTCGCAGGCCGCGACGCCGATGATCTGGCCACCCTTGCAGCCGATTGCGCCTTGCGCGGCGCACGGCTGGCCGAAGCGGTAGAGTTCGACGCTCGCAAGCCCAAAGGCTTTGCAGCCCTGATCGCGCGGATGGAGGCCGAAGAGGGGGAACTTAACGCCGCCGTCTTCGTAGGTTCCATGCCAGATCAATCCGCCATAGACGCAGACCCATCCTTGATCGATGGCGTCGTGACCGATAGCCACACAGGCCCCGCCCGCTTCTTGCAGATGCTTGCCCCCCTGATGGAGGCGCGTGGTGGCGGCACGGTTGTGGGTGTAGGTTCGGTCGCCGGGGACAGGGGGCGGCTTGGCAACTATGTCTATGGCTCGGCCAAGGCAGGCTTTGCCACCTACCTGTCGGGGCTACGCAACCGTCTGACCCGTGCTGGTGGCCATGTTGTTACCGTCAAACCCGGCTTTGTGGACACGGCCATGACATGGGGCCTGCCCGGCATGTTTCTGGTGGCCAGCCCCGACAAGGTTGCCGCCGACATTCAAACCGCCGTGAAGAAGAAAAGAAACACCATCTACACGCCGTTTTTCTGGCGCTACATCATGCTGATCATCATGCATGTCCCCGAATTCATCTTCAAAAAGATGAAGATCTGATCGCTGGGCGCCCATCGCCATACCGGCGCGACTTACTAAAAATACCGGCCCCGGAGATGATCCGGGGCCGGTTTTTGTTCAGGACACCTATGACGAAAGCCGCCGCGTCAGGCTGATGGTTCCGGCGCCGGATCAATTCCACCCTTGGGCGCCTTGGGTTTTTTCGTCTTCGGGATCGACATCATCGATGGGGCCTTGCCCGAAGGCGGCGGCGTGGCATCATCATCCGCCACCGGAGGTTCGCCGTTGATCACCCGGCGGATTTCGTCCCCGGTCAGGGTTTCATATTCCAGCAACCCTTTGGCGAGCATTTCAAACTCGTCATTCTTTTCCATCAAGATCTTGCGGGCGCGGTCATAGCCTTCGTCGATCAGACGCTTGACCTCGCTTTCGATCAGCGCCTTGGTCTCGGCCGATACCGACAGGCCGCTGGTGCCGCCAGAATAGCCCTGATGGGCCTCTGAATAATCAACGTTGCCAACCAGATCAGACATGCCCCAACGCATCACCATCGCGCGCGCCATGGAGGAGGCTTGCTGAATATCCCCCGACGGCCCGTTAGACACAGCATCTTCGCCCCATTTGATGATCTCAGCGGCCTTACCGGCCATGGTCATGGCGATGTTTTGTTCGCACTGGTCGCGATGCCAGTTCAGCCGGTCAATTTCCGGCAGGCTCATCACCATACCCAGCGCGGCGCCACGCGGGATGATCGTGGCCTTGTAGACGGGATCACATTTGGGCAAAGCCATGCCGACGATGGCGTGACCAGCCTCATGATAGGCGGTGTGTTCCTTTTGTTCATCCGTCAGGACCATTGAGCGGCGCTCAACCCCCATCATCACTTTGTCCTTGGCCTTCTCGAAATCTTCAAGGGCGACAAAGCGCCGACCGATACGGGCGGCCAGAAGGGCGGCTTCATTGACGATATTGGCAAGATCCGCACCTGAAAAGCCCGGCGTGCCGCGCGCGATGATACGCAGGTCAACATCCGGACCCAAAGGTACTTTGCGCGCATGCACTGTCAGGATCTTTTCGCGGCCCTTGATATCGGGGTTCGGGACATGGATCTGACGGTCAAAGCGACCCGGGCGCAGCAATGCCGGATCCAGCACATCCTTGCGGTTGGTGGCGGCCACGATGATGATGCCTTCGTTGGCCTCAAACCCGTCCATTTCGACCAGCAATTGGTTCAGTGTCTGCTCACGTTCGTCATTGCCACCGCCATACCCTGCACCACGTGACCGGCCCACAGCGTCAATCTCGTCAATGAACACGATACAAGGTGCGTTTTTCTTGGCCTGCTCAAACATGTCGCGCACACGGCTTGCGCCGACGCCTACGAACATTTCAACAAAGTCGGAGCCAGAAATTGAGAAGAACGGCACACCCGCCTCGCCCGCAATCGCACGCGCCAGAAGGGTTTTACCGGTGCCCGGAGGGCCCACAAGCAATGCGCCTTTGGGGATCTTGCCGCCCAGACGGCTGAACTTTTGCGGATTGCGCAAAAACTCGACAATCTCTTCCAGCTCTTCCTTGGCTTCATCAATGCCGGCCACGTCATCAAACGTCACCCGGCCATGCTTCTCGGTCAGCAATTTGGCGCGGGATTTGCCAAAGCCCATGGCCCCGCCTTTTCCGCCGCCTTGCATGCGGTTCATGAAGAACACCCAAACCCCGATCAGCACAAGGAATGGCAACCAGACACCGAGCATCGACAAGAGGCCCGATTGTGCCTGCGGCTCGGCCTTGACGCTTACGTTCTTGGCAATGAGGTTCTCTACCAGATTGTCATTCAGTTCGGCCCCTTCGGGCTTTACTGTCATATAGGTTGTGCCATCGCGGGTCTGCACCTGCAGCTTTTCGCCGTCGATCACCACGGCAGCCACGTCGCCCGCATCGACCTTTGTGATAAAGTCCGAATAGCTCAGCGAGCGTGAGTTCATGGCCGTCTGGCCGTTGCCAAACAGATTGAACAACGCCAGGATCAACAGGAACAGCACGACCCAGAAGGCGATGTTTCTCGCGTTACCCAAGGGACTTCCTCCAAAAGAATGTCTTTCGTACCAACAAACGATACGAGGTTACCTCTAAAATAGAGATTAGCGGGCCGGGTTCAATGCGATAAGAGGAATGAATGCAGGTCTGCGACAATTTCTACGCTCCAACCCGCCCCAAAACCCGTTAATGGCGCTGAAATCAGCGTATCGTCCCGCCAGATAGCGGGTGATACGATCAATGCTGCACGAGAATTACCGGATTCGCGCCAATCCGGACAAAGACGCAGCCCTTCATTGCCAAGCGCACGAATGATCAACCCGGCACCATGCGGTCCGTTTACGCGCCAACGCCCATCCCAAAGCGCATCGGTCGGCCCTTCGAGACCTGCCACGGCTTTGGGTTCCCGCGTGATCTGCACTTCAGCGGTGCTGACATGGATGCGGCATCCCGACAGCGTCGTGTGGCGACCCCCGCGTACCGCCTCTTGAACGCGCATGAGCGCGGCTTGTCTTGGGGCGTAATCTTGCCCTGACACCCATTTCAGCGCGCCGATCAAAAGCCTGCGACTGATCTCGGCGGGCAGGGCCTGAAACGCCACGCGGTCAAGAATTACAGCGCCAGCCTCGGCCTGGGCGATCCTGTGCGCGGCGTCCGAAGTGGCCGTCTGCAGTGCCGAACGTGCAGACCCCAGATTCACCACAACGCCCGTCAGCTTTTCCACTGAAATCCCAAGTGGCCTGAGCCGTTCCAACACCCGGCGTGCCTTTATCCGGGTAAACCGGTCGTCAGCATTGGATGGGTCTTCAATCCAACTGATCCCATGACGGGTCAGGTACTGACGCAGGTCAGACCGGGGCGTAAGAAGATAGGGCCGCGCCCATCTGATACCGCTTTCCACCCAACCGGGCCGCATCCCCGACAAGCCGTCGATACCTGCTTCGCGGGCCAGCCCCATCAGGAAGGTCTCGGCCTGATCATCAGCGGTATGGCCAAGGACGATATGACCGATGCCGCTTCTTTGCGCCCATTCACCGATCAGCCCATATCGCGCTCGGCGGGCCTGATCTTGAAGGTTGCCGGTGATCTCGCCGTGATCCCAGACCAAAATGTCGTGCGGTACGTTGATCTTTTGACAAAACGCGGCCACGGCCTGCGCCTCATCTGCGGCCTCTGGGCGCAGCCGGTGATCTACTGTCACCGCGCGCAGTTGCCCCCCCCGGCGCGCTTGAATGCGGGCGAAAAGCGACAAAAGCGCCATGGAATCGCTGCCGCCAGACACGGCGACAGCAATCACATCAGGGGTTTCGCTGCGAAATGCATGTTCGGCGACATGCAACAAAAAGGCATCGTCACCGTCCGAACTTGGCCTGTCCTTGCCGCTCACGAACAGCCAAGCGCGCGCATCGCGGTGCCTGCTTCGACTGCCTCAGGCGCGGTTGGGAAGCGCACACCAACTTCGCCGAGCGTCACGCAGGCCTCTTGGGTCTGGCTGAGCAATCCCAGCGCCGCCCCCAGTTTCAAAAGCGCCGAAGGGGCGCGCGGGCCGTTTGGCGCGCCGGAAAAGGCGTCAAGATAGGCACGTGCGGCACCTGACGTTTCGCCCAACTGGTTCAACGCCTCACCGCGCAAAAACTGCGCTTCGCCCGTCAGCGGGCCACCCAGATAGGTTTGGGCAAAGGCCGCAAACTTGTCAGCGGCGCCTTGAAAGTCACCGGAATCGAGCGCCGCCTTCGCCCGGTCGAAATCTGCCTGTTCACTGACGGCCAGCTCAGCTGTGCTGCCTGCGACACCGGGCTGGGGTAACGATGATATCGCCGGACCTGTGGCGGGAACGGCGCCGCCACCCAAAGTGGCGGTGATTGGCAAGTTGGCCGGATCGCAGCCCTCTTCCAATTCGCAAAGACGGAACTCTAGATCGCCGACCCGGTTGGTGCCATCGGCAACCACGCGGTTGACTTTGTTCTGCACCGCCTCGGTTTGCGATGTCAGCCGGGTAAGCTCCGCCTCAAGCGCATTCATCCGGTCAAGCGCAGAGGCTCCGCCAGCGGCCTGCATTGCAGCCGAGCCGCCTGTCACCAGTTCCGCGCGCAGGGCCTGCAATTCCCCGGCGAGCGTGGCAAGCTCGGTCCGGATATCGGCCAGGCTTTGCGCGCGGTCTTGGGCCCCGGCGGGGGCGGCAAGGGCCGCCGCCACCAAAAGCCCCGCAGCCATCAAGCGGATCATGCCCATCGGATCAGACGCCCGCGCCCGCGCCAATTACCGAAACGGCACGGCGGTTTTGGGCATAGCAGGCCTCATCTGAACAGACCGCCAGCGGGCGTTCTTTCCCGTAAGACACGGTCTGCAAACGCGTGGCTGCAACGCCCTGCGCGATCAGATATTGCTGCACAGCGCTGGCGCGGCGGGCGCCAAGTGCGATGTTGTATTCACGGGTGCCCTGCTCATCTGCGTGACCTTCGATGATCGCGGTATTGGTCGGGTGCTGGTTCAGCCAGACGGCCTGCTGGGCCAAGGTATTCTGCGCCTCAGGCGTCAGCGTCGACTGGTCCACTGCAAACAAGACCCGGTCACCGATGGTCTGGTTGAAATACGCGATCGAATTGGGGTCATTCGGATCGCCAAGCGCCCCAGAGGTGATGCCAACGGCACCCGGGCCGCCAGCCGCGCCGCCTGCGCCGAAGCGGTCGGGGTTGTTACAAGCTGACAGCGCCATTGCGCCGACCAGCAGAAGGATTGAAAATTTCGTCATCGGATGTACCGCCTTTTGTTTTTGGCTCGATGGCCGTTAGCATAGCATTCTGCGTGCGCATTGGAAACGCACTGTCTTAGGGCAACAGCGGGGACCACGCAGGATCAGAGGCCCCGCCATCCATCGGCACGGCACGCAGGTTGCGCCCCGATATATCCACTGAATAAAGTTGGGCCGCACCACCCGCACCGGGGCTTTCCCGCGTAAACATGATGACCCTGCCATTCGGGGCCCATGTAGGGCCTTCGTCCAGGAAAGCCGCCGTCAACAAGCGTTCTTCCGAGCCATCAGTGCGCATCACGCCAATATGAAACCGGCCTGCGTTTTGTTTGGTGAACGCGATCAGATCCCCACGCGGGGACCAGACGGGCGTGCCGTAGCGGCCCTCACCAAAGCTGATGCGTGTGGGCTCTCCTCCGCCTGACGGCATGATGTATAGCTGCTGGTTGCCGGACCGGTCGCTTTCAAACACAATGCGCGTGCCATCCGGCGAAAAGGACGGCGCCGTTTCAATCGCGGGCGAGTTGGTGAGTTGCAGCATCTGCCCAGAGGAAAGCTGCATGGAATAAAGATCAGTATTGCCGCCTTGTTCCAGTGAAAACACGACCGTAGCGCCATCAGGCGAAAACCGTGGCGCAAAGCTCATATTGCCTGAGAGTTCCGCCAATGCGCGCGACGACACCGTGGCCAGATCCATCAGCTTGATGCGCGGAAATCCGGTTTCAAATGAGGTATAGAGCACCCGGTCCCCGGCTGGCGAAAAACGCGGCGCCAGCACGATGGTGGAACTGTCAGTCAGATACTGAACATTGGCCCCGTCATAATCCATGATCGCAAGGCGCTTGAGACGGGCGTCTTTGGGCCCGCTTTCCGAGACATAGACAACACGGCTGTCGAAATAGCCGCTTTCTCCGGTGATACGGGCGTAGATCTGATCGGCCACCTTATGAGCAATGCGCCGCCAGTCGCCAGCGGCACCGCCAAATTGCAACCCATCCCCCAAAGCAGCCCCAGAATAGATGTCATAAAGCCGGAACTTGACGTTGATCCGCCCATCTGTGCCAACCGCAACCGCACCGGTGACCAGCGCTTGCGCATTGATGGCCTTCCAATCGGCATAGGCCACAGCCGCATCAAAGCTCGTCACCGGGCTGATAAAGGCCGAAGCGGGAATTTCTCTGAAAAGCCCTGTGCCCGAAAGATCCGCCGCAACCAACCGGGTAATCTCGGCCGCCGCGTCGGCCGCACCGGCGGTTTCGGCCAAAAAGAGCGGGGCGGCAAAGGGCAATGGCTCAATCACACCATCTTCAATGACGATCCGAAGCGGGCCGGATTGCGCCATGGCCACCGGCGCGGATACCCCGGCAAAAGCCAGCGCCAGACAAAGCGTGCGAAAGATACTCATGACATTCCCTTTGTTGCAGATGCGAATTGGGTTGTGGCGTCTTGGTTCGTGCAGGCAGGTGTCATTTCATCCTCATCTTTTCAGGATTGAACACAATTTCAACCTCTCGCCACTGCTCATATTTCTCAGCAGGCAGTGGGTAGCCGTTTTTGGCGCATCGGATTATCGCGCGGCGTCCGGCCTCATAGGCCTGATTGGCGGCGACATCGTTGCCACCTTCCGCACCAATCATACGGATCGAGCTGTTGATGGGCAGGCCAGACGGGTCCATGCTGACGCCGATTGTGACAACCGTGCGCAATGCTTCGGTCGAAAGCGCGCCCACATTCCAGCATTGCTTGACCGCAATCACCAATGCGTCTTTTTCACCGCCCGTCATCGGAGGGCCGGTGGGGGCAGTGCCCGTTCCTGGTGCTGGCGTATCAGATGCCTCGCCTGCCAGCGCCTCTGCCAATGCTTGTGCCACGGCATCTTCGGGCTGAGGCTCTGGCGTGGCCGACGTGGCTGGCGTGACATCCGCTGTCGGTGTCTCAACCGGGGCGGGTTCAGGTTTTTCCGGGCGTGCTTTGGGCCGGGGTGACGTGGTTGGGGCTGCCGATGCCGTTTCCGTCACGTCCTTATTCTCTTCGGTTTTCACGACATCCCCGGTCTCCTTCGGCGCGGCGGCCTCGACCGACGGCACGGGGATAGTCTCGGGGCTGGGTTCAGGCGTGGTCTCTTCGACGGCCTCAGGGGCGACGTCGATCGTTGGGTCCGGCGCGTCGGTTGGCTCGGGCGCTACGATGTCGGCTGGCTTGGGCTCAGCCGCAGGCTGGATCACGGCTTCGGCCGACTCCAGTGGGGTTTCAACCGGCGGTGTCAGCGGGGTTGGCGGCGTCTCCTCAACTTCGGTCGCAGGCGGGGCAAGTTCTGTTACATCCGGTGCCGCATCCGGCGCGGGCTGCGCTTCTGGCACTGCCTGCGTTGCAGGCTCCGGCACGACCTCGGGGGCGGGAACATCCGGGGTAGGATCCGCGGTTGGCGGTTCAGGCACCGAGGGCGCAGGCGGCGCTTCCACCGCGGCACGCGGTGCTGCGGCCTGAAGAGCTGCAAATTCAGTGGAAGACATCAGCGACACTTCGGCCGTGGCCACCGGGGGCGGCAAGTCATGCGAAAAGAAAAATCCGCCGATCAAAAGCCATAAAATCCCTCCAAGATGCAACGCACCTGAGGCGATCAATCCAATGCGTTCGGAATTGTCCATGGGCATCCGCCCTAGTTCCCCGTCTGCCCGTCAAACCCCGGCCCGCCGGCGTCCGTCACCAAAACGATGTTGGAAAACCCACCCGAATTCAACGCCCCCATCACCTGAACGACCCGCGCATAGGGAATGTTGCCGTCCGCGCGCAAGAACAGTTTGTCATCCGTCCGTTCAGCGGCAATCGCGCGCAGCTTGGGCATGAACTCAGCCTCCGGCGTCGGCGTGTTCTGGATTGAAAGGGTGCCATCTTCTTGCACAGAAATCGTCAGCGGCTCTTCTTGCTGCGTGGGCACCGCCTGTGCAGCGGTCTTGGGCAGGTCCAACGGCACGCCCACGGTCAACAGCGGGGCTGCAACCATGAAGATGATCAAAAGAACCAGCATCACATCCACGAAGGGGGTGACGTTGATCTCACTCATCACAGCCGCCTTGCCGCGCGCACCCCGGCGGCGACGCCCGCCCCCGCCCGGCTTCATGACCCCCGCGCTCATGGCTCAGGCGTCCAGCTGGCGGGACAAGATGGTGGCAAACTCATCGGCAAAGGCTTCATACCCCGCGATGATCCGGTCACTGTCGGTCGAAAGTTTGTTGTAGAAAATCACCGCCGGAATAGCGGCAAGCAGACCAAGCGCTGTGGCCACCAATGCTTCGGCAATCCCCGGTGCCACCACAGCCAGCGATGTGTTTTGGCTGATGGCGATTTGCTCGAACGCGGTCTTGATGCCCCAGACGGTCCCAAAAAGGCCGACAAAGGGGGCCGTTGACCCGACGGTGGCCAGAAACGGCAAGCCACGGGTCAGGCTTTCAGTCGCCTTGACGATCGCCACATCCATCGAACGGTCAATGCGCGCCTGCGCGCCTGCAATCAGCTCTCCGTCTTGTCGGTGGGAACGGCGCCATTCGACCATGCCGCTGGCAAAGATCTTTTCCGAGGCGCCATCGGGCTGCCCGCCGATCTTGTCAAAAAGCTCATCAAGCGGCTCTCCGGACCAGAACGCACGGTCAAAGACCGCAGCTTCGCGCCGCGCCTTCCGGTAGGCGATGAACTTCTGGATGATGATCGACCAAGACCAAAAGCTGGCCACAATCAGCATCAGCATCACAAGCTGCACAACAAAAGAGGCGCGCCAAAATAGCGCCATCAAGGAGAAGTCCATCTCCTGCGCAAGGGCCAGAGTCTCGGTGTTCATATTTACTGCTCGCCGGTTAGGTTCCGTTATCGGAACTCATTATCAGTGATTCTATCTGGCTTTTCGCAGGAATGCCAACACATCTGCGTCAGAACCCAAAAATCCGCCGCTCTAATGAACGGGGGGCGCCAGACGTCGGCGAAGATCCGCTGGCAAACGGGCCGGGGTGCCAGCAAGCGTCAGACAAACCAGCGTAACCTGTGCCTGAAACAGAGGCTCACCTGCGCGCAAAACCAGCTGATCAAGAACGATCCGGGCACCTGTCTCCGCATGCATTTTCGTCTCGACCACCAGTTCATCATCAAACCGTGCCGGTTTCAGATAATCCGCCTCAACGCGACGTACCGCAAAAACAAGCCCGTCTGCCGCACGAAGCTTGACTTGGTCGATACCAAGGGCGCGCACCCATTCACTGCGCGCGCGCTCAATGAACTTCAGGTAGTTGGCGTAGTAGACGATGCCCGCCAGATCCGTATCTTCGTAGTAGACGCGCAAGGTGAACTGATGCGGCATGACACTTCCCTCAAGGACCAGACCCCATCTCTAGCGCTGCAAAGGCGCGGCAAGCAAGACACGCAACCGCAGCTTTTCGAAGCACTGTCTCTTTGCAGCAGGGCCAATCTGCGATAGCCAGTTGAAAGGCGGCCCGTAACCCGGCCCCGCGACATGACACAAAAAGGCAGGACCCGCCATGACCCGATCCGTCATTGAACAAGACCTCACTATCGAAGGCAATGTCAGCTCCAAGGATGGTGACATCGACGTCAAAGGGCGCGTCACCGGTGACATCACCGCGCGGTCTGTCGATGTACACATGGGCGGGCAGGTCAGTGGCACGATTGCAGCAGGGGATGTCCGCATTCAAGGCAACCACACCGGGCGGATCGATTGCACGGAGCTGTCACTTGAAAAGTCGGCCGAGGTAAAGGCAGACGTCAAGGCTCAGACACTCAGCTCGGAAAAGGGGTCACGCCTTGTGGGCAAGATCCAAATCACAGGGGCCTGACGCGGCACCGCCCCCTGCCTCAGTGCCAGATCAGGCAAGGCGCGCAGCAAGTCTCAGCGCATGGCTTGGGTCACTTGCGACGGCTGGCATGGCCGGCTGGTAAGCCGCGCGGATCAGATCCGCAATGTCAGGTCGGACAACCACCCCATCCCCGTGTCTTGCCAATGATGACTGATCGGCGAAGGCCCGATCAGACCACAACAGCATAACCTGCACCGCAAGGCTCAGCGCCACGGTGTCTGCCGGGGTGTCCGCAAGTGCCGCATCAAGGCAGAAAAAGGCGACGCACGCCCGGATTGCACCGTCGCTCTCAAAACGAAAGTGACGATACTGATTGGCGTTTGCTTCAGACAATCGTGTCACCAAAGGTCCAAGCCCCCCGACCAGACGGTCCAGGTCCGGCACGTCAAGCAGCTCGGCCCAATCGCGCACAAAAAATACCATCAGATTGGCGCCCTGCTCTGGATCCGTCTCGTCCATCTGGTGGCCTGCAAGCGCGACCACCGTCTCGATCGCGCCTTTGAGAATCGCCAGGGTCGCATCGTCAACGCCAAACACCACAGGAACGATGGGCCGCTGCCACCGTGCGAAAGCATAATCCCCTGACGCGCGCGTAAAAAGTGCGGCAATCTCATCTGGTGTCACGGCCCGGCTTCCACTTGGCTAAAATATCCCCGCCGGAGGCATAGATTTTTTGAACCGGCATCTCAACCAGAATGCACATCTGGCCCGATGTCCCCCGTGCCAGTCTTCGCGGCGTTCACGACGCCGGTTGCGCACTCATTTCACGAAAAGATCAGACTGCCCCGGCGCTTTTGGCGCGTTCAGCCCAAGGTGTGTCCAGGCTTTCGAGGCCAGCATCCGCCCGCGCGGCGTGCGCTGAATAAGCCCCTGCTGCAAAAGAAAAGGCTCAATAACCTCTTCCACCGCATCGCGGGCCTCACTCAGGGCGGCTGACAGGGTTTCCACCCCGACAGGTCCGCCCGCATAATTCTCGGCGATCAGGGTCAGATACCTGCGATCCGCGCCGTCCAGCCCCAAATGATCCACGCCAAGGCGGGTCAAGGCCGCATCCGCAATCTCGCGCGTCAGCCGGCCATTGCCTTCGACCAACGCAAAATCCACCACACGCCTTAATAGCCGCCCCGCGATCCGCGGCGTTCCGCGCGCGCGGCGCGCAATTTCAAGCGTCCCCGCCGGATCGGAGGAGATCCCCATCAGCCCAGCGCCGCGTGTGACGATATGATCAAGCTCTTCGATCGTATAGAATTGCAGCCGCGTCGGGATACCAAAGCGGTCGCGCAGCGGCGTCGTCAGCAGGCCAAGCCGGGTTGTGGCACCCACCAGCGTGAAGGGTTGCAGTTCGATGCGAACCGTGCGGGCCGCAGGCCCTTCGCCAATCACCAGATCCAGTTCAAAATCCTCAAGCGCCGGGTAAAGCACTTCTTCGACCGCCGGGTTCAACCGATGGATCTCATCAATGAAAAGCACATCGCGCGCTTCAAGATTGGTCAAGATCGCCGCCAGATCGCCTGCCCGTGCCAGAACCGGACCTGACGTCATGCGAAAATTGACCCCCAGCTCCCGTGCGATGATCTGCGCCAACGTCGTCTTTCCCAGCCCCGGCGGGCCGTGAAACAGCGTATGATCCATTGCCTCTCCGCGCATCTTGGCGCTTTCAACAAACACACGCAGATTGGCCCGCGCCTCTTGCTGGCCGACAAAATCATCCAGCGTCTGTGGCCGCATGGCCCGGTCTAGGTCACCGGGCTGCGGGGCGGGGCGCAATGTCGGATCCGGTTCCATCCCCTACCCTTTCGGCGCCAGAAGCTTCAATGCGGCCCGGATCAGCGCCGAAGCCTCAGCCCCTTCATTGGCACCGGCAGCCTCGGCCACGGCGCCGGCGGCTTCGCCCTGCCCGTAACCGAGATTGATCAATGCTGAAAGCGCATCAGCCGTGGTCCCGGCACCGGCCCGCAGCTGAGGCGTCGGTGCGGGCAGCGTAGGTGATGCATCGATCACCCCATCGTCGGTCGGCATCGCGGGCACATCGCTCAGCGTGCCGCCAAGCGCCATCAGCGCGGGGCCCTTATCTTTCAGCTCCATCACCACCCGTTGCGCCAGCTTGGGGCCGACACCCGGGGCGGCTTTCACAGCAGACCAGTCCCCAAGCGCGATGGCACGGCTGACGCCCTCCGCGCCCAAAGTGCCAAGGATCGCCATCGAGGCTTTGGCCCCGACGCCCTGCACAGTCGTCAACAACCGATGCCATTCCTTTTCAAGCAGTGTCGGAAAGCCGAAAAGCTGCAAAAGATCTTCGCGGACCAAAAGCTCTGTATAAAGGGCCACGGCTTGGCCCACCGGCGGCAGACCCGAGGCGGTGCGTTGCGAAATATGGACGACATAGCCCACGCCGCGCACGTCAATCAGCACCTGATCAGCGGCGCGGTGCACGATAACACCTGCAATGCGTCCGATCATGCGGCACCCCGAATGGCGGCCGCCATTCGACCGGCGCTTTGCAGATGATGCGCATGGCAAATTGCGATGGCCAGCGCATCGGCCGCATCCGGGCCTGCAAGAACAACGCCGGGCAGCTGAAACCGCACCATATGGGCGATCTGACCTTTGTCAGCGTGCCCGACCCCGACAACGGCTTTCTTGACGGCGTTGGGGGCATATTCACCCACAGCCAACCCGGCCTGCGCAGGAACCAGCATGGCAATACCACGGGCCTGACCCAGTTTCAGGGTGCCGGCACCATCTTTGTTCACAAATGTCTGTTCAACCGCCGCCGCATCGGGAAGGTATTCGGCCATAACCGCGCTTAACCCCGTATATAAGGTCAGCAGCCGTGCGGCCAGCTCGGTGCCTTCGGAATGAATGACGCCATTGCCAACATGCGTGAGTCGCGATCCGGCCAGTTCAATCACACCCCAACCAAGGTTTCGAAGTCCCGGATCTATGCCAATTACGCGCATCTGCCCCTCATTGTTGCTTTTTTCCCACGACTAGCACGAAAAGCGAACATCGCAAAGCATGAATGGCACGCAGGCATTCGTGGACACAATGAAAACACGAAGGTCGGAAATCGACGCTGCAAGCGCAGAAATCGACACTTTTCGCACTTGCAGAAACATATTTTAAACAAAGAGTTATAAAGAGACAGAGCCTTGCAGCCATTGCATATCTGGTCTGCACACGCGTGCCTTGAAGGGCGCTGAGTGCGGGTCTATCTGCCTCCTCGAAAGCGAGGCGTTTCAAAGGGAAGCGGCTCATACCAAAGGAAATGACAATGTCTGTATTCGCAACCAACCGCCCCGCCACCGGTCACATCACCGGCCTGTTCAGCGCCATGATTTCTGCTGTCGCAGTCTGGAACGATGCCCGCGTAACCCGAGCCGCCCTTTCGCGCCTTTCGGACCGTGAGCTTGACGATATCGGTCTGTGCCGTGGCGACATCGATGGAATGACGTCTCGCGCCTGATCCGTCGGCATTTCGGCGATCAGCTGCGACGCCAAGTCGCCAAAGGCCGTGTCGGGGTAATCCGACACGGCCTTTCCATTTTTTGACATGTATCTGGCAACCTAGGCTTTCGCACGCAACTGGCGCTCCTGAACGCCCGCCAAAGACGGCTATGCCTTGCACAACGCAGACCATGCCACCCACGCAAGCCGCCCGGTCACTGCTTAGCGAATAAGGCTGCGGACCTGATCTGCAACCATAACCGTCAGCGGATCGGCCTGAAGCACATAAGCCCCGATCTGATCAGCCGTGGTACCCGCCTGAAGCGTGCTGATGCGCAAGGAATAGGCGTCTGGACCCAGCGTTGTGTAAACTGCGGCCTTAATGCCAATGATTGTCATCAAAATCAGCGCAAGCGGCCCCAGCAATCCGACACGGCGCTTACTGCGCTTGCGTGCGTTATAGTAAGACATGCCCAAGGTGCCGTTCGCCTCAAAGCCGCCGCCTGCATCATGGATGCGCTCAATGCGACCAACCCGGCCATAAAAATTCTGTAAGTTCTTATCAACCATGTCGAAAATCCGACTATTGCGCCCCCGCACATGACCAAGGTGAGGAATGAATGCGTCAAAAATGCGGCGAAGGGCGGCGAAGTAAAGGCAATCAGCCTGATTGATTACGCTTCATGACCAATGTTGCCCATTCACCGATTTCGTCGCGGCTCGCAAGGCTAAAACCCGCCATTTTGTAGGCAGCCGTCACCTCATCAGCCTGACGATCAAGAATCCCGGACAGAATCGCATAGCCATTCGGGGCGATCAATCGGGCCATGTCGGACACCAGCCCAATCAGCGGGCCTTTCAGGATATTGGCAAAGACCAGATCAAAAGGTGCGGTGGCACCTAACTGCGGATGATCAAAGCCCACCGCTTCGTAGCAAAGCACCCGGCCGGTTAACCCGTTAGCCGCAACATTGGCTTCGGCCACATCAACCGCAACCCGGTCGATATCCGACGCTATGACCGGGTCGGGCCAGATTGCAGCGGCGGCCATCGCCAAAACCGCCGTGCCACAGCCGATATCGGCAACCTTGCGCGCCCGGTAGCCGGTGCGCTCAAGACGGTCCAGCGCCAGCAGACAGCCTTTGGTGGTTCCATGATGTCCGGTGCCGAAGGCCATCGCGGCTTCGATCAGCAAGGGCACGCAGTCTTCAGGCACCTTGTCTGCATCATGGCTTCCGTAAACGAAAAAGCGCCCGGCCTCTACGGGCTGCAACTCGCGCTTCACATGTGCGACCCAGTCGGTTTCCGGCAGTTCGGACACCGCAAAGGGCTTTGCCCCATAAATTGCGGCCATCAGCGCAAGCTCGGTTCCGTCCGGCTCTTCTTCGAAGTAAATACCAACCTCGTGACGTCCGGAGCCGTCTTCAATCTCAAACACACCGATACCGGTGGGTTCGGGCAGAAAACTTTCCATTGCTTCGGCCAAAGCCTCGGCAGGTTCTTTTGACGGCAAGGTCGTTAGCGCGGTGTAGGTTGGCATGGGTGAAGTTCCGGGGTGACGCAGCGTGATGCAGCGCTATATCCTTCGCGCGGGGATGCCTGCAACCCGTGATCCGCTTGCCACGTCACGCGACACCACAGCGCCCGCAGCAACAATGGCCCCATCCCCGATCGTGACACCGGGCAATATTATCGCCCCGCCACCGATCCAAACGCCCGCGCCGATGGTCACGGGCAACGCCCGCTCAATCCCCTTGCCGCGCTCATCGGGATCCCGGTGATGATCTGCACAGTAGATATGGACGCCGGGGCCCAGCATAGACCCTGCCCCAATGCGAACTCCGGCACTGTCCAAGACAACACATCCTGCGTTCAGGTAGACCCGGTCGCCCAGCACCAGATTGATGCCATAAGAACAGTGAAACGGCGCTTCGATCCAGCTTCCTTCGCCAAGTTCGATCAGAGCGGCCAAGAGCGGCGCACAGGCCCCGCGCGCGTCCGGGTCGATAGTGGAGTGCTGGTGACACGCCCGTCGAGCCCTGCGGCGCATGTCTTCAAAGCCCGCATCCAGACATGAATACCACTCGCCGCTCGCCATGATCTCGCGCGGCGTGCGGGGCATAGGGTCAGGCCTTAAGACCAATGGGACAGGTCACGCCGGTGCCGCCGATGCCGCAATAGCCGCCGGGATTCTTGGCAAGATATTGCTGGTGGTAGTCTTCGGCATAATAAAACGTCTCGGCGGGTTTTATCTCGGTGGTAATCATGCCCATGCCCGCAGCTTTCAGCCGTTCGGCGTATACAAGGCGGCTGGCCTCGGCGGCCTCGGCCTGCGCACCTGAATAGGTGTAGATGCCAGAGCGATACTGGCTGCCAACGTCATTGCCCTGGCGGTTGCCTTGCGTCGGGTTGTGGCCTTCCCAAAAGGTGCGCAGCAATGTGTCATAGCTGATGATCTTCGGGTCATAGATCACCCGAACCACTTCGTTCTGGCCGGTCATCCCGGTGCAGGTTTCTTGATAGGTCGGGTTGGGCGTGACCCCGGCAGAGTAGCCGACCATGGTCAGCCAGACACCGTCAAGCTTCCAGAAGATCCGCTCAACACCCCAAAAACAGCCCATGCCGAACATCGCCTCTTCCATGCCCTCAGGCACCGCGGATTTCAGCGCCAGCCCAGACAGGAAATGCGTCTCGGCTGTGGGGATCGGCGTGGGGCGGCCCGGAAGGGCGTCGCCCGCGGCGGGACTATCAGCTTTCTTTCCGAAAAGGGCGTTCAGCATATCACGTGCTCCTATTCAGCGGCGGCCGTTACGACCTCCGACCGGTTCAAGGACCGTATATAGCGCCATGCAAGCCATCCCGCTACCACGCCCGCGATCACATTGGCGAGCGCATTGGCCCAGATCACACCCGTGGCCCCAACAGCCTGCGTCAGCACCAGCCCGAGAGGCAGCATCAAGATCCCGTCGCGAAGCCAGTTCGCCCCGGTCGACCACAAGGGCCGCCCCAGATTGTTAAAGGCCGCGTTGGCCACAAAAAGCGCACCGGTAAAGATGAATGCGCCGGTCGCGTAGTAGGTGAAGACGCGCACAATCGCCTCACCTTCGGTCGACAAACCGAATGATTGAACAATCGGTCCGGTCAGCAAAGCCATCAACACCCATGTCACCAGCGTGTAGGCCAGACAGAATTTCAGCGCCGCCCAATAGGCCCCCGCCACCCGGTCGGGGCGATTGGCCCCGTAATTCTGGCCGATGATCCCACCTATGGCACCAGAAAGGGCAAAGATCCCGCCAAAGGCCAGTATGGTCAGGCGCATCACAACGCCCCAGCCCGCAAGCGCGCTATCGCCAAACTGGGCCACTTCACGGGTCAGGATCCAATTGCCAAAGGGTGTTGAGATCTGGGTGACAATCGCGGGCAGAGCGATGCCCAGATAAGGGCCGATAAAGGTGCCCAGATCTTCGCGGGCGGGGCGGGCCAGCATATCATGGGTGCGGATCACGAACCACAGGCCCAAAGCGAACATTGCCAGACGCGCCGCCACAATCGACCAGGCCGCACCGGCCACGCCCCAACCGGCCCAGACAATCAGCAGCGGGTCCAGCACCACAGCAACGACACCGGCGACCATCGTAACAGCCATCGACCGCCAGGCATCGCCAATGGCGCGCAGTATTGCCGACGCGCAAATCGCCACGGCGATCAGCGGCATCGAAGGCAGCGTCACGGCAAGGAACCGTTCGGCCAGCACCAGCACCTCGCCCTGCGCGCCCGAAATTTCGAGGATCGGAATTCGAAATATATAGATCAGAATCGATACAGCTGCCTGCACAACGAAGGTCAGCCCCAACGCCATCGTCGCGATGCGGCGGGCGCGGGGCCGGTCGCCTTGTCCGATGGTGCGCGACACGAGCGCCACCGCGCCAATCATCATGCCGATAGAAATCGAGATCACTGCAAACTGAATTGTGCCTGCCAGCCCGACTGCCGCAATCATCGTCTCGACGCGCAGTTGTGATATCCACCACAGGGCCAGAAAATCCACAAGGAAGGTGAACGATAGCCCAAACGCGCCCGAGAGCGACATCACCACGACATGGCGCATCAGGTTGCCAGTGACGAATTTTCCCTGCTCAGGTGAAACGGCCATGTCTACTCTGCCAGCACGGCTGCCGGTCGGGCAAAGATCGTCTCGGCCCCCGGCTCAGGATGGCGAGGGATCATCACGGCCAACAGCACGGACACCGCCGCCATCATCGCCGCAAGCACGAAGACCGCACCCGGTGAGATGATCCAAAGATAGCCAAGCCCGGCCGGCAAGAACACCGCAGCAATATGGTTGATGGTAAAGGCCACAGCTGACGTGGGCGCGATATCTTGCGGGTCGGCGATCTTTTGAAAATAGGTCTTCAGCGCGAAGCTGAGCGAAAAGAACAGATGGTCGATCACGTAAAGCGCGCCGCCGATCAGCGCACCCCAGCCGAACCAGTAAATGCCCCCATACGCCAGAAACACCATCAACAGCCCGCAATATTCAAAGATCAGCGCGTTGCGTTCCCCGAACCATCCGACAGCGCGGCCCATGAGCGGCGCGAAGATCATGTTGACAAGATAGTTGATCAAGAAAAGCGCTGTAACTTCGTGCACTTCAAAGCCAAAGCGTTCGACCATCATGAAGGCGGCAAAGACCACAAAGATCTGGCGCCGGGCGCCTGCCATGAACTGCATGACATAATATAACCAGTAGCGGCGGCGCAGCACGAAATGCTTCAGCTGCGGATCTGGCGCATCAAACTGCGGATAGGCAAGGGCTGCAAAGATCGCAATTGCCAGGGTCAGCCCGCCGGAAAGCCCGTAGACGATGCCGTAGCTCAGATCGAATGTCTTCCAGGTCAGCACGATCAGCCCGTAAGCCACCATCGAGGCACCCGAGCCGATGGCCACGATCCAGCCGATAGTCTGCGGTGCGCTCTTCTTGTCGATCCACTGGAGTTGCAAGGATTGGTTGACCGTCTCGAAATAGTGAAAGCCGATCGAGGAAAAGAGCGTGATCATCAAGATCCCGCCAAGGCTCGGGAACATCGCCGTCAAAGCGGTGGCCGCGCCCAAAAGGCCCAAGGCCACCACCGCCAGCACCTGTTCGCGCATCGCCCACAAAAGCACGATCACCCCGATGGCCAGAAAGCCGGGGATTTCGCGCACCGTGTGCAGCCAGCCGATCTCGACCCCGGTAAAGCCCGCCGCCTCTTTGACGAAATTGTTCAAAAGGGCCGACCATGTTGCAAAGGCAATCGGCATTGCTGCCGCCATCAAAAACAGCAACACCACCGGCTGCCGCCAGCGCGGCAGGCCTTTGGCCTCTTTCAACGTCAGGGTCGGGATCGCGAACATGGGCTACCGCTTACGCCGATCTGATCGGATTGGCGAGTGGATTTGCTCCACGCGCCGTACACAAAACCTGTGCGCAGATGGGTGTCAGTAAAAACTCTGCGGGTCGATATCGATCGACAGGCGCAGGTTGTTCGGCAGCTTGAATTGCCCGACCCATTCGGCAAGGGCCGCTTGCAGCGCCACGCCCTTGGCAGCTTTGACCAGAAGCCGCACCCGATGCCGTCCCCGGACCCGCGCCACGGGGGCCGGTGCCGGGCCATAGACCTGCGCGCCGATCCTTCGCAAAGGCGCATCGCGGCGGGCAAGTTCTGCCCCGAAATCAAACACCGTCTGCACGTCGGGCGATGACAGAACAATCCCGGCCAACCGCCCATACGGAGGCATCCCCGCCACTTCGCGTTCCGCCGCCTCGGCCCGCCAGAATGCTTCTTCTTCGCCTGACAGGATCGCACGGATCACCGCATGCTCGGGCTGATAGGTCTGCAACATCGCCTCGCCCGGCTTTTCCCCGCGCCCGGCCCGGCCCGACACCTGCCGCATCAGCTGAAAGGTCCGCTCGGCGGCGCGCAGGTCCGAGCCTTGCAGGCCAAGATCCGCGTCAATGACCCCGACGAGCGTCAGCAAGGGAAAGTTGTGCCCCTTGGCCACCAACTGCGTGCCGATGATGATGTCTGCCTCACCGCCTGCAATGTCTTTGATCTTGTCTTTCAACGCCCGGGCCGAGCTGAAAAGATCCGACGACAGCACCGCCACCCGGGCCTCGGGAAAGCGTGCGGCGACCTCTTCGGCCAACCGTTCTACCCCGGGACCTACTGGGGCCAAGCGGCCCTCGGCCTGACAGTTCGGGCAGGTCTCTGGCATCGGCTTTGTCTCGCCACACTGATGGCAGACAAGGCGCTTGAGAAACCGGTGTTCAACCATGCGCGCATCACAGTTTTCGCAGCCGATCTGATGGCCGCAGGCGCGGCAGATGGTCACCGGCGCATAACCGCGACGGTTCAGAAACAACAGCGCCTGTTCGCCCCGCTCGATCCGCGCCCGCACTGCACCGGCAAGTGTCGGGCCGATCCAGCGGTTGGCTTCGAGTTTCTCGGCGCGCATGTCGATGGCGCTGAGGTCTGGCATCACGGCCACGCCGAAACGAGAGGTCAGATCAATGCGGGTGTATTTCCCCGCTTCGGCATTGGCCCAGCTTTCAAGGCAAGGTGTGGCCGAAGCCAGCACCACCTGCGCGTCGCAAAGCGAGGCCCGCAGCACCGCCATGTCGCGGGCATTGTAAAGCGCGCCATCCTCTTGCTTGTAAGAAGTATCATGTTCTTCATCCACGACAATCAGCCCCAGATCACGAAAGGGCAGGAACAGCGCCGAGCGTGCACCAACCACCATGCCCACGCCGCCTTCACCGGCCATACGCCACAACCGGCGGCGTTCCGTCATGGTGACGCCGGAATGCCATTCGCCGGGCATGGCCCCAAAACGCGCCTCGACCCGGGTCAGGAATTCGGCAGTCAGCGCGATTTCGGGCAAAAGCACCAGTGCCTGACGCCCCTGCGCCAGACATTCCGCCACCGCTTCCAGATAGACCTCGGTCTTGCCCGATCCTGTGACGCCTTTCAAAAGCGTGGTGCCGTAAACCCCGCCCGCAATGGCTGCGCGCAGCCGGGCGGCGGCTTCGGCCTGATCGTCGGCCAGATCCTTGCCCGAAAGATCAGCGTCAAGACGCGGGTAGGGCAGATCGCGGGCGGCTTCTTCTTCGGCCACCACGCCTTGCTTGACCAATCCCTTGATCACGCTGGAGGACACGCCCGCCAGCCCGGCCAACTCACCGAGCGTAAAGGCAGCACCGCCGTAATCGTTCAAGACCTCTATGACCCGCGCGCGCGCATCCGTCATGCGGTCTGGCGCGGCCCGGCCGATGCGAAACACCTTGCGCGGGCCGGGCGGGTCGGCAAGGCCGGGCGCACGGGTGGCAAGGCGCAGCATCGCAGGCATCGGGGTCAGCGTGTAATCCGCCGCCCGGATCAAAAAGGCGCGCAGTGTCTCGACCATCGGGGCGGCATCCAGCACCCGGGTCACCGGGCGCACCTTGGCCAGATCATAGCCGCCTTCGCCCTTGCCCCAGACGACCCCCAGCACCCGGCGCGGCCCCAGAGGCACTTCGACAAACGCCCCCCTCATGCATCCGCCTGCGGGGGCTTTATAGTCCAGCGCACGCCCCAACGGCTCGGTTGTCAGAACCGAAACCAGATCACCTTCGTCAAAAAAGTCCAGATCAGCCACACCTGCCCCCGATCAAGGGTTCCGGCGCGCGCGCCCTTGCGTTAGAACGGCGCGCGAATGCAGCTGCCAGTCCGGGGACATGAGCCATGAAATTCTTCATCGATACCGCCGATACCGCCGCCATCAAGGAACTCAATGACCTTGGCATGGTTGACGGGGTCACCACCAACCCGTCGCTGATCCTGAAATCCGGTCGCGACATCATCGAAGTGACCAAAGAAATCTGTGACATGGTCTCTGGCCCCGTTTCGGCTGAGGTTGTGGCCACCGAGGCCAAGGCGATGATTACCGAAGGCTTGAAGCTTGCCAAGATCGCACCGAACATCGCGATCAAGGTGCCGCTGACCTGGGACGGCCTTACCGCCTGCAAGGCTTTCGCATCCGAAGGCCACAAGGTCAACGTGACACTGTGCTTTTCAGCGGCACAAGCGCTTTTGGCCGCCAAGGCCGGGGCGGCATTCATCTCGCCCTTCATCGGGCGGCTCGATGATATCCACCTTGATGGGCTGGATCTGATCGAAGATATCCGCACGATCTATGACAACTACACCTATTCGACCGAGATCCTTGCCGCTTCGATCCGGACGGTCAATCACGTGATCGACTGTGCAAAGATCGGTGCCGACGTGATCACAGCCCCGCCCAATGTCATCAAATCCATGGCCAACCATGTTCTGACCGAAAAGGGGCTGGAACAGTTCTTGAAGGATTGGGCCAAAACCGGTCAAAGCATCGTGTGAACAGGCAAGGCAGAACGGAGGCCTCTGTGCAACGGTTCTGCCTTGGTCCTTTCCAAACGCAAAAAATGCGGGAAATTTGGCCCCGGCCCTGCTAAGGTCGGAAGAAATTCAAGAAACACCTTGGGGGCAGTCATGGCCGAAACAGCAATCATCGCCGAAGAGTTGCGTGACCGGCTTCTGGCCGCGCCAGAGGCCATCCTTGAAGACCGCGATCTGATGAAGGCACTGATCGCAGCCAATGAACGTGCGATGGGCGCAAACATCGTCGATCTGCGCGGTATCGCTATGGAGCGGCTTGAGGCACGGCTGGACCGGCTGGAAGACACGCATCGTTCGGTGATTGCAGCAGCTTATGAAAACCTTGCC
Organism: Albidovulum sp.; assembly: GCA_049646285.1. Taxonomy (GTDB): domain Bacteria; phylum Pseudomonadota; class Alphaproteobacteria; order Rhodobacterales; family Rhodobacteraceae; genus Albidovulum. The sequence continues at coordinate 16,259 of JBARVN010000173.1, read as the reverse complement.
GGCACCAATCAGGTGCACCGCGCGGTGTTGCAGATGCTCGACCCGACCGAGTTTGAGACATTCTTGAAAAACCTTGGCGGCGAAGTGGCGCAGATCCTGCGCGTCGATTGCGTGCGCCTTGTGCTTGAAACGGTGCAGTCAGATCGTGATCCGGCGCTGAAAAAGCTTGGTGATGTGCTTTGCGTGGCCGAGCCGGGTTTCGTGGAAGACTACATGGCGGGTGGGCGGACAGCTCCGGGCCGCTCGGTTGTTCTGCGTCAAACCATTCCGGCATCTGACACGATCTACGGTTCTGGCGGCGCATGGATACAGTCCGAGGCCGCCCTGCGGCTTGATTTGGGTCCGGGGCGGCTTCCGGGCATGCTGGTGCTGGGGGCGGAAGATCCGCACCAGTTCCGTGCCAACCAAGGCACAGATCTGCTGACGTTCTTTGCCGGCGTATTTGAACGCGCCATGCGGCGCTGGCTGGCCTGAGCCGGGGCGATGAGCATCGCCCTCTCTGCCGGTTTGCGGGACGCACTATCACGGTGGCTGCACGAGCTTCAGGCGCTGGACGGGGCGGCCACGAACACGGTTCGGGCATATCAGACCGATGTCGGCGGTTTTCTGACCTTTTTGGCACAGCACCACGGCGATAGCCTTGGATCGGGTCGGTTGGCCGGGCTCAGCCAATCCGACATGCGCGCTTGGATGGCGCATGAACGCGGGCGCGGCACGTCAGCCCGCTCACTTGCGCGCAGCCTTTCCGCCGTGAAGGGATTCGTGCGCTGGCTGGCCGACCGCGACGGGTTTGAGCCGACCGCAGTGCTCGCCGCCCGCAGCCCCAGATTTCAACGCAAACTGCCCCGCCCCCTGTCGGAAGACGGCGCGCGCGATGTGATTGACCTGATGGGCAGCACGCCGCGCGAAGACTGGGTGGCCGCGCGCGATGCCGCTGTTGCCACTTTGCTTTATGGCTGTGGGTTGCGGATCTCCGAGGCGTTGGGCCTGACCGGGGCCGCATCCCCCCTGCCCGAGGTGCTACGCATCGACGGCAAGGGCGGTAAAGAGCGGATCGTGCCGACCCTGCCGGTCGCGCGCGACGCCGTGGCGCGCTATGTGGCGCTGTGCCCCTTCCCGGTTGGTGATGAGCCGCGAGAGGCGCTTTTTCGTGGCACAAGAGGTGGCGCGCTTAACCCACGCCTGATTGCCCGCGCGATGGAGCTGGCCCGCGCCGGTCTGGGCCTGCCCGCCACCGCCACACCCCATGCCATGCGCCACAGCTTCGCCACGCATCTTCTGTCCGCCGGCGGAGACCTCAGGGCGATTCAAGAGCTTTTGGGCCATGCTTCGCTCTCGACGACCCAAGCCTATACCGCTATCGACAGCGCGCGTCTGATGGAGATCTACGATAAAGCCCATCCGCGTGCCTGACCTGCCCGCCAGAAAGGACTAAAGCACCTCATGTCGTCACAAATGAAGGCCCTTGCGGTCCACCTTTTCACCGCCACTGGCGCGGTACTGGCGATGCTGGCAATGCTGGCGGCTGTCGAGAAAGAGTGGAGCCTGATGTTTTTGTGGCTGGTTGTGGCCTTTGTCGTGGATGGGATCGACGGACCTTTAGCGCGGCACTACCATGTCAAGACCAACTGGCCGACCTATGACGGTGTGCTTCTGGACCTGATCATTGACTACCTGACCTATGTGTTCATCCCGGCCTTTGCGCTCTTTCAATCCGGCCTTTTGCCGGGCTGGACCGGCTGGTGCGCGATTATCGTCATCACCTATGCCAGCGCGATTTACTTTGTTGATACGCGGATGAAGACCACGGACAATTCATTTGCGGGCTTTCCCGCCTGCTGGAACATGGTGGTACTGGTGCTTTTCGCGCTTGAACCAAATTTCTACCTGATGCTGGCGATCATCGTGGCCCTCGCGGCATCGATGTTCACCAATCTGAAATTCGTCCACCCGGTCCGGACAGAACGCTGGCGCTGGTTGACGCTTCCCATGGCACTGGCCTGGACCGGGTTTGCCGGTCGCGCGGCTTGGGTTGATTTTGCCGCAGGTGATATTGCCCATTGGGGGCTGGCGATCACGTCGATCTATTTGTTGGTGGCCGGGATCGCGCAGCAGGCATTGCCCAGATCCGAGGCCTAGATCCCGCTCAAAGCCGGGTCAGAACCACGCCCGCAGCAATAAGGGCAACCGACAGAGCTTTGTTTCGCGTCATCTTTTCGTGGAACAAAAGCCAGCCAATCAACACACCAAACAGGATCGAGGTTTCGCGCAAGGCCGCCACAAGTGCGATCGGGGCCAGCGTCATTGCCCAGACCGCAACCGCGTATGAGCCGTAAGAGGCCGCAGCCCCAAGACTGCCCGCCAACCACACACGCCCGCCCGTGGGCAGAGAACTGCGGCCCCTGAGGGCCAGCATCACGGCTGCAAAGAATATGCCATCGAGAACAAACAGCCACGCGACGAACAAGGTCGCATCGCCAGACGCACGTGCGCCCAAGCCGTCAACCAACGTATAGCCTGCCGTCGCACAGGCCGCCCCAAAGGCAAAAGGCAGCATCCGCCGTTGTTCACCCGAGGTCCAGACACCCCGCGCCAGTGCTAATATACCGATGCCAAGCAGCAAGATCCCCGCTGTTTCGGTCGGCTGCACATCCTCGCCCAACCACAAAGCGCCAACCAGCAGCGTAATCATCGGTGCAGTTCCGCGGGCCAGAGGATAGACCCGGCTCAGATCCCCATGCTCATAGGCGAAGGTCAGAAAAATCTTATAGGCGGAATGGATCGCCCCAGAGCCGATCAGCCATGGCCAGATCGCAGGTCCCGGCCAGTCTTGCGTCAGCGCCACGGCCAGACCGATCACACCTTGAACACCTGACAGCACCATCATTGTGCCCACCCGGCTTGTGCCAACGCGCACCAATGCGTTCCAGGTGGCGTGCAACAGGGCCGCGCCAAGCACAGAGAGAAAAACAACTGCGGTCATGGCATCCCTTTCGGTGCAACGGTTATCCTCGTGTCTTCGGCTTCACAAGTATGTGTCACGGGGCACATGCCTTATGATCGACCTATCAGCGCTGTTTAGAACCATTCCAAACCTTGACTTGGCCTGCCCTCAGGCGCATATCAAAAGCTTAACGGAGGCCTGCCCATGTTCATTCAGACCGAATCCACACCAAACCCCGCCACGCTCAAATTCTTGCCGGGCCAGACCGTGCTTGACATGGGCACTGCTGATTTTCCGGGCCCCGACACCGCCGGCGCGTCGCCTCTGGCAAAGCGCATCTTCGCGGTCGAAGGCGTCACAGCCGTCTTTCTGGGGAATGACTTTGTGACCGTGACCAAAGAAGAATCCGTACTTTGGGATCATATCAAACCCGCGCTCCTTGGCGCGATCATGGAGCATTTTCAGTCCGGTCAGCCTGTGATTGAGGGCGAACGCGAACCCGGTGGCGGCCATGCCGCGCATGACGGGCCGGACGGCGACATCGTCAAACAGATCAAAGAACTTCTGGACACCCGTGTGCGTCCGGCTGTGGCTCAGGATGGCGGCGACATCACCTTTCACGGCTTTGACCGCGGCGTTGTCTATCTGCATATGCAAGGCGCTTGTGCAGGATGCCCATCCTCAACACTGACATTGAAAATGGGGATTGAGAACCTGCTTCGGCACTATATCCCCGAGGTGGTTGAGGTGCGTCCGGTTGCCGCCTGACGCCGCACTTATTCTGGCTTTCGACACATCGGCCGCGCATTGCGCGGCCGCAGTCTTGTGTGGTGACCGCGTGCTTGATGCCCGTGTTGAGGACATGTCACGCGGGCAAGCCGAACGGCTGATGCCAATGCTCGAAGAAATGCTGGCAGATCAAGGCCATGTGTGGGCTGACCTGACCGCCATAGGCGTCGGCGTCGGCCCTGGCAACTTCACCGGCATCCGCATTGCCGTGGCCGCAGCGCGCGGGCTGGCACTGGCGCTGCAAATCCCGGCCATCGGGGTCAACGGTTTTGACGTGGTGCGCCACGGGGCCGCCGGCGCCCTGACCGCGCTGATCAGCGCACCGCGAGACCAGCTTTATGCACAAAGCCAGGATGCATCGGGTGGTTTGCAAGATCCGGCCTTGATTTCCCAAGAGGACCTGAGCCGGTTCTCGCCGCCCTTTGCCCGGCTTGAAGATCTGGCACCACCCGTTCGGGCCGAACGTATCGCGCGTATCGCGGCGTTGCGGGCTACACGGCCAAGCCCACGACCTGCCCCGATGTACTTGCGCCCCGCCGACGCCGCCCCATCCCGCGATGCGCCCCCGGTGCTCTTGCCGTGACCGCGCCAGACCCAAAGGCACTGGCCGCAATCCACTTGGCCAGTTTCACCGTGCCGCGCCCCTGGGGGGCGGATGAGATTGCCAGCCTTGCGCAATCCGACGGTGTCTTTTTGCTGACACGGCCGGGCGGGTTTGCCATGGGCCGGGCGCTGGCCGGTGAAGCCGAGCTGCTGACATTGGCAGTTTCACCCGACGCGCGGCGCACGGGTCTTGGCCGCGCCCTTCTCAAAGAATTTTTGGCTGAGGCAAAAGCGAGCGGCGCTGAAAAGGCGTTTCTTGAGGTCGCTGCTGATAATCACGCGGCCCTTGCGCTTTACGCCAGCTTTGACTTTTCAGAAACGGGGCGTCGCAAAGGGTACTATTCCAGCCCCGGCATCGCAGCAATCGACGCCCTGATCTTGTCTCGGGACATAGGCTGATCGCCATGCGGATTGACCAAAAGGTCAAACTACCGCGACGTCCGGTGCAAATAGCTATTGACCGCCCCGCGTGCATTCGCCCTAATCGAACCATATGCGTACAAGATGGGCCGCCATTCCGGCTGTGCCCCGGATGCGTATCTGAAATACGAAAACCTGGGAGCGATTCATGACCCTTAAACAAACATTTCTTGGCGCCACAGCTGTGCTGGCCCTGACGGCTGGCACCGCCTTTGCTGACCCTGCGATCATCTATGACCTTGGTGGCAAGTTCGACAAATCGTTCAACGAGGCCGCATATGCCGGTGCCGAGCGTTGGAAGGCTGAAACCGGCGGCACCTACAAAGAGCTTGAAATGCAATCCGAGGCTCAGCGCGAACAGGCACTTCGCCGTCTGGCCGAAGCTGGTGCAAACCCGGTTGTCATGACCGGCTTTGCCTTTGGCGACGTATTGGCCCAGGTCGCCCCGGATTTCCCCGACACAAAGTTTGCGATTATCGATGTCGACTGGCTGGATATTCCAAACGTCAGTCAGGTCGCGTTCACCGAACATGAAGGCAGCTATCTGGTCGGCATGATGGCCGCGATGGCATCAAAGACCAATACCGTCGGCTTTATCGGCGGCATGGATATTCCTTTGATCCGCAAGTTTGCCTGCGGGTATGCACAAGGCGTGAAAGCCGCAAATCCCGATGCGACGCTTGTGGCCAACATGACCGGCACCACCCCTTCTGCGTGGAATGATCCGGTGAAGGGTGCGGAACTGGCCAAGGCGCAAAAATCCCAAGGCGCGGACGTGATCTATGCTGCTGCGGGTGGCACCGGGATTGGCGTGCTGCAAGCGGCCGCTGACGAAGGCATCCTGTCCATCGGCGTCGACAGCAACCAAAACCACATGCATCCCGGCCAGGTTCTGACCTCGATGTTGAAGCGGGTGGACAACGCCGTCTATGCTGCATTCAAGGCGGGCCCCGATCTGGAAACCGGCTTGACCATCATGGATCTCGCCAATGAGGGCGTTGGCTATGCGATGGATGAAAACAACGCGCCCCTTGTCAGCGATGAGATGCGCGCCGCCGTCGACGGTGCCGCAGAAAAGATCAAGTCCGGCGAAATCGTGGTTCATGATTACATGTCTGACGAAACCTGCTCCGAACTTTCTTTCTGAATGACCGGGACAGGCACCAACTCGGAGCGGCGGGCAACCGCCGCTCCGGCAATCGAACTGCGTGGCATTTCGAAAGCCTTTGGCTCGGTGCAAGCCAATAAGGACATCTCGATCCGCGTCGAAAAAGGCACAATCCACGGCATCATCGGCGAAAACGGTGCAGGAAAGTCCACGCTGATGTCGATCCTTTACGGGTTCTACAAGGCCGATTCCGGTGAGATTCTGATCAACGGCACGCCCTTTGCCATCCCCGACAGTCAGGCCGCGATCCGCGCCGGCATCGGTATGGTGTTTCAACATTTCAAGCTGGTGCAAAACTTCTCAGTGCTGGAAAACGTGGTTCTGGGGGCCGAAGACGGCGCGCTGTTGCGCCCCTCATTGGCCAAGGCGCGCAAGGTCCTTTCGGACCTCGCCCGCGAATATGAGCTGGACGTTGACCCCGATGCGCTGATCGAAGAGCTTTCCGTCGGCCATCAGCAGCGGGTTGAAATCCTCAAGGCGCTCTACCGTCATGCCGATATCTTGATCCTTGATGAGCCAACAGGCGTGCTGACACCGGATGAGGCGGACCATTTGTTCCGCATCCTCAATGGCTTGAAAGATCAGGGAAAAACAATCGTCCTGATCACCCACAAACTGCGCGAGATCATGGAGATCACCGACACAGTCAGCGTCATGCGCCGGGGCGAGATGACCGCGACGGTCAAAACATCGGAAACCAGCCCCGAAGACCTGGCCGAGTTGATGGTCGGTCGCAAGGTATTGCTGGACGTCGCCAAAACGCCCGCCCACCCCGGCGACATGGTGCTTGAGGTCGAAAACCTGCGCGTCGTCGATGCGGATGGGGTGGAACGGCTCAAAAGCATCAGCCTGAACATCCGCGCGGGCGAAATCCTCGGGATCGCGGGGGTTGCGGGCAATGGGCAATCGGAACTGCTTGAAGTGCTGGGGGGCATCGCCAACGGCACCGGCAGCGTGCGACTGAACGGACAGGAGCTGGATCTGACCGGGATGAAGTCCGATGCGCAATCGCGCCGCGCCAAGGGCATCGCGCATGTGCCCGAAGACCGGCAGCATCTGGGCATGATCATGGATTTCTCGGCCTGGGAAAACGTGGCCTTCGGCTATCACAACGCCCCCGAATACCAAAAAAGCCGCATCCTGATGGACAATGATGCCATCCTTGCCGACACCGCGGCCAAGATGGACCGGTTTGACGTACGCCCGCCGATCCCGACGCTGGAGGCGAAAAGCTTTTCCGGCGGCAACCAGCAAAAGATCATCCTTGCGCGCGAGATTGAACGGAACCCCGACCTGCTGCTGGTCGGTCAGCCCACACGCGGCGTCGATATCGGCGCGATTGAGTTCATTCACAAACGCATTGTCGAGCTGCGCGATGCAGGCAAAGCCGTGCTTCTGGTCAGTGTCGAGCTTGATGAGATCCTCAGCCTTTCGGACCGGATCGCCGTGATGTTCGACGGCCGCATCATGGGCGAACGCCTGCCTGAAAAGACCAATGAACGCGAACTCGGCCTGCTTATGGCCGGCGTGACCGGGGAGACTGCGTGATGACCCGTTTGCCAAGATGGGCCGATCTGGTCCTTGTGCCGATGATCAGCCTGTTGTTCGCGGCAATCATTTCGGCGCTGGTGATCCTTGCTATTGGCCAAAGCCCGATGGAGGCCCTGAAAACCATGGTCGTGGGCGCAGTCGGATCGCCCTATGCCTGGGGCTATACGCTTTATTATGCCACCAGCTTCATGTTCACCGGCCTTGCCGTGACCGTGGCCTTCCATGCAAGCCTGTTTAACATCGGCGGCGAAGGTCAGGCGCAGATTGGCGGGCTGGGTGTGGCGCTGGTCTGTCTGGCGCTGCCGTGGCCGCATTGGACGCTTGCCCTGCCTGCGGCGATGATCGGGGGGGCGCTGTTCGGCGCCGCCTGGGCTGCGATTCCGGCCTACCTTCAGGCCAAACGTGGCAGCCACATCGTAATCACCACGATCATGTTCAACTATATCGGCGCGGCGCTGATCATCTATCTGCTGGTCAATGTGCTGCGCCCCAAAGGCCAGATGGACCCGGCCACAGCGCGCTTCCCCGAAGGCACTAACCTGCCCACCTTGCACGACATCCCGGGCCTCAGCGCGATATTCACCAAGCAGGTTCCCGCAAATGTGACGCTGTTCGTGGCCCTGATCGCCTGCTGGCTGGTCTGGGTGCTTTTGTGGCGTACCCGGCTTGGATTTGAACTTCGTGCCTTTGGAAAATCGGAAAAAGCAGCACTTTATGCCGGGATCTCACCCTTCAAGATCACCATGATCGCCATGCTGATTTCGGGCGCGTTGGCCGGGCTGATGTCGATCAACAATGTCATGGGCGAAAGCGAGCGGCTGTTGCAAAACTCGGCCGAAGGCGCGGGTTTCATCGGCATCGCTGTGGCCCTGATGGGTCGCAACCATCCGATCGGCGTGTTTCTGGCGGCGATCCTGTTTGGCTTTCTCTTTCAAGGCGGCGCGGAACTTGGGCTTTGGACCTCGATCCCGATTGAACTGCGCACCGTGGTCCAAGGTCTGGTGATCCTGTTCACAGGGGCGCTTGATCATATGGTGCGAATGCTTTTGGGGCTGGTGTTCCGGCCACGCCGACTGGAGGTGGCGTGATGGATTACGCAATCCTGCTTCAGATCCTGGATTCCACTTTGCGACTGGCGACGCCTTTGTTGCTAGCCTGTCTGGCGGGGCTGTTTTCCGAACGCGCGGGCATTTTCGACATCGGGCTGGAAGGCAAGATGCTGATGGCCGCGATGTGCACGGGTGCGGTTGCGGCACTCAGCGGCTCGGTCTGGCTGGGTGTTCTGGCCGGGATTGGCGGATCAATGGTGCTGGCCGGGATCCACGGGCTGGCATCGATCACGTTTCGGGGCAACCAACTGATTTCCGGCGTGGCGCTGAATTTCGTGGCCTCCGGGATCACGGTTCTGGTGGCACAAGCGCTTTTTCATCAAGGCGGGCGCACGCCCCCCCTTAGCGGTGACGCCCGCTTCAATCCGATCGAGTTGCCCTTTGCCGACGCGGTCAGCGGCGTGCCTGTGATCGGCTCGTTTTATAGCGAAGTGCTGTCCGGTCATACGGCACTTGTCTACATTGCCTTGCTGACCGTACCCCTTAGCTGGTGGATCCTTTACCGCACGCGCTTTGGCCTTCGCCTGCGCGCCGTTGGGGAAAACCCCGCATCCGTCGACACTGCCGGAATTTCGGTGATCCGGCTGCGTTATTCCGCCGTGATTATCACCGGGATTCTATGTGGCCTTGCCGGGGCCTATATGGCCGCAGGTCTTCAAGCCGGGTTTGGGCGCGAGATGACGGCTGGGCGTGGCTACATCGCCCTTGCTGCCCTGATCTTCGCCAAGTGGCGGCCGTGGTACGCGCTATGGGCAACGCTGCTGTTCGGGTTCTTGCAAGCGCTGGCCCTGCGGTCAGATGTGATAGAACGCGTTTTGCATTTTTCGGTCCCTGTGCCTTTCCTCGATGCCCTGCCCTACATCCTGACGGTTGTGGTTTTGGCGGGCTTTGTCGGGCGCGCCATTCCGCCACGGGCGGGCGGCGAACCTTACGTCAAGGAACGCTAGCAGTCTTTCGATCAAAACTGGACCTATGAGAACCGACAAACTGGCTTTGGTATGGCATGGCCATGGGTTTGACACCGCCCCCACTTCGGGGCATGAGAGGATAAGGGTTCTTCCACCGATCAAAGCGGTATCCCCATGCAAATATATCTTCCCATAGCCGAAGTGTCGGTGAATGCGTTCTTGCTTTTGGGCTTGGGTGGAATTGTGGGTGTCTTGTCGGGCATGTTCGGCGTTGGTGGCGGCTTCTTGATGACCCCGCTTCTATTCTTCATCGGCATCCCGCCGGCGGTCGCTGTGGCGACCGAGGCCAACCAGATCGTCGCCTCCTCCTTTTCCGGTGTGCTTGCGCATTTCAAACGCAAGACGGTTGATTTGCGAATGGGTGTTGTCCTGCTGATCGGCGGCCTTTTGGGGGCTGCGGTTGGCGTCCAGCTTTTCAACTATCTGCGCAGCCAGGGTCAGGTCGATTTGCTGGTCAAGCTTTGTTACGTGGTCTTTTTGGGGATCATCGGCGGGCTGATGTTCATTGAAAGCCTGAATGCGATCAGGCGCGCCAAGAAAACCGGCGTCGCTGCGGTTCGCAAAAAGCACAATTGGGTTCACAACCTGCCCTTCAAGATGAAATTCCGCACTTCGGGCCTTTATATCTCGGTGATCCCGCCCCTGATCGTGGGGGTCTTTGTCGGCGTGCTTGCTGCGATTATGGGGGTTGGCGGCGGCTTCATCATGGTGCCTGCGATGATCTATCTGCTGGGAATGCCCACCAAGGTGGTGATCGGGACATCGCTCTTTCAGATCATATTTGTCACGGCTTTCACGACGCTGCTGCACGCAACAACAAACTTTACGGTGGATATGCCACTGGCGGTTCTGCTGCTGATCGGCGGGGTTGTGGGCGCACAGTTCGGGGCGCAGATCGGGACCAAGCTGAAGGCCGAACAGCTTCGGATTTTGCTGGCGATGCTGGTGCTGGGCGTGTGCTTCAAACTGGCACTGGATCTGCTGCTGACCCCGGCTGAGCTTTATTCCATCGGCGCGGCCGGGGGGCACGTGTGATGCGGTTCATACTTGGCCTTCTTTTCGCGCTCGGCTGTGCGGTACTGCCGCTGCATGCCGAAACGGTTGTTGCCGGGATGAACCAGAACCGCATTGCAATCACTGCAAACTTTGACGGGTCAGAGATTCTGATCTTCGGTGCCATCAAGCGAGAGACGGCGATTCCCGCAGATGAGGCGCTGGGGGTGATTATCACCGTGGCCGGGCCTTCCAAACCAGTTGTGGTGCGTCGTAAGGAAAAGCGGCTGGGAATCTGGATCAATGTCGATGCGGTCGAAATTGATCTGGCGCCGAGTTTTTACGCGGTCGCCACCTCGGACATCTGGTCATCCGTGATCAGCGACACCGAAGATCTGCGCTACAGAGTATCGGTGCCCCGCGCGATCCGGTCGGTCGGCGCGCCGATGAATGTGACCGATGCCGGCGCGTTTACCGATGCCGTGATCCGTATTCGTGCAGCAAACGGGCTTTACTCGCTTGAAGAAGGCGCGGTGGAGCTGTCGGAAGACACACTTTTCAACACCGCAATCACCCTGCCCTCCAATCTGACCGAAGGCACCTATGTCGCGCGGTTCTTCCTGACCCGGGGCGGCCGCGTCGTAGATGTGCACGAGACCGAGATCGAAGTGCAGAAGGTTGGGCTTGAGCGCTTTTTATACTCGCTCGCACATGAACAACCGCTGATCTACGGGCTTTTGTCGCTCTTTATCGCGATCGTCGCGGGTTGGGGCGCATCGGCTATCTTCCGGTATTTCAAGAGCTAAAGCGCTTCGATCGAACAGCGAAACGCTCAGCCGCGCCCGACGAACGGCATCTTGGTGGCCATCAGCGTCATGAACTGCACATTGGCCGAGCTGGGCAGGCTGGCCATTGACCAGACCGCGTCGGCGACATGCGCCACATCTATCGTGGGCATCGGCACAGCGTCAGGATCAGCGGCGCGTGCACGGGCCAGAAGACCTTCCACCAGCTCGGTTCGTGCGTTGCCGATATCGATCTGACCGCAGGCAATATCGAACGCACGCCCATCCAGACTGAGGCTTTTTGTCAGCCCGGTGATTGCGTGTTTGGTGGTGGTATAGGCAACCGAGTTCTCCCGCGGCGCATGGGCGGAAATCGAGCCGTTGTTGATAATCCGCCCCCCTTGGGGTGACTGGGCGCGCATCTGTCCAAAGGCGGCACGCGCGCAAAGAAACATGCCCGTCAGATTGACATCAACCACCGCACGCCATTCGTCCACCGACACTTCATCGATCGGGCGCTGTGGGCCAAATGTGCCTGCATTGTTGAAAAGCGCATCCACACGGCCAAAGCGGCTGCTCACATCTTCAAAGGCCTGCTCAACGGCCTCAGGATCCGTCACATCGCAGGGGCAGACAAGCGCATTGGCAGCGCCCTGCGCCACCTCTGCCAAGGCTTCTTGCCGCCGTGCGAGCAGGGCCACCTGCCAGCCTTCGGCCAAAAATCGTTCCGCCACCGCCCGGCCGATGCCCGAGCTTGCGCCAGTGATAACAATGGTGTCGCCCATATCAAAAGGCCTTGAATGTCATGGTTGTCAGCGTCCGGCTGATCCCGGCAATATCAAACAGCTTTTCGGACAGCCAATGGCCGACATCTGCTTCATCCGGAATGTAAATCTTCGCTATCAGATCATATTCACCCGAGGTTGAGTATAGCTCTGACACCACTTCGCGGTCATAGATTGCGTCCGCGACCTCATAGGTTTTGCCGGGGTGACATCGGAATTGAACGAAAACGCAGCACATTGGGTTCTCCGTATAATTTGGGAAAGGTTAGACGCTTTTGCACGGCTTCGAAAGTCTTGTGACCTGTCACAATCGAACCGCTGGCAGAAGTTGTGCCCAAGCTGAAATCGGGCGCATTACGCATCCCCCGTCGCCGCAAGCGTAAGCGGTGTAACCGGGGCCGGCAGATCGTCTGTTGTAAGTTCTGTTTCGGGCCGCGCCAGCCGGTTGCGTGTGACCCAATGCAGTCGGGTCTGCGCCCGGGTGATGGCCACATAGGCCAGCCGTTTCCACAAGGCGATGCCCGCCTCGGTCCGCCCCATCCGGGCAGCCACGAAAAGGTCGGGAGCAAAGACTTGCACATCTTCCCATTGCGAGCCTTGCGCCTTGTGGATGGTCACCGCTGACCCGTGCAAAAACGCTGCCCCCATGCGCGCAGCGAAGGGAATGAAGGGTTCTTCTTCGCCAGGCAGTTCTATCTTGATGATCGAGGCGGCTGACACACGCGGATCTTCAGCGCCCATCACGTGGATCCGCGAAAAGCCGGGTTTGTTGCCGGGTCCAAGGTAGATCACCTGCGCGCCCTTGATCAGTCCTCGCGCCTCAAGGTCAATGCGCTTCTTGCGGTGTTTGAGCGGCAGTTCGATCCCGTCACAAATCAACGGCTCGCCGGGCAAAAGCGCATCCGCAGGCGCGCCGTAAGCCGCGCGGAACGCCTGAATAAGCCGGATCCGCGTCTGATTGCGCCAGACCAGCACCGGTGAGCGCGCCATCAGTTGCGATTCCACCCGTTCCGCCCAGCGCACGCGCTCATCGCGTTTGGCGGCCTCTTCGACCATCCGCTCAAACTGCTCAAAGCCAAGATCAGGGTCGGACAGCGCATGGGCCAGATCCAGGATCGGATTGTCCTCGGCCTGGCGGTGAATACGGCTAAGCGTCAGCTTGCTGCTGTCTTTCAGCTGATCAAAGACCATTTCCCCCGACTGGCCTACGGGCGCAAGTTGTGCCGGATCACCGAACAGCACCAGCGTTGGAAAAATCTCTCGCAGATCCGCCAATTGCCGTTCGTCCAGCATCGAGGCTTCATCCACAAACCCGATATCAAGCGGATCTTCGCGCCGCTTCCAGCCAAGGATAAAGTCAGATCCCCGCAGCCCCGCAGCGGCCAGTGCGCCGGGGATAGATTTCACCTGATCGTAAAACGCCTTGGCACGGTCAAGCGCCACATCTGTCAGCCCTTCAACCTCAGGCCGCTCGCCATTGCCCTGCAACCACTCTGCAATCCGCTCATATTCCGGATCGTAGACGGGGGAATACAGAATGCGGTGGATAGTCGTGGCGGGCACACCTTGGTTGCGCAGCACACTTGCCGCCTTGTTGGTGGGCGCAAGGATCGCAAGCGTGCGGCGGTCTTTGCGCCGCTTGCCCTCGAAATCGCCCGAAACCGTATCAACCCCAGCTTCTGTCAGGGCCTTGGTCAGGGCGGCAAGCAGCATGGTTTTGCCCGAACCCGCCTTGCCCACCACCGCCAGAATACTGGGTTTGCCCGATGCATCGGGCCGCAATTCGCCCGCCAAAAGATCAATCCCAGCCCCTGCGAGCAGATCGGAGACACGGTCCCAGGCCTCAGCCTGATCATCGGAAAATGTAAGTGCGGGGGCGGACATGGGCGCGACCCTATCGCCGCGCCCGCACCAATGCCAGCGGGTTTAGCCCGCGGCTGGAATATCGCGGCGATTGCCTGCATCGCGATCAAACCAAAGCTGCGATATCTCGGGTGAAATACCGGCTTTGCGGGCCAGCTTGCGCCGGATTTCATCCGAAAACTGCCACACGCCCAGACTGATCGCGTCGGCGCCCTGCCCGTCGGTGCCAAGCACCGTTGGTTCCCATCCCAGCGCACGGTAGATCCGCACCATGCGGGCATCGAACACACCCACAGCGCGGGCCAGACCAAAGCTGACCCCAAGCTGAGCGCCCCCCAGCATCAATGCCGTCGAGGTTTGCGCAGGCATCCCGTCGGCCACACAAAACCGCGTGCACTCCCAGACCTTGGCATGAGAAAACCGCCGCCCTCCGCTAAGGGACGAAAAATGTTCGTTGACCATGGTGCGTCCGAGCGTTGGCATGAACCGCATCGATCCGCCATGGCGGCCATCGGGTTTTTGCCAGATGACGTAGATCGGGTTCAGCCGATCATATTCATCGCGCTCCCAGCCTTTGGCATCAACGGACACGTCCCATTGCAGCCGCTGACGAAATTGCTGCGCCCGATCTGAAAACATCGTGTCCGCAAGCTGGGGATAGGTGTCCAGTTCTTCACTGGTTAGAAATCTAAGCATTCTGCCCTCCGAAATGATGGGAGGGGCATAGCGAAACTTGGTTAATTCGAGACTAGCGCCGGGAACGGAGCGGGTGCCGCGCTTTTCGTTGGGCCTTAGAGCAGCACGAGGCCTTCGCTGACCGCACGCGCCACGGCTTGCGTTGTGGTCATAGCACCCAGCTTGAAGCGCGCGCTTTCGATGTAGGTGCGGAATGTATGTTCGGAAATCGACAAGCCATCAGCTGCCTGCGCCCGGTTCAGCCCCAGCGCCAGCATGGTCAGCACATCCACCTCGCGCGGGGACAGGGACTGCATCGCATAAAAATCCGTGCCGCGCTCAATCTCAAGCGCCTTTTGATTGATAAAATGCGCAATCAGGATCAGGTCAGCGGTGTGTTCGTGAGTGAACTTCTGCCAGTTGGCGTCGGTGGCGCTATGCGAAACGGTGAACATGGCAAACTGCCCGTTCGGTCCCCGTATCGGCACTGAATATCCCTGATTGCCAACCCCGGCATCACGCGCTTCGCCCATGAACCCGCGCACAGGGCGCCCGGACCAATCAAGATATTTCCAGTCAACGGGGTGAAAGCGGCTCAGACAGCCCTGAACCACCGGGTCTATGCGCGCATAGTCAAGCGCAAGATAGTGATCAACCCAATCGGGTGAATACGTCAAAACCGCATATTGTTGCCCTGTGGAATTTACCGAGTGGTAGACGAGATGTTCGACGCCGATCTGATCACGCAGTTCCAGAACAAGGGCTTGAAGATCATCAAGCGTTGTCGCTTGCTGAAGCCGTTCGATAAAGACTGCCAGCCCTGTCTGCATCCAGAGTTCGCCCTCCGGCGGATGTGCCCGTGGTCTGAGCGATTTCAGCGGCGGCTACCAATGTCGTGTCGTCCAACTGCTCTGCCAAAGCGGGCAAGCCGTTGATCTTGGCGAATGCCTTGAGATCGGTCAATACGTCTAAGATCCATTCGTATTGCATTGTCACTCACTCTGAAAGAGTAATATTATGATAGGTTCAATCACAGCATGTATGATCTTCGTTACCAGACAGTTTCTTTTCAACTCCCCATAAATGACGAAGGCCATGCGCCTAAGCCATTGATTTTTAATAAACCGGAATCAAAAAAACCCGCGCCTGCGTATATCGCGGCGCGGGTCAGGCAGTAGATGCTGTCGCGATTAGCTGCGTCTGCCGGCCTCTAACGCATCTTCAAAAGTGCGCAAACCGGTGCGCGGCGATTGCACCAGCACGGCCATATTGCCCGGCTTATGCTCATTGCGGCGCATTTTCATATGGGCGGCCGGGATCTCATCCCAGGGCAGAACCTCGGACATGCACGGATCAAGGCGGCGTTCCAGCATCAGCTTGTTGGCGGCCGAGGCTTGCTTGAGGTTGGCGAAATGCGAGCCTTGGACGCGTTTTTGATGCATCCACAGATAGCGCACATCGAAGGTCAGGTTATAGCCGGTGGTGCCTGCACAAATCACCACCATGCCGCCGCGCTTGACCACGAAAACCGACACCGGGAAGGTCGCTTCGCCCGGATGCTCAAAGACCATATCGACATTGTTGCCCTTGCCGGTAATCGCCCAGA
>JBARVN010000172.1:0-2268 GCA_049646285.1 Albidovulum sp. | reverse complement strand
GGTAGGGCATGAGCGACTTGCGGTTGCTCTTCATCCGGCGGCGCAGTTCATTGATTTCATCCAGACTGAACCAGCGCTGGCGGCCATCGGGTTCGACCTCCCCGCCGGGAAGATCAGGCTCTGCCGCCAGGCGGCCACGGAAGGTGGACTGGTTGATCTTGAAGATCAGTTCGGACACTTCCCAGGACGAAAAGCGGCGCAGGGTCTTTGTATTCTCGGGGCTGAAGGTCTGCTGGCGGATCCAGCTTTGCATCTTAAGTGACTGTGCCTGGAGCTTGGCCAGATCTTCATGGGTGTACATGCTTTGCCTCAAAGTGAACGCTAATTCTTATCCAAATCTGAAATACGCCGGATTTGCCAAAAATGCAAAAGGGAAGTTACACTGGCGCGAAACCATACCCGCGGGGAAGATCCAGGCCCGATTGAAAGGCCAGCGCCCCGAATCGGGGCAGGGCGGCCGGGCCCGGTGCGGATAGGGCAGGGGTCAGGCAGAGGCTGGGCGAACCCCGTCTATATTGGGGGACGCCCCATAAGCCCCTACTGCATATTGGGGGACATTTTCCGCCCAATAGGGGACAGACTGACTGTCCCCCTTCACCATTAAACCTCTATTTCTTCGAAATGGTATTGGGGGAGAAAGACCCAGAGCCCGGTCTTTGGGCAGATGGGTTCTTGACAGAATCGAATTGCCGGACGCAAATACCAAACAACAGGCAAAGAGCGTTGACTTAACCCGCATTTTGCCTGAAGAGGCCGACAATGGCCCGAAGAGAGGCAGAGCATCGCGGAGGTCAGAGCGCCGCGAAGGACAGGAGAGACCATGCAGCTTCCCCGGCCCGTCGGGCGCGAGGCAGCGTCACGCAAATATGACATCCTTTCAGCCTTGATGGCTTTTGCGCTGGCCCATGACAAACATGTTCAGCGGCTGGTGTTGCGGATCATGGCGCTGATCACCACACGCTACAACTGGCAGCGCGATGAGCTGTCGATGGGGCAAGCCGAAATCGCGCGGCTGTGGTCGGTGGATGAGCGCACCGTGAAACGCGAAATGGCCAAGCTTCGAAGCCGGGGCTGGCTGGTTGTCAAACGACAAGGCGCGCGCGGCCGGGTCAGTCTGTATGGGCTGGATCTTGACCGGATGATGGAAGACACAAGACCGCTTTGGCCGCAGCTTGGCGCGGATTTCATCGCCCGGATCGATCCGCCGCAAAGCGGGGCAGGGGGGTCAAACGTGGTGCCCTTGCGCGCCAGCCCTGCGCCCGAGCAAGACGGCACTGTCTGGGCTGCGACCCAGGCCTGGCTGCACCGCGACGATCCGGCCAGCTACGGTGCGTGGTTTCATCCGCTGAGCGACGCGGGCGTCGAGGCGGCTTGCCTGACCCTGACCGCGCCCTCGCGCTTTCACGCCCGCTATGTCGAAACCCATCTGAAAGAGCGGCTGTTAAAGGCGCTGCGGATCAGCGACCCGAGTGTGCATGACGTGCAGATCATTTATGAATGATCGTAACCGGTAAGGGCCGTCATGTTGAAACCAGGGGCCTCCGCCGCACTTGAGCTGTGCAAAGTGGGTGAGGTTTGCTTGTGATGCTTCTGGTTTGCGGATTTCAAGCTTTCATTTCGGCGGCATAGTCAGCCCAGAGGCTGAACGCATCAGCTCTGGCATGACGATATGAGATGGAGGTGAGGCGATAGCGGCGGGGTTTGAAGATCGTGTTGATCTGGTCATGGGCTGCAAGGAAGCGTTGCGCCTGTCTGGGCGACTTGACCATTTCCTCTTTCGGGCCAGTTGCACGCTTCGGGCAGCCCCTTTTTGGATATCGTCCGACGTCTTCGATATGTGCCCTCACCTTCTCGAGGAATATCAGGTCGGCCAAGTGCGGTAGCTTCGTCTTCCCGGCCCTGAAGTTCGAGAAGGGGGCGTGAGCCCCCTTACTCTCCGAAAACCTTTCGCGCTTCACCCGCAGTCATCCAATCCTGACCCCCGAAGGCAACAAGCGCGACATAGAGGGCGTTGCGCTCGGTATCGGCCCGAAACACGATGGTGATGCGATGCCCGCGTCCGCCATGTCGAACGCGCCAGCCGTCGAGGGGTGCGGCCAGTCGCATCCCGGAAAGGGGATTGGCGAGGATATCGGCCAGAAGTGCGTCGACTTCATCGAGGCGTCGCAAGGCGGCGGCATGGTCGCCTTGCGTGACGTCGACAATGTGCTCGACGAGGGCGACGAGATCTCGCCCCACCCATGGATGCCGGATCAGCCGCATCAGCGG
>JBARVN010000171.1:0-1620 GCA_049646285.1 Albidovulum sp. | reverse complement strand
AGATGCCAAAGGGCCGGTCTTGGGAATGCAACAACAGATCGTAAAACCCGGCATCGCCTTGTTCATGATCCACCAAATGTGGGTTTCGCCGGAAAGGGTGCCCGTCGGGCAACCGCGCGTAAATTGCCCTCGCGGCGGCCAGTCGCGCTTTCGGTGTCATGCCCACCGTCAGCGCCCCAAACGCCTCTTGCAGCGGGTAGACGCCGGAACGACCGTAGGGCGCGTAAACCATCAGCCCCATGCCGCCATCGGGTTTCAGCGCCTTGGACAAGGCGTTAAAGCCGTCTTGCGGATTGGGCAGATGATGCAAAACCCCGCAACAATCGATATAATCAAAGCGCCCGTATTCTGCCGCGTCCAACAGGCTGCCCGTCTCGAACCTGATCCCTGTCAGCCCGCGTATCTTCGCACGCGCCTCGGCCACTCCTCGCGACGCGTGTGACAGATCAAGATATGTGATCTCATATGGCTTCCCGGCGGCTGTCAGAACTGCGGCAAGCTGGATCAATGCATCCCCCGTCCCACCACCGGCCACCAACGCATGAAGGGGCTGAGACCAGTCGCGCACGCCACCCCACAAAAAATGATCCATCTCAAACGGATGGGACGGAGATCCGGTGATCAGGCGCGTTTTCTCATCCGCGGGGTCACGCTCCGGATAAGGATAGGCCTCATATTGTTCGCTGACCCGGTTCATCTGGCTCTCCCCGTCCACATCATCTTCTCCTAACAAGGGCGGCCCACAAGGCAAAGACGGAAATGAACGCCCCCGATGTCGCATTCGGACAGGACGCGGGCGAAACGCCGTCTGATCCTTCATCTGAAATCGGAGGGAACCCAATATGACCCAGCCCTATGCACAAAGCCGCAAGATTGATCCGTCAAAAGGCGCCCAGCTGCCCGATGGCAGCCCCAATGACAACAACCGGATTGAAATTGGCCCCACACAACTGGCGTTTCGGGAATGGGAAGCCGCGGGGCTGGTACTGCCCAATCTTGACCGGATGCGCGAACACCGGTGGACACGGCTGACCAAAGCCATTGTCGACCGTGGCTGGGGTGGCTTGTTGATGTTTGACCCATTGAACATCCGCTACGCGACCGACACCACCAACATGCAGCTTTGGAACACCCATAACCCGTTTCGCGCCGTGCTGCTTTGTGCGGACGGCTACATGGTGATCTGGGATTACAAGAACTCACCTTTCCTTGCAGATTTCAATCCGTTGGTGCGCGAAAGCAGGTCGGGCGCCTCGATGTTCTACTTCGCCAAGGGGGACCGGGCCGGGGATGCAGCCACCAGCTTTGCCAAAGAGGTCGATGATCTGATGCGGGCCCATGCGGGCACGAACCGCAAGCTTGGTGTCGACAAGATCATGGTGCAGGGTCTGCGCGCGCTCGAAGCCACAGGCTTTGTCGTCGAGGAAGGCGAGGAATGCACCGAGAAAACCCGCGCCATCAAAGGCCCGGATGAAATTCTTGCGATGCGCTGTGCCAGCCACGCGTGCGAAACCGCCGTGGCGGCGATGGAAACGGCTTGTCGCGCGGGCGTCCCGGGCGGCGATATGTCGGAAGATGATGTCTGGGCGGTGCTTCACGGCGAAAACATCCGGCGCGGCG
>JBARVN010000170.1:0-14432 GCA_049646285.1 Albidovulum sp. | reverse complement strand
ATCACGAACAAAGACCGCCCGAATGGGCACCCTTTGACCGTTCTCTTCCATCCGGACTTTAACCGTCGGCTCCGGCATCGCACCGGATCTGCTGACACCCCCGAAAGGGCCGCTCGCGGGCTCGGGGCTCCCCCCATACCGCCGGTGGGGAATTTCACCCCGCCCTGAGAACAACCGAACTCTGCCATCCGACGCCGCGAGTTGCAAGATAGCTTGCAAGGGGGGCATGAGGTCTTCGTCTGGATATCGGCTAAGCGGACGCGACCGCCGGTCGGCACGCGCATCCATTTCATGCTGCGGTAGCTGGCCGTTTATACGTTCGGATCTGCTTGGTTCTGTAAAGACAGTAGAACTTTCATGGCCTGATCGCTCATTTTAGCCGGCACAAACACATGGTCGTGGTGGAAAGCCGCAACCATGTTGCAGGCAATACCGTTGTCACCCAGTGCCGCTGACACGGCGGCTGTTAACCCGACGCCTTCCAGCGAAGAAAATACGTTCAGCGTAATACACCGCATTGGCGACTCGACACTAAGCTTTGACTTCTGTGCTGTTTCCATTGGAATGAGCATCGAGACCCCTTCATCCTCTTTGAAAGTCGAAATAGCTTCAGAATAGAGCGATGCAACGAGAGCGGGATCGTTCGTCGTTGCGAAAACGAAAATCTCTGGCCGCAAAACTGGTGTCATGCCTGAAATCATCTCAAAGGCCGTATGGGCGATTTCAGGCATCTGGTTGCTCCATCTGGGTGTTCGTCGAATGTTGGCACCCAATCAAGTACACGGCAAGATCCACCGCGGAAGTGTTGGGATCCATGCCGACATATTCACACTGACACGCGGCCACAAAGGGACACGCACTCTAGCGATCGACCTGCAGGGCACCGCATTTTGGCGCTAGTCTCGCTCGTCTGGGAGGGCAGAAGCACTCCTCCGTTACCGGGGCAGCGCAGAGTTGAATGGACAGTGTCGGGTCGTCACAATAGCATTGCGCCAATCTCACAGGAGGATCCCATGCCACTTCCCCTTGCCCCGATTGCCGGTTTTGCCATTCGCTACGGGTTTTTGGCCGTGGCCGCCTATGGTGTGCGCCGGGCCTTACGCAAAGGCCGAACCGATCAGCGGGCTGAAGATGCATTGGACGACATGGAAGACGGCATGGCCGTACACCGCCCCCAGGATCGCAACCAGACCAATGCCGCCGCCCGCTTTCGCCGGGTCATCCGCTGGGGAGACAAAGGCATCGAGATTGATGCGGCTGCCCTTGCCCGATTCCGTATCCGCAAGCTTTGAAAGATCAAACATATGCGCCTATATCACTCGCCCACCACGCCCTATGGGCGCAAAGTCATGGTTTTGCTGCTGGAAACCGGCCAGGCGGGCGATGTTGAAATTGTCTCGGCCTCAGGCACGCCGCTGGATCCGGGCAGCCAGCCGCTTGGTGCCAATCCCCTGGGCAAGATCCCGGCGCTGGAACTTGCCGACGGGCCTGCCATCTATGACAGCCGGGTGATCTGCCGTTATTTCGACGACCGCGCCGGGGGCGGGTTTTATCCGCCTGCGCCGCGCCTGTGGCAGGTTCTGACGCTTGAAGCGACGGGTGACGGCATTCTCGAAGCCGCGTTGCTGATGGTCTACGAATCGCGTCTGCGCCCCGAAGAGCTTCGGTATTCTCCATGGGTCGAAGGCCAATGGACCAAAATCGCCCGCGCGCTTGATGCGCTGGAGTCTCGCTGGATCAGCCAACTGAACGGTCCGCTCGACATGGGGCACGTGGCCGTGGGCTGCGCGCTGTCATACCTTGATTTCCGCCACGCGGCCCGAAACTGGCGCGATGGGCACCCGGAGCTGGCAAAGTGGCACCAAGGGTTTGCGGCACGTGACAGCATGAAAGCCACTGAACCGCAGGGATGAGCTTGCCGTTGGCGCCTTTTTTGACGGTCTGGGCGGTTCTGGCGATGAATATCGCCTCGCCGGGGCCGAATGTATTGAACACTATCACCACGGCGATGGGTTCTGGTCGCGGGCCGGGGCTGGCTTCGGCCTTTGGCGTAGCACTGGGTGTTGCGTGTTGGTCTTTGGGTATGACGCTTGGGATGGCGGCCCTGTTTCAGGCACTGCCTGTGGCCCGGTTTGGCCTGACCATCATCGCGATTTGCCTGCTTTTGTGGTTCGCATCCCGCTATCTGCGCGCCGCATGGGCCGGGATACGCGGTGGTGCCGCGCAGCTTTCCGGGCAAGGCGGGCTTGGGCTGCGTGCGTCGTTCATGCGCTCGCTTTCTGTCAACGCTATGAACCCCAAGGCGCTGACCACTTGGGTACTGATTCTGTCTCTGTTTCCGGTGGCAAGCGCCGGCCCTTGGGACATTGCCCTGCTGGGTGCGGGTGCCGCGCTCTTGGGTTTTGGCATCCACGCGGCCTATGCAATGATTTTCTCAACAGTGCGGGCTGCCAGAGTATGGCAGCGCGCTGCGCCGTGGATCAATGGGGCTGTGGGGTGTTTCTTTACAGGGTTTGCGATCAAGCTGGCGGTCGGGATATGGGGTTGAACCTGTGCCCGAACAACACCGGTTGCGACACATCGCCGGGGATGCGCCCGATTGTCCGCTGGACGGGCCGGTTTTTGACGGCTAATAACCGCCCGGAAGGCAGCGGGAAACCGCGGCCACGTCGTTGATGGGCCGGGTGACCGGTCAAGGAAGGGAGAAAGTTCGTGTCCCACTCAGAAGACCATACCGGCACAAGGAGGGATTTCCTCTATTATGCCACGGCAGGAGCCGGGGCTGTTGCAGGCGGTGCCGCCGTCTGGACGCTCGTTGATCAGATGAACCCTTCTGCTGATGTGCAGGCGCTCAGCTCCATCTTCGTCGATGTGAGCGGGGTCGAGATCGGCACCCAGCTCACGGTCAAGTGGCGCGGCAAGCCGGTGTTCATCCGCCGCCGCACCGCAGATGAGATTGAAGCGGCCCGTGCGGTGCCGATGTCCGACCTGGTTGATACCGGCGCCGAGAACGCCAACAAGACCGCCGAGGCCGATGCATCGGACGAGAACCGCGCATTGGATGAAACCGGCGAGTGGTTGGTGATGATGGGCGTCTGTACCCATTTGGGCTGTGTGCCGCTTGGTGACGGTGCCGGAGATTTTGGCGGGTGGTTCTGCCCTTGCCACGGTTCGCACTACGACACCGCCGGACGTATTCGCAAAGGCCCTGCTCCGCGCAATCTGCCGGTGCCGGTCGCGGGTTTCACCGACGACACAACGATTAAACTCGGCTGAGGGGGCTGAAACATGGCTGGTATTCCGCACGACCATTATGAGCCCAAATCGCCGTTCGAGCAGTGGCTTCACCGCCGCCTGCCGATCGTCAGCATTGCCTATGACACGCTGATGATTCCGACGCCGAAAAACCTGAACTGGATGTGGATCTGGGGCATTGTCCTGACATTCTGTCTGGTGCTTCAGATTGTCACCGGCATTGTGCTGGCGATGCACTACACCCCGCATGTCGATAAGGCGTTTGCGTCAGTCGAACATATCATGCGCGACGTTAATGGCGGCTATATGCTGCGCTATATCCACGCAAACGGCGCATCGCTGTTCTTCCTGGCCGTCTATACCCACATCTTCCGCGGTTTGTTCTACGGTTCTTACAAAGCGCCGCGCGAAGTGACCTGGATTATCGGCATGCTGATCTATCTGGCGATGATGGCCACTGCTTTCATGGGTTACGTTCTGCCCTGGGGTCAGATGTCGTTCTGGGGCGCTACGGTAATCACCGGCCTTTTCGGCGCCATTCCCGGCATTGGCCCAGTCATTCAAGAATGGCTTTTGGGCGGGCCTGCGGTGGATAACGCCACGCTGAACCGCTTCTTCTCGCTTCACTATCTTCTGCCCTTCGTGATCGCGGCCCTTGTGGCGGTGCATATCTGGGCGTTCCACACTACCGGCAATAACAATCCGACCGGTGTTGAGGTGCGTCGCGGATCTAAAGCTGAGGCAGAAAAAGACACCCTGCCCTTCTGGCCTTATTTCGTGATGAAAGACCTCTTCGCGCTCAGCCTGATCCTGGTGATCTTCTTCGCAGTGGTGGGCTTCATGCCGAACTATCTGGGCCACCCGGATAACTACATCGAAGCGAACCCGCTGGCGACACCTGCGCATATCGTGCCCGAATGGTACTTCTTGCCCTTCTACGCGATCTTGCGGGCCTTTACAGGCGACGTCTGGGTTGTGCAGCTGGTGCAGTTCCTGACCTTTGGAATCGTTGACGCCAAATTCTTCGGCGTGGTGGCGATGTTCGGGGCAATTGCAGTGATGTTCGTCGTGCCATGGCTTGACACGTCAAGCGTGCGGTCCGGCAAATACCGGCCGATGTTCCGCTGGTGGTTTTACCTGCTGATCATCGACTTTGTGGTGCTGATGTGGGTAGGCGCGATGCCGACCACAGGGATCTACCCCTACATCTCGCTGATCGCTGCGACATACTGGTTTGCCTATTTCCTTGTGATCTTGCCGCTTTTGGGTGTGATCGAAAAGCCGCTGGCGCAGCCTGCGACGATCGAGGATGACTTCAACGCGCATTACAGCGCCAACAGCCATTCGGCTGAGTAAGACGGAAAGGACCGATTGAGATGCTG
This sequence comes from Albidovulum sp., assembly GCA_049646285.1. GTDB lineage: Bacteria > Pseudomonadota > Alphaproteobacteria > Rhodobacterales > Rhodobacteraceae > Albidovulum. The sequence continues at coordinate 9,795 of JBARVN010000170.1, read as the reverse complement.
AGGAAAATCGCAATCACTGCCGCTTCCGTGCTTGCCCTGTCGGGTGCAGCGCTGGCCGCGGGCGACGGTGAACAACATATCGAAGATGTGGCCTTTTCGTTCGAAGGCCCTTTTGGCAAGTTCGACGAGCATCAGCTTCAGCGCGGTTTGCAGGTTTACACCGAAGTCTGCTCGGCCTGCCACGGCATGAAATTCGTGCCGATCCGCTCGCTGTCAGACGAAGGCGGCCCACATCTGCCCGAAGATCAGGTGCGTGCCTATGCCAAGCAATTCACGGTTGTTGACGCAGAAACCGGCGAAGACCGTGAAGGCAAAGAGACTGATTTCTTCCCTGTGTCCGGCCTGCCAAACGCACCGGATCTGAGCCTTATGGCAAAGGCCCGTGCCGGCTTCCACGGCCCCTACGGGTCCGGGATCAACCAATTCTTCAAGGGCATCGGTGGACCGGAATACATCGTTTCGATACTGACTGGATATTCTGGGCATGAGGTTGAGCAGGCCGGAACGACTTTCTATGAAAATTCAGCTTTCCCGGGAGGCCTCATTGCGATGGGCCCGCCATTGGAAGACGGCGCAGTTGAATATGCCGATGGCCATGCCAATGACGTGCATCACATGGCCGAAGATGTTTCAGCCTTCCTGATGTGGGCGGCTGAGCCGAAGATGATGGCGCGCAAGCAGGCGGGTTTCCTGGGTGTGCTGTTCCTTGGGCTGCTGACGGTGCTGTTGTACCTGACCAACAAAAAGATCTGGGCCCCGCACAAGGGTAAGAAAAGCGCCTGACACGTTTGACGGATGCTTTTGCCACATAAAGAGAAACGCGCCTTGCCGGGCGCGGTTTTTATGTGCCTAGATAAGCCGCGAGTTCGGGTGGCGGCGTATCCAGCAATGCTCCGGTGGGCTGCGGTGCATGGGCACGGCCCCCGGCGACCAATATGGAATGGGGTGCAAACCGCCGCGCATCGCCCGGATCATGGCTGACCATCAACACGGTGGCGCCGGTCTGACCCGCAATGTTGGCCACCAGATCCAACATCTCGGCCTTCAGCGCCGGGCCAAGTGCGGCGAAGGGTTCATCAAGCAACATCAGCGGTCGCGCGCGCAAAAGCGCCCGCGCCAACGCCACCCGGCTTTGTTGCCCGCCCGATAGCGTGCCAGGCGTGCGCCCTCCAAGACCATCCAAACCGGTTTGAGCCAAGGCCGTGGCCACAGCGCCATGCTCAGCCGCCAACAGTTTCAGATCCGGGCGCAGCCCAAGGCCGACATTCTGGGCAACACTCAGATGCGGGAACAGGTTCTGATCCTGAAAGAGAATCGAAAGCGGCCTTTGTCCCGGCGTCAGCTCCGCCAGATCTTGCCCTTGCCATAGGATGCGTCCCGATGTTGGCGTATCAAACCCGGCAATCACCGACAAAAGTGTGGATTTCCCCGCCCCAGAAGGGCCGATCACCGCAATCCGCTGCCCCGGATCCACCCCAAAATCTGCACAAAGCTGGAAGTCACCTTGCCGGATCACGACGCCCTCAAGTGTCAGCATTGGCCCTGCCCCCTCTGTCGAGTATCCAAAATGCGCCGAGGCTAAGCCCGAGCAAAAGCACCGCTGCCCCGGCGGCTTCCGCCATCCGATATGACCCCATGAGCCGGTAGAGAACCAGCGGCAGCGTGGCGCTGTCTTGATCCGCAAACAGCGCAATCACCCCAAGATCCCCCATCGATAGGGCCGCCGTTAGCCCCGCCGCAAAACCCAATGGGCGCTTCAATCGCGGCAGGGTCACCAACCGCAACCGGGCAGCACCCGTCAGCGCGAGGCTTTCGGCCAGCCGCCCGAATTCCACCTCTGCCCTGCGTGCGGCGGGGATCAGAGCGCGCAATGCGAAGGGCAGCGCCATGGTCGCATTGACCACCATAGTCACCGGCAACGCCAATGCGCCAACGCTGGCCACGGGCCGCAGGATCAGGAAAAGTCCGGTGCCGAGTACTAGTGAAGATGTCGCCAGTGGCAGCATGCCCAAAGCTTCTTGCACCGGCGCGCGTGGTCTTGAACCTATGGTAATCGCCAGTGGCAGCGCCAGCGCAATCGCCATGACGGTCGAACCGCAGGCAAGTAAAAGTGATCGCAGCGCCGCCTGCCACACGGTCACCGGCAGATGCAGCACTTGCGGCAGGCCCTGAGTGATCACTGCGAACAGGGGGGCAAGAAGAAACCCGGTTGCCAGAACCAGCGTCAGCACATCGAGGCCGCGCGACCATATCCCATTTGCATCAAACCGCTGAACCACCCGATCAAGCCCGCCACCGAAATTCTCAAACCGGCTGAGCCATGCGGCCGTTGCTGCCGCAATGGCGCAAAGCACCAACTGCACCGAGGCCAGCGCCGCCGCCCGCCCCAGATCAAAATCAAATCGAAAAGCCTGAAAAATCGCCAGTTCCACTGTCGTCGCCCTTGGCCCACCCCCAAGGGTGAGAGCCACGGCAAAGCTGGTCAGACAGATCAGGAAGATTGTGATGAAAATGCCGGGTCCAAGCGCGCGTAGCATAGGCCGTTCCAGATGCCGCGCCACATCAGCTGAGCCAAAGCCCAGCGCCGAGGCCAGACGAAAGCGTTCCGCCGGAATGGCCAGCCAGCCTTGCAGCAACAGGCGCACGGCCAGGGGCAAATTGAAGAAAACGTGCGCCAGCACCACGCCGGACAACCCGTAGATCGAGATCCGCCCGATTCCAAGCCCTGCCAGCACGTCATTCAACACCCCCGCCCGACCGAAAATTGCGAGAATTCCCATGATCGCGACGATGACAGGCAAAATGAACGGCGCGCCAAGAAGTGTGATCAGAAGTGCGCGGGCCGGAAATTGCCTGCGCGCCAAGGCGCGCGCCACCGGGATGGCAAGAAGCAGGCTGAGCGCTGCGGATACCGCTGCCTGACCAACCGTGAACCGCACTGCGGCCCAATCGGCAGGCCCAAGTGCTGCAAAGCCGCCGCCCCGTATCAGGACGGCGGCCAGCGTGCCCAGAACCAGCAAAAGGATCAGCGCCAGCGCCGCAAAGGCCGCAAACCTGATCCCCAGCGGTTGTGTCACTGGCTCATCACCTCGACCCACTCGGCGATGGCGGCATCGCGGACGGCCTCAGCGTCGGCTTCAACCAGGAACAGCGATTTTTCGGGCCGAGGCAGAGTGTCAAACCCATCAGGCAGGCCAGCGGCGGTCATCCGCGCCGGATAAGACCAATTTGCGGTGGCAATCATCTCTTGGAACGAGTCGGACAACACATAATCCATGAAGGCACTCGAAAGATCCGGCTGAGCGCTGCCGGCCAGTTTCCCCACGAGTTCGGCCATAAAATAATGCCCTTCGGGGAAGATCGCGGCGGCTTTGGTGTCGTCCCCTTCGGCGATCAGGTGGTAGGCGGGGGAGGTGGTGTAGGACATGACCATATCCACCTCTCCGGCTGTGAACATGCCGTAAGATTCAGACCAGCCGGGGGTGACGGTCAGGATCTTGGGGCGCAGTTGTTCCCAAACGGCGCGTGAATCGTCGCCGTAAGCGGCCTTGACCCAAAGCAAAAGGGCAAGGCCCGAGGGCGAGCTGCGCGGATCTTGAATGACGATTTTCAGATCTTCGGGCGCGGCCAACAGCGCCTCAAAACTTTCGGGTGGGTTGGCCAGCTTGGTCTTGTCATAGACAAACGCGGTCTCACCCCAGTTGAATGGCACAAACATATCATCCGCCCAGGTAATCGGCAGGGTCAGACCCGACAGATCGAGCCCATGCGGAGCAAAAAGCCCGGTCGCCCGAGCTGCGGCTGTCTGATCGGTGGACAGACCGATTGCAATATCCGCACCACTGCCGCCGTCAAGGCGCAGCCGGGTCATCAGATCGCCGGTGGTAAAGGTCAGATCGCAGGCGCAAATCGCCTCAAATCCTGTCTCAATCGCGGGGCCGGGGCCCCATTCTGAGCCGAAGTAGTCAGGCGCAAGCACGATCAGTTTTGGGGTATCCGCTGCCAACACAGGTGTGCTGACAAGGGTACCCGCGATCATCAGGGCCGAGATAGTAGGTTTGGTCATCTCACATCCTCCAATGGTCAGGCGGGCGGAGATGGGGGTACGCTGTCGCACCTTACCTTCCCTCCGCCGGTCTTAACCGGTTCAGGTTCAACGGGTTCGCTTTACGCATCTCAACCCTGTCGCCAGAGCACCCCGAGGTAGGTTGGCTATTAGACCACCTGATCTTACGCTGCAAGCGGCGCAGGCGTTACGAGTCTTGCATTCGTCCACCGCACGCGCCCAAATACATCCATGTCCAAAGTTTCAATCCGACCGGCCACAATACACGACGCCCCCGCTCTGATCCGTTGTGTCACCGCAGCCTATGCACCTTTCGTGGTAGCAATACCGGATCTGCCAGATGTGTCGCAGGGTGTCGCGGAAGATATTGCCGATCATCATGTCTGGGTCGCGACTGCCAACCGGACAATTGTCGGCGGGCTGATATTGCACATCACAGGTACAGAAGCGCACTTGGTCAATCTGGCTGTGGACCCCGATTTTAGCGGCATGGGGATCGGCCGAGCACTGATCACCACGGCCGAAGACTATAGCCGTGCCAAAGGGTGCGTTACCCTCGTTCTTGCGACCCACACCCTGATGCCACAGAACGTCCGGCTTTATGAACGGCTGGGATGGCAGATCTCGGAAATGCGCGGTCCCAAAGTCTGCATGATCAAGTCGCTATGAAAATCATCCTTTCCACAGCCGTCGATGCCGATTATTCCCCGTGTAAGGGAGCCTGCGCATGAGTTTGAACACTTTCGGCCATCTTTTTCGTATAACGACCTGGGGCGAAAGCCATGGGCCAGCCTTGGGGGCCACTGTCGATGGGTGCCCGCCGGGAATTACGCTCGACGTGTCGATGCTTCAGCATTGGCTTGACCGGCGCAAGCCCGGCCAGAACAAATACACCACCCAACGCCGTGAGGCGGACGCCGTAAAGATCCTGTCCGGTGTGTATGAGGGCCGCACAACCGGTACGCCTATTCAGCTGATGATTGAGAATACCGATCAACGTTCAAAAGACTACGGGGATATCGCGCAAAAATTCAGACCCGGACATGCCGACATCACCTACCACCAGAAATACGGGCTTCGTGACCCGCGCGGTGGGGGCCGTTCATCTGCCCGCGAAACCGCGGCGCGCGTGGCTGCGGGCGGTGTTGCGCGTCAGGTGTTGAATGCTTTGCTGCCTGAGGTCAATATCACCGGCTATATGGTACAGATGGGCAGGCTGAAAGCGGACCGTAGCCGATTTGATCTGGCTCAGGTGGAAGAAAACCCCTTTTGGTGCCCCGATGCCGCCGCTGCCCAGATCTGGGCCGCGCATCTGGACGCGCTGCGCAAGGATGGCAATTCCGTCGGCGCCGTAATTGAAGTGATCGCCTCGGGCGTACCCGCTGGTCTGGGTGCGCCGATTTACGGCAAGTTAGACACTGATTTGGCCGCAGCGATGATGTCGATCAATGCCGTGAAGGGCGTTGAGATCGGCGCGGGTATGGGCGCTGCAGAGCTGACCGGTGTCGAGAATGCTGATGAGATCTTTATGGGGAATGACGGCAAGCCGGTGTTCAGTTCAAACCACGCGGGCGGCATTCTGGGCGGTATCTCATCCGGTCAGGATCTGGTGGTGCGTTTCGCCGTTAAACCAACATCGTCGATCCTGACGCCCCGCAAAACCATCACAATAAGCGGCGAAGAGGCAGAGATTATTACCAAGGGCCGTCACGACCCATGCGTGGGCATCCGTGCCGTGCCGGTTGGTGAAGCGATGATGGCTTGCGTGATCTTGGATCATTTCTTGCTTCACCGAGGACAGGTCGGCGATGCCGGTGGGCGGATCGGCGCGGAATGAACCTGCTGACCTTACGCACATCATTAAGACAGGCACTGTCGGATGCGGTCGACGGGAACCATGACGCCGCGCATGATCTGGCCCATGCGGACCGGGTCTGGGCCAACGCCCGCACGATAGCACATGGCGAGGGCATGGCCCCGTCGGCGGTGTTGATTTGTGCGGCCTATCTGCATGACATTGTAAGCCTGCCAAAAGATCACCCAAAACGCGCGCGCGCGGCCGGCTTGTCGGCCGCAGCGGCCGGGCCGGTGATGGAGGCATTGGGGCTAAGCCCCAATGAGATCGCACAAGCGCGCCACGCGATTGAGGCGCATAGCTGGTCGGCGGGCACAGCCCCCACGTCACCAGAAGCCAAGGTATTACGTGATTCGGATCGACTGGAAGCGTTGGGTGCCGTTGGCATTGCACGGTGTTTTGCCGTCTCGGGTGCTTTGCAAAGGCCGCTTTTTAACTGGGCGGACCCGTTTGCAACTGAACGCGTGCCCGATGATACGGCCTATGCGCTGGATCATTTTGAAGTGAAGCTTTTAAAGCTACCCGAAACATTTCTGACCGCAACTGGCCGAAGGCTGGCCGAAGACCGCGCAACCGTGATGCGGCGCTATCTTGCGGATCTGGCAAAAGAGCTTGGCTCACCGCCGCCAAAGTGGTGATCCCCAACTGGTGATCAGCGCGTCTGTTTTGATAGCTGCACGGCAAGTATTCCGCCTGCCACGATTGCAACGCCCAGAATGTCCAATAGTCCAAGCTGTTCGTTTAGCAGGACCGCAGCCACGGCGACGCCAAAAAACGGGTTTAGGAAGTGATATGTCGCGGCCCGCACCGCCCCGATCCGCTCGATCAGCCGGAACCAGATCCAAGTGGCGATCAGTCCGGGAACCAGCGTGGTATAGGCAAAGGCAAATCCAAGGCGCGGGGTCCAGTTGACCTGCCATTCTTCGGTGGTAACGGCAAAGACCGACAACACGGCCGCGCCGACCAGCATCTGCAGGCCCACGATCATCAACACATTGCCTTGCGATGATGCGCCTCGTGCCGTCAACGTCGCGATCGCCAAAGCCAACGCGCCCAGCATGCAAAGCCCCAATCCGGCCAAGCTGACGCCACCTGACATCCGTGATCCCATGATAATCGCCACGCCAATCACCCCGGCCACCAGCCCGGCCATACCAAGGGGGCGAACGGATTGGCCCAAAAACAGCCAGCCCAAAATCGCCACCAGCAGCGGCATGGTCGAGGCAATTATCGCCGACACAGACGCTTCGACCCACTGCATCGCCACGAAGTTCAGCCCCAGATACAGCGCATTCTGGCAGATCCCAAATATCATCACTGATCGCCACTGCCCGCGGCTCAGCCGCCAGCTTTGCCCCATCAGGGCGGCAATAGCCACGCCGATCATGCCGGAAATCAGGAAGCGCACGCTCAGCGCTGTGAGGGGTGGCGCGTCCATGACAATCATTCGCGCGGTGGAAAAGGCCGAAGACCACATCAGGGCAAAGGCCAACCCCATTCCGATTGAACGAATGTCCATGCCGCACCTCTGATCAAGACCCATTTGCGAACAGACGGTGCACTGCCCAAACTTTGAACAAGACCTGCCAGTTTCAGCTCGCGCATGTCTGCACGTCGACGGCAGTTGTTCAAGCGCTAAGCGCAATTGATCGGCCGTAGAAATGAACAGGGCCGCCCGTAGGCGACCCTTGAAATCTCACAAACACCCGTAGGTGCTGCATGCGCTATCAGCCGTTAACGCTGTCTTTCAGCGCTTTGGCGATAGCAACTTTCACCACTTTGTCTGCTGCTTTCATCATCGTCTCGCCAGTGGCGGGGTTACGTACCTGACGCTCTGGGCGGGCGCGGCACTGTACTTTGCCAATACCTGGCAGGGTGACGGCGCCACCGGCCGCCACTTCGCGGGTCACAACCGCAGAAATCGCATCAAGGGCCGCAGAAGCGGTCTTTTTGTCCGCGCCCATTTCTTCGGCCAGGGTGGCGACGAGTTGGGTCTTGGTCATTGGTTTGGACATATCTGTCTCCTCACTGTGCCCCGTGGGTTGGGGGTTCATCTGCGTCATTTAGCTTCATATAGTGTTGCTACACAATCTTTTGTGGAGCAAAGCAAGAGATTTCCGCCTGTTTGGTGCTATTTTCCGCCTAGAAGGCCATTAAAACGCCCGATCAGCCGCCTGCTAGAGGAACGCGGTCTCCTCAAAACTGCGCAGCTTGCGGCTGTGGATACGTTCCAAAGGCATTTCGCGCAAGCGTTCCATGGCCCGAACACCGATCAGAAGGTGGCGGCTGACCTGGGTTTTGTAGAAGGCTGTGGCCATACCCGGCAGTTTCAACTCTCCGTGCAGAGGCTTGTCTGAGACGCAGAGCAGCGTGCCGTAGGGCACACGGAACCGGAAGCCGTTTGCAGCGATCGTTGCACTTTCCATATCCAACGCAACTGCGCGCGACTGGCTGAGCCGCTGAACGGGGCCAGTCTGGTCACGAAGTTCCCAGTTGCGGTTGTCCACCGATGCGACAGTGCCCGTACGCATGATGCGCTTTAGTTCATACCCATCCAGTTGCGTCACTTCCGCAACCGCTTCTTGAAGCGCGATCTGGATTTCGGCCAGCGCCGGGATCGGCACCCAGACTGGCAGGTCGTCATCCAGCACCTTGTCTTCGCGCACATAGGCATGTGCCAACACGAAATCGCCCAAAGACTGGCTGTTTCTCAGCCCAGCGCAGTGACCGACCATCAACCAGGCATGTGGCCGCAGAACTGCGATGTGGTCGGTCGCAGTTTTCGCATTTGACGGGCCCACACCGATGTTGACCAGAGTGATCCCTTGCCCGCCACGACGCTTCAGATGGTAGGTGGGCATCTGCGGCAGCTTTTGAAGATGCGGAATGTCCTCATCTGCCGACGTAATCTCGACATTGCCGGGTGACACGAAGCTGGTATAGCCCGACAACGGATCGGCCAGCACGCTGCGGGCATAGGCTTCGAATTCATCGACGTAGAATTGGTAGTTGGTGAACAGAACGTGGTTTTGGAAATGCTCAGGATCCGTGGCAGAATAGTGCGACAGCCGGGCCAGCGAATAATCCACACGCTGCGCGGTGAACGGGGCCAAATGGCCAGACCCATCCAGATTTGGTTTCGCCGTGCCATTGACGATATCATCGTTGGTGGTGGAAAGATCGGGCACATCAAACACATCGCGAAGCGTAAAATCCAACACGCCTTCTTGCGGGATCGAAACCGTCGCGTTTGGCACCATTGCAAAATGCACCGGGATCGGCGTTGTACTGGACCCGATGCTCACCGGAACACCGTGGCTGCGGATCAGAATTTCTAGCTGCTGTACAAGATACTGCCTGAACAGATCTGGCCGGGTGATAGTCGTCGAATAGGTACCGGGCATCGACACGTGCCCGTAGCTCAGCCGACTGTCGGCCTTGGCGTGGCTGGTGGTGGTGATCCGCACCTCTGGATAAAAGGCCCGAACCCGGTTTGAAGATCGTTCCCCCGCAAGGGTCGCTGTGAACTTGTCGTGTAAAAAATGGATCGCTTGCGCATAAAGCGCCTCAAGCCGCGATACGGCCGCTTCAGCGTCCATGAACATTTCGTGTGCCGCAGTTATCGGCGAAAGAGTCGTCGGATCAGATGTCATTCAAGTAGTCCTGTAAATTCAAATATGCGCACGTCAACTAGACCCAGATCCGATATGCGCAATTCGGGGATCACAACCAAGGCAAGGAAGGAGTGCTGGATTGAAGCGTTGTTCAACTCACACCCGCACTGCCGCATTGCTGCGACGAGGCTTGATGCTTTTACTGCCATGTCCGCTGCGGGTGCGTCTGACATCAATCCTGCGATTGGCAGAGCGATGGC